>CAYVDV010000294.1:0-7154 GCA_964450465.1 uncultured Saprospiraceae bacterium
AGGAAAAAGCACAGTTCATCAAGATCACCAACGCCGGCATGATCGAAAGCCACCCCCACCATATCACGATCACCAAGGAATCGCCCAATTACAGCAGGTAGCCAGGACTTGAAAAAGGAGGGACCGTTTGGGGTCTCGCAAGAAAACCCCAGGGATGCTCTCTTATCGGGTGATAGCCCAGCCCAGCGACCCGATCAGCCCCGCCTCCCCTTCCAGCACAACCCGGTAGAGTCCGGCCTTGTTGGGTGCCGTAAGGCTTGCTTCCTGTACGCCCGGCGGAACAGCGATCCGCTGCAATACCCGGCCCGCGGCATCCTGTATCCGGAGGACTTGCACCCGGGCAAAACCGGGGTTCCAGCGCAGCACAGCCGCCTGGCCAGCCTGTGCCGGATTGGGCGCCAGCGCCAGACCCGCATCTTGTTCGGGCGCGGCTTCCGTGCTCACGGCAAAGCCCACGGACACCGGATACACCTGTACACAACCACAGGGGTCGGTTACTGTAATGGGATAGGTCCCGGGTGACAAATTGAGCAGGGGCGGATTGGGCCAGGCAAAGGGGCCCATGCAGCCCGACACGCTATCCACCGAGATCGCGCCGTCGGCCTGATTGGGCCCGCTGGCCGGCGTCACGGTATAAAAGAGCGAGACGGGACCGGGCTCCGGCACAAGTACCGGCTCCTGGGCCTTACAGCCCCGGGCATCCACGACCGATACGGTGTAGGTCCCGGCCGGCACATTGAATAAAAAATTTCCGGTGTTGCCGCCGCCCCAGCTGATCTGGTAGGGCGGAGTGCCGCCGCTCACATCGATGGCGGCTATGCCATTCTGTTGCCCCACGCAAGTCGGTTGTACAACTTCTGACTGCAACAATAACCCAGGCAATGAAGGGATAAGAACCGTGTCGATATCCGAATGCCCCACCGCATCGATAAAGGAAAAAACGTAGAGGCCGGGCGCCAGACTGTCCGTACGGGTTCCGATCATATCGCCCTTCGACCAGGTGATCAGTACGGGTGAACAGTGGGAACCGCCAAAAACCACCGAGCCGTCACTTGCATCGGGGCAGGAAGCGGGCGTAAGGACAGTGGGTACAAAACCCAGGTCGTGCTCATAGGGGCCCAGATCGACCACCCCTGCGCGGATGCGGGGCTGGCCTTCAAAGTCGGCGCTCAGGCCGGCTGCCAGGTTATTGGCCCCGGCGTTAATGGCCGGCGAGCAGGGGCTCAAGTGGAAATCGCCGGCATCGGGATTGACAAAAAACGGCTTGCCGTTGAACAACATCCCGCCTGCGCATATTGCATTCGGGCCGAGATCGGCACAACCCGGCCGGTTGAGCAGGCAATGGTCGGCCAGTACTGGATTCGCGCCCGTAAGGAAGGGCAGGGAGCCCGGGCTTTTTATAAGAATGCTGTTGTACAGCAGGATGGAGTCTGACTGATTAAACGCCACAAAGAACTCCTGACCCGAATTTTCATAAAACGCACACTGAACAAAACGGATATTCCCCAAAGGCCCTTCCAGGCTGCTGGTCAAAATACTCCCCAGGGCGTTGTTTCGGACAAAGAGGCACTGGTTAAAACGCAGGGGACATTGGCCGTTGAGGGCATTGATCAGGTTGATACATCCGCCTTCGCTGGCCTTGTTTTCGGTAAACGAACAATTGTCAAAATCCAGGGCGGTATTTCCCGAAAAAATATAGTAGAAAATAGCGCCGCCGTCCAGATTGTTGGTGGTAAAATTTCCGGTAAACGCGCAGTTGCGGAAGCGGACGGTATTGCTTTGTCCGTAGGCGAACAGGCTGATGGCGCCGCCTGTTCCGGCAAAGACTTCATTGCGCTCGAAACGGCAACCGTTCATTTCGATATTCTGGTGGTGCTCGACGTACAGCGCGCCGCCGCCGCTGCGGCCGTAATTGTCGCGGAAGACCGCACCCGACAGGCGCAGGGGCTCCGGTTGGAAGGCGTAGTTTTCCACTACGATGCCGCCTCCTTTAAAACCGGCTTTATTTCGTTCGAACAGGCTGTTTTCCACTACAAGGCTTGTTTTGCCGTTGTCGCGTCCGTTGGCATATACAGCGCCGAAGTAGTCAGCCCGGTTGCGGCGGATCAGGCAATGGGCAATGGTGAGGTAGGCAAAGTTGCCCGCACCCTGCCCGTCGAGGTACACTGCGCTGCCGGAATGCCCCGGCTGGTGGGCAAAAACGTTGACATTGTCGGGATTGCCGGCATTGCCGGCTTCGATGACCAGTCCGTCGATGCGGGTACTGAAGCCGGTTTTTGCGGCATAGAGAATACAGTAACTGTTGTCGGTCGAATCGCCGGGGGCGCCGATATCGCCGCTAAGGACAGTGGGATTGGCCTCCCAGTCGCGCTGTTCCAGTTCGGTTTCAAAGCCGGCGAAACCACCGTAAAGGCCGACGCCGTTTTTGAGTAAAAAAGAAACGTTCCGGTTGCCCGAAGCATCGGGCTTGTAGGTACCCGCAGCGATCCAGATCGCATCGCCAAACTGGGCGGCATCGAGGGCATCCTGCAGGTACGGGGTGGCCGTGGCCCAGCTCGAGGCATCGGCGCCCACGGGGGAGGCGCCAGCCCGTACATACCAGGTCGTTTGGGCCCGAAGTCCCTGGAAAAGCAGGATTACAAACAGGAAAGGAAGTGCAGGTTTCATACACGGGAGGATCAACTATTCGCAGAATACAGCCTCCAATTTAGCGTATTTTAGCGAGCCAGGTCGTCCAGGCGTACATTTTGTTGCACCAACTCGATGGCGCGCTGCACTTTCCACAGGGTACGGGTATTGATCTTGACCTCCAGATGGCTGATCCGAACGGCCGAGCCATAGGTATCGAGCGAAGTAGCGACCAGAGGAATGCGTTCTTCTTCCAGATAGGGGGTACAGGCAAAGTCTTCGGGCTTCATCGAAGCGATCACCGATTGTTCACCATGCACAATGACGCCGGCAATCGGATTTTCATCGAAATCCGCCTGATGCATTGCCTGCAGGAAGGTCTCAAACGCCGTGTCCAGCCGGCGGTAGTTCACAATGATCAAGGTATTGGGCAGGATCTCGAAACCTTTTTCCTCGATCAGCGAGCCGGATACAATTTGTTCCACCCGGTTGTCCAGCGCCTGTTCGTTAAGGATTACCCGGCCGTTGACAGAGCTGCTGATCACATCCATTGTAGGGTTGGCGAGCGATTTGTCGTAGGGCAGAATACCGAGCAAGGGAATCCCTTTGCTGGCCAGCCAATTACCCACGTAATGCCGCACCTTGTCTATTTTATCCGGAAGCGTTTTATTGATAATAACTCCGGCCATATCCACTTTCTGTTCGCGAAACAGCGCGAGGTTGGCATTCAACGAGTCGATCGTGCTGCCTATGCCGCCCTCCACCACGAGGACCACGGGGGCGCCGAGCAGGCGCGCCACATCGGCGTTCGAAAGATTTACCACACTACCCACGCCGGGGTGCCCGGTCCCTTCATATACGACTACGTCGTTGGCTGCTTCGAGTTCTTGGGCAGCATGGAGAATCCGCTCCCTGTAATTAAACCGCTCGGGATGGTCGAGATAGTCCGTAGTGGCGCCCTTGCCCAGAATGACCGGGCTGTGGAGCTCAGGCGCCAGGTTGAAATGCATGGTGCTGGCGAAGAGCTGGGCGTCTTTATCCGCCAGTAGCCCCCCGAACAACAGGGCTTTTTGTCCCACCGGTTTGCAATAGCCAACCTGAAGCCCTTGCCGTTGCAGGGCGGTTACGAGTCCGAGGGTGTTGGTTGTTTTGCCAACGTGTTGGCTGCTCGCTGCAACGTAAATCCTTTTTGCCATGGTGTAAAAAAACGATAAATCGTAAAGCCGGACACAACAGGTAGGGAAGCGAAAGGTATAACTTTTTTTGAAATACTCCCCCCCGGATACAGCCAGTCGTATTTCAGCGGATCATAAGTCAAGCTGACAACTATCATTTGAAAGTAATGATACTAAGGGTAAGCTTTCGGGGCCAAAATGGCCATTTACACACCCGGATGACGGGGTAAAACTTCTGCACCATGAAACGTTTACTGCTGTTTTTATTCGCTGCGGTTTTGTTTCCGCAATGCGAGCCCCTCGTGGAAACCTTCGAGGATGAAATGCCCTGCCAGTATTATGCCGCAAGCATGCAAACGCCGGCGCAGGCGCCGGGAAATACCCTGCTGGTCATGACCTGGAACATCCGGTTCGGCTGCGGGAAGATCTGGTGGTTTGGCGATTCCTGCGGCGACCGGGTGCTGCTGAGCAAAGAGGAAGTACTGCCCACGCTCGGGCAAATCGCCGACCGGATCAACGCCATCCATCCCGACATCGTACTGTTGCAGGAAGTCGATATCGATTCAAAACGATCGGCCTATATCGATCAGATGCAGTACCTCCTGGACCATACCTATCTCAATTACGGCGTGTATGCCTCCATCTGGAAATCGCAGTTCATTCCCAGCGACGGGTTGGGTCGCATGGACGAGGGAAACGCGATCCTCTCGCCCTGGCCCATCGACGATGCTACGCGATTCCAGCTTCCGCTGCGGAATGACCAGGACAAGCTGACGCGTTACTTCTACCTGCGCGACAACGTCATGCAGGCTCGCGTGACGATCCCGGACCTGCAGCCGTTCTACGTCGTGTGCACCCACCTGACCGCCTTCTCCACAGACGACACCAAAAAAAGGCAAATGGACGAGTATGTCGCTGTGCTCCAGAAACTGGATCAGGAAGGCAAGTTTTTCGTAACCGGGGGCGATCTCAACCTCCTCCCCCCCAATGCAGACTCCACGGACTACTGCGCGGAAAAAGCCTGCCCGGACGAAATTTTCCACACTCCGGGGCACGACCCTTATCACATCGACGGGGCCAATTACACCCCGGAAATTACCTGGTTGACACCCTTATACGAACAATTCGTGCCTTCCCTGACCCTGGAAGGATACAAAGCCAACGAAAACTTCTATTTCACCAATACCCAACTGGACAGTACCTGGGATAGTACACTGGACTACCTTTTTGCCAACACAGCCTGGCAACCGGGCTCGCATAAAGCCCACCAGGAGGCCCCGGAATCTGACCACTGCCCGGTCACTGCATCCTGGATCATTCCAAAATAACAAAGCCCCCAAGCGGAGCGTCAAAACCATCGCGCCATGTTATCCCGATCATACATCTTTCACTGCCTGCGGCATTGCCGCCCGCTGGCCGTCCTTGCCGGCTTGCTGCTCTTTGCACTTGTTTGCGTTGCACAAACCATTCCGGACAATGACCCGGCCTTCCTGTTTTCCAACACAGCGTACACCCTGCCGGTCCGGCGGGGCGGGTTTGCCTTGTTGCACAACTCCCGGTATGCCGTATCGAACCGGGTGGAGTTGGGCTTTCACCCTTTGCTGGTATTTCTGTCGCCCGACATCGAGGTCAAATGGAAACAGCTGGAGGCGGAAACGTACACATTGAGTAGTTTCCACAGCGTCAACTACCCATCTTTGCTGATGCGCACCGTGCAGATCAAGGGCGCCGGCGGCTTTATTTCACCGGAATTCGATATTCCCAATATGTTTGCCTTCCAGAACGGGGTTATGCTGACCACTACCGCCAGGGACCGACATGTATTCACCGGAAAAGCCCTTTTTGAGTTTTCCATCAATTCGGGAGCGCCCGATGAGCGGACCACGGTTGACCTGCCGTTTGTATTTCCACGTTCGGCGGTTTACTACAAAGGCTACGGGTTTATTACAGGCGTGGCGGCTGAAGGCAAACTATTCGGTCGCTTCGCATATCTGTTCAGCTCCGATGCGTATTTTTTTCCCCGCGACGGACTGGATTTTTTCAGTGAAAACACGGCAGGCGTGGTGTGGCGCACCGGTAAAAAATTCAAACTGCTGGTCGGCGGTGAGCTCACGTATGGGGAATACCCCTTCGGTACGCAGTGGCACCTGTTGCCGACGGTGGACTTTCGCTGGTTCCTGCATATCTGACCGCCCGAAAGGGGATACACGCCGTTGTGGGTAAGCGACCGAGTTGAGGGGCGCCAGTGTAACAAGTCAGAGCCAAAGTACCGGCAAGTCGAAACCAATACCGACATTTGCCCCCTCCCACAGCCACAGCCACTGAAAAATGTCCTATCGCAATATCCGTCTGCATCCTGTGCTTCGCCTTGTTTACCTGCTGTTGCGGGTAGTCGTCTGGGTATCCGTCAAGGTATTTTACCGCAAGCGGCTGGTGCTGGGCCGGGAGCACTTGCATTTTGACGGGCCTGCCATTGTGATCGCCAATCACCCCAGTACTCTGATGGACGTGCTGAATCCGGCGCTGGAGATCCGGCAGGAGATGTTTTTTCTGGCCAATTACGGCTTGTTCCGGCATCCGCTGAGCAACTGGTTGTTCCGGAAACTGTACTGTATCCCGGTTATGCGCGCGGAAGACGCGGCGCCGGGCGAATCCCGGAATAATGCGAAGGCTTTCGAACTCTCTTTTCAACATCTGGAAAAAAACGGCGTACTGTTTATTGCCGCAGAGGGCACCAGCTGGATGAACCGCTTCATCCGGCCGCTAAAGAGCGGCGCCGCGCGCATTGCCTTTGGCGCCGAGGCTCGCAACAACTGGAACCTGGAGGTCAAGATCATTCCCATAGGCTTGTCCTACTCGGCGCCAAATCTGTTTCGCAGCGATGTGGTGGTAAACGTCGGCGCACCGGTTTACGCCCGCGACTGGGCGGAGGCCTGGAAAGAGAATGCCAATGCGGCCGTTGCAAGCCTGATGCAGCATCTCGAAGACCAGCTAAAGACCCTCAGCATCCATACCCGCGACGAGGCCGGCGAACTGTTGATCACCCGTCTGGAGGAGATCCTGCACCATGAACACCCGCTGGCGCAAAAAGCCGAATTTGAGCGCTCGCAACACCTGGCGCAAACGGCCCTGGATGATCCGGATTTGCGCGCGCAAACGGAAACCTATTTCAACGAATTGCAAGAGCACCGGTTGACGGATGCTGTCGTGGCCGCAGCCAGCCAGCCCCTGTCCCCGCTGCGTTCCGCTGCTTATGCAGCCTTGCTGGTCCTTGGTTTTCCCTTTTTTGCCCTTGGCTATGCCTTTTGGTTTCTGCCCTGTTTTATACCCTGGTGGGTGAACAAAAAAATG
>CAYVDV010000295.1:0-7121 GCA_964450465.1 uncultured Saprospiraceae bacterium
CCGTTTTTCCGAGCGCGCCACTTCGCCGCCGTAGTAATCTGCGGTCAGTTGCGCACCGTAACAAATCCCCAGCATGGGGCGTTTGCCGGCCAGACCATCCAGATCAAGCCGGAGAGCATCCGCTTGCTTAACCGAGAAAGGGCTGCCAGAGAGAATCACTCCTTTGATGTCGGGAGTTAATTCGGGCATTTTGTTGTAGGGAATGATCTCGCAGAATACATTCATCTCCCGTACGCGGCGGGCGATCAACTGGGTGTATTGGGAGCCGAAATCAAGAATGAGGATCTTTTCCATGGTAAGATTTAAAGGCCGCAAAGGTAGGGAATAAGTTGGGAGCCATCTTTTTGTTTCAAAGTGGCCTCAAGAAAATTTCTTTTCATTGTCTGACCAATTTTTTCACCCAAACCCCTTTTTCAAAGTAGCATTGCACAAAATACACCCCCGGCGGCAAATCGACAAGAGATAAAGTATATGCAGGGCGGTCCGCCCCTATTCGCTGTACCACACTCCGGCCGCGGCAATCAACCAGAGCCACCCCTAGCAAACGGTCCGGCACGGCCGAACAATCCAGCCACGCAGATTCCCCGGCGGGGTTTGGGTAAAGCACTGGTTGCTCTTTCTCGATCGACTCTGTCACGCCGACCAATTCGATTTTAATCATCTGCTGAAACACGGAGCTGCCGCAATAGTTATCGGCAATCAAAGTGACCGTGTACACACCGCTTTGGAGGTATTGATGCAGCGGATCCGGATCGCTCACCGGGTCTGAACCATCGCCAAAATACCAGGTGGGGGTTGCTGCAAACTGGCTGAGGTTGGAGAATTGGATCAAGCCGTTTCCTACCGGCACATATTCAAATTCTGCTACCGGGTAGCCGATTACCTGTACCACAACATACTGTACTACCGTATCAGCCCCTCCTGCGTTATAAGCGATCAGGGTAACGGGATAAGTACCGGTGGTTTCATAAGTAACCTGAGGGTCCGGTATAGTGGAGGAAGACGGAGTTCCACCCGGGAAAAGCCACAAAAAGCCCACCGAATTGGCAGAGGACTGGTTTTGCAAAGCGAGGTGCACCAGTTCGCAATCTACCAGGGAGTCCGGTGCAGCAAATGCAGCCACAGGCCCAAAGACCACGTTCAATGTTTGGGCACTTGTTGCCGTGTCACAGCTGGAAATAGCGAAAAGCGTAACCAGGTAGATGCCCTCATCCGCATAGGTATGTTCCGGGGATGCCTCCGAACTAAATGTCCCGTCGCCAAATTCCCACCAAAATTGTGAAGCGCCGGTGGACTGGTTGGCAAATTGAACAGTGGCGCCGGTCATCAGGGTTGAAAAGGCTGCCTGCGGCACTTCCGGGACGGTCAGTGTTGCCGGCGAAGAGCTCAGGCTGAAGCACCCCGGTTTTTGGATCACGCAGCGATACACAGCCCCATGGTGGGATAAAGTTACCGGCATGACCTGGAGGCTGGGCGACTCATATCCAACATAACCTTGTCCCGGGCCAATCGCCATCCAGACGGTATCCACCAAAATTTCCCATTGAAAAATCCAGGGGCCAGGATTGGTCAATACAGACAACACTGCCGTCTCCCCCAAACAAACCGTATCGGAAAACGGGCCGGCACGGAGAACGGGGAATATGGCAGCAATCTCGCCCGCTGGAAACCGGGCAGGCAAAGACTGCAACAGCCCGGGCTGTCCGGGTTCTGCCCCATTGGTACTGCCGGCACACCCGTTCACGGAGGCCTGAACGGTACCGGGCAAGCCCGCAGCGGGGATCGGAATCCCAGTCAGATTGGTCAGAATACGGCCGCCCGAACCACCACCGCCGGGTCCGAAACAGCGATCCTGATTATTATTATAGGTGTGGCCGCCCGAGCCGCCATTGGCCGATACCTGAACACCGGGAACCGCATACCGGATTGAAGCCCAGACAGTGCCGCCGCCACCACCACCGCCACCACCGTCGCCATTGGCCGTAGCGCCGGGAAAGCCGTTAGCCGAAAGGACAGGATCCGGTCCCAGAAGGGAATCGGCGAACAGAAAAATAATGCCACCGCCGTTGCCGCCGGCAGAGCCGAGGTTATTATTGGCATGACCGGCGCCACCTCCGCCTCCCTGGAATACCCGCATAGAATCGGCAGACAAGGCAATGCCGCCCAGGCCCGGGAAATAGCCGTCGCATCCAAAACTGGAGGGCTCTTCGTTGGCGCCCCCATCTCCGCCGGCACTTCCATTGGCGCCACCACCACCGCCGGAGTTATGGTCGTTTCCGCCACCGCCACCATTGGCCTGTGGGCCCCGCCCTAGAACTTTATCCGGATCCGTTCGGGCCAGCCCTTCTCCTTTATAGCTCCCGCGCCAGTTGCCGGGCCCGTAAACGTAAGCGGTCTGACTGAGCAACCAGCTGCAATTATTATCGCCGGGCAGGAAGGCCTTCCCACCCCTGAATCCGGCCCCGTCTGCACACAGCGGGGCATTCAGTGTCAGGGAGCCGGATACGGATAAAGCCAGCACGCCGCCGGTTACGCCATTCCAGGGTTGAGCATACAGCGTGTCTTCAACCACAGCGGATTGGAAATGCGGAAAACTGACCAGTTGAAGCATTCCGGCAGGATCATAACGATGCTGCAATGGATACCGCAAATACAATTGACCCTGCTGAACGGAGTCGATATAAACCTGTTCAAACAGACCCGCCCCATCCAGGGAAAGCACTTCGCCGTATGCCGCATTATTTTGAGTCCGGATGGCTGCACCCTGCATCTGAATGAGCAAGGCGCGATCACCGGCATGAAAGCCGGCAGTGTCGCTCACGCTCAGACGAGCTGTGCAGGTATCGACGGACAGGACAGGCGTGTATTGATTGATCACCCCGGAAATGGATTGCGGCTGGGCGTTGACCATTGAAAGTGCGGGTAGCAGGAAAACAAAAGGCAGGAGTAAACGCATCGGTCGGGTATTATCTGGAAAAAACCGAAAATTAAAACGATGTTTGGTTTTGTACGAAACATTAACGTACCTTTGCGCCCTCGAAAAGCCCGATGCTATTTCCAATAAGTAATCGGGCGAGATTTTATCTCTTCATCAAAATTTTCACTTACCATGGCAGTTAAACTGCGTCTTCAACGTCGTGGCCGTAAAAAGGCTCCCTTCTACCACATTATCGCTGCCGATGCGCGTTCTCCGCGGGACGGCCGTTTCATCGAAAAACTTGGCACTTATAACCCGCTCACGATTCCGGCTACGATCGAACTGGACCGCGAGCGCGCATACGACTGGCTGATGAAGGGCGCCCAGCCGACCGATACCGTGCTGGCGATCCTGCGCTTTAAAGGCGTGTTATATCAAAAACACCTGGCCTTAGGCGTTCAAAAAGGCGCCCTTACCCAGGAACAGGCAGACGCCAAACTGAACAGCTGGCTGGAAGAAAAATCCAACCGCATTGCCAAACGCCGCGAAGCAAACCTGGAAAAACAGCGCGAATATATTGCTGCCGTTGACGGCAAACCGAGAGTGAAAGCCAAGCCGGTTGTCGAAGAACCCGCTCCTGTTGCTGAAGAAGCTGCAGCAGAAGCAGAAGAAACACCGGTAGTTGCTGCAATGGAGGAAAGTGCAGCCGTTGTCGAAGAAACACCGGTAGCCGCTGCAGAAGAAAGTGCTCCGGCAGTGGAAGAAGCGCCGGTAGCCGCCGCAGAAGAAAGCGCTCCGGCGGCCGAAGAGGCGCCTGCTGCTGAAGAAGAAAAAACAGAAGAGTAATTTGAACTTCGGCAGGAGTTTTTACTTTTGCCATACATTACGGGTTTAAAAAGACCTGGCAAAGCCATTTGTTGCTTTGCCAGGTCTTTTTTCAAAAACTTCAAGCCCTGTTGGAATCCAGGGCAAAAAATTATCACTTTTTTCCTTACCAATTACGACTGATCGGCCATGCAACCCTTAGACGAACAATACTACAACCGCCTCAACGAAATTGCCGCCAACATTCAGGAATCCCCCATATTGGCCCAATATCTGGAGGAAGAAGAGGACGAGCTCTACAACGAACTCCGGCAAAGCTTTGAGCCTATGCTGTCCGAAATTCACCATGAAGTGGCAGCCAATGCCCCGCTCCAGTTAGTCACCTTTGAAAAATATCTGCTGGACCCCGTATTTGAAGGACTATACCTTCCCCGGATACTGGGATATGCTGTTTTGCGCGGTGAAATCAATGACCAATACCGGTACGTGCGTCCGAATGACCACTTCAAGGAGATCCTCCTGGCAATATGCCAAAGCGTACAGTTCGAACAACTGAAAAAACGCATCGGCCAAAGTATCCAGGTTGGCTTTGCACTGAGCAGCGATATCTGGATCACCAACCTGATGTCGCAGGTTGAGAACAAACGCATCCGGTATTTTCTGCAACAGCAAAAAAGCGATCGCTTCCGCGACTTGAAGGACCGTGTTGACCTGTACCAACGCTACTCTAACCAGTTTCGCAACGAACTGTACTTCTCCGCTGATTTCCCCAAAACACTGGGTGAAATGAAAGCCAACTTCTCCGCCCTCCGGCAGTTTCTGCTCAAGCGCTTTGAAGTAGGCGGCGATAACTCCAGCCTGAAAGATCAAATTCGCGACTTTCTCGGCAAAAAAGAATTCTTCAACAATGAGGAATATGTGGAAATGCTGGCACTGTACGGCAATTTCATCGAGATGAACCCGGAAGAACAAAAAGAATTTACCACCCACTTCGCCCGCGAACGCAAGAATTACCCCGAATTTGACGTAGAGTACCTGGCATTTTTAGCTTCGCTTTATGAACGCAATACGCTCATGAGCGCAGATAACGACCAGCGCGTCAGTAATATGCTGGATAAAAAGGTGAACGATAAAATCTCGGACTTTTACCGGATCGCCGATAAGATTCACAGCCTTGGATACGTACACCCCGATACGATCGAAGCCGTTCAGGAGTTTTACAACAATCACGAAG
Source organism: uncultured Saprospiraceae bacterium (assembly GCA_964450465.1). Taxonomy (GTDB): domain Bacteria; phylum Bacteroidota; class Bacteroidia; order Chitinophagales; family Saprospiraceae; genus M3007. The sequence continues at coordinate 4,977 of CAYVDV010000295.1, forward strand.
GCCTCTCCATTGAAAGCAAATGCCTGCGTCTGGTCGTGCTGAACTATTTTGCCCGCCTGATCAAAGGTCTCAGCGAACGGGAATATGCGGATTACTTCGAACTAACCAAGATCTTTAATATTTACATGAAGATTTTTGGCAATCAGGAATTCAATCAGGCTGTCGAAAAGTTATCCATGGCCTACGTCCAAAAATTGCTCCATGTATTTACAGACAAACGGGCCAAAGACTATCAGGACGTGAAGAAGTTCGTGTCCACCCAGTTTGTTGACATGGGCTTCCTGAAGGACAAAGAGGTCGTGGAAATGTTTAAAACCCGCCGTAAAAAGCGCAAAACAGACGAAGAGTAAACGCTGGACGTAAAGCGGACAGCGAACAGACATTGGTTGTCCGGTTGTTTAAATCGACAATTTTCCGGCAACCGTCGAATCCCTGCCTGTAAAAGCGGGAGTACCGGTACCTTGGCCCTTGCCTGGATCAACGGCGCCCAATTTCACAATTTTCCAATTTCGCAACTTTACCATGTCGGTACTAATTTTTCTGATCGTTCTCTACATCCTGCTTGGCCTGAGCATGATGAAACTCTTTGAAAAGGCCGGTATCCCCGGATGGAAAGCACTGGTACCCGGCCTGGCTGCTGTGGAATGGAGCAAAATGGTGGGCCGGAAGCCCTGGTATGCCGCCTGGCTGCTGTTTCCGGTAGTAAACTTTTTCATATATGCCGCTCTGTGCATCGATATGGTGCGTTCCTTTGGCAAGCACAGTTTCTGGCAAGCGGCTCTTTCGGTCATCTATGCCCCCATTCCTTTTTTTCTGATCGGCCGCAATCCGGATGACAAGTACAATGGGCCGATACTGGAACAGGAGCGGGAGTTTCACCGGGAGTACCACGAAGCCCAGGAAAAAAACGACAAGGTAGCGCTGCGAAAACTGGAGGCCAGGAACCCGTTCCGCAAATCACAGGTACGCGAATGGACAGAGGCAATTATTTTCGCCGTCTTTGCCGCCGCCTTTATCCGGATGTTTCTCATCGAAGCCTATGTGATCCCTACCTCTTCCATGGAAGGTTCCCTGAAAGTAGGCGACTATCTGTTTGTCAGCAAAGCGCACTACGGAATCCGGACGCCCATCACGGTCTTACAGTTTCCTCTCATACACAACCGGTTCAGTACCGGCAGCGGTTTTCTGGCACGCGAATCCTACTTCACAAAACCCTCACTACCCTACTACCGCCTTCCGGCCCTGGAAAAAGTTGACCACAACGAACCGGTCGTATTTAACTTCCCCGCCGGCGACAGTGTCATCATTACCCCGGACCGCACCTACGATATCTATCAGCTCCGCAGGGAAATAGAGCTGCTGCGACGCGCAAACCGCCCCGTCCCCACCATGCCCGACGTTGTGGTACGGCCGCTGGATAAAAAAGACCACTATATAAAACGCTGTATCGGTTTGCCCGGCGACAGCCTGATGATCCGAAACGGACAGGTGTATATTAACGGAGCGCCGGTCCAAAATCCGGAACATATGCAATACGGGTACTCCATCCGAAGCAGCTCCGGCAATCTCAACCTTAAAAAACTGGAAGATATCGGAGTCAGCCTGCCGGATGCTTTTTCCCGGGAAGCGCGAAACGGAGAGGTCCGGAAATTTTACAACATGGACGCCAAACAGGTGGAAATAGTCAAATCCTGGGCATCGGATATCGAATTGGAGCGCTGGGTACCCGAACCCCGGCCCGGATATGTGTTTCCCAACGATCCCGATCGCTTTCAGGACTGGACCATCGACAACTTCGGGCCAATCTATATCCCGAAAAAGGGCACGGAGGTTGAACTTACTCCCGAAAGCCTGGACTTCTACGAACGGATCATCCGGGTATATGAGCACAACGACTTCGAGGTACGCAACGGCAAGTACTTTCTGAACGGAAAAGAAGTCAGTACTTATACTTTCCAACAGGATTACTACTGGATGATGGGGGATAACCGCCACAATTCCGAAGATTCCCGGATTTGGGGCTACGTACCGGAAGACCATATTGTCGGAAAGCCGCTCTTTATCTGGTTCTCCACCAAAAATGGCAATATCCGCGAAGGGATCAATCTGGATCGCATTTTCCGCTCGGCAAGCCGAATGTGATGT
>CAYVDV010000296.1:0-7078 GCA_964450465.1 uncultured Saprospiraceae bacterium
CCAATCGTTCCGCCGGTGCAGCCCGGGGAGTTGGTGATACAGGGAACAGAAGTGCTCGCATCGCCTTCGATAGCGATGACATAGGCTTCGTTTGTGCCGGAAGGACCATACATGTCCCATAAATCGGCCAGGGCATGCGTTTGGTGATAGTTCCAGCACGGGCCACACCAGGTGGCAAAGACGTCGAGATAGACTGTCTTCCCCTGATCGAGCAGATTATAGAGATTGTGCGGGACACCGTAAATGTCAACTACGGTGAAATTGGGCGCTGTGCTACCGTTCGGTATCTGTGCCCAAGCAGCTGTACACCCCGCCCAAAGGAAAGACAGGATAAGTAAGCATTTTTTCATAAGCAGTAAATGGATTTGATTTCAAACGTTTAAACCGAAAATAAAACGGGCCGAAATGTATGGTTTTTAATGAATCCGGCGAAGTTATCACCCCAATTATTTTCCGGAAAGGCGCGAATGTGACAGTTTATATTCCTTAAACAAGATTTCAGTCCGAATATTTAACTTGCGTTTTAGCGAATTTTTGCCAATACCAAGCCTGTTATCCATTTTATCGTACTTTATAGGCATAAACATCGGAACCGTTTCCAACCACCAGCATATAATCGTGTTGGTAGACCACAGTGCTGGAGATGCAAAAAGGGGTTGTCCCGGCAAGTGGAAACCCGGAATGGATCTCCCCCTGACCATTTACCAGAAAAATTTGCCGTTTTTCCCGGTTCAGGGTACCTAACTGTGCACGTTCTCCTGTCTTGAAAAGGGTATCCTGTGGGGAGGGAAAAGACAAACTATGCCATTTCCGGAAGGATTGGTTTTCATATCCGAACAAGACAAGTGCATTGCCTTGTAATACAGCATAATCCTTTCGCGCGTCGCCAAACAATTGTTCCATTGCAAAGCAGGTCTCCGCTCCCGGGCGATTTCCGCCCATTTCCAGGGTGAAAGTTTGCCCGCTCAGGTTAGAAATATAGGCCCTGCCACCTGCGTTCATGCAAACAATGCGGGGAGATTCCGGCCCGGCATCAAATTGCGGAGGATTCAGGAAAAAGGAGCCGTCAAATTGCAGGGGGGCAAAATGCGGCGTACCGTTCCGGTTGAATACAGAGAGCATGCCGCTGAGGCTCAATACGGCCAGATAATCTTTAGTGGATGACTTGAAGTGGATCAGCCCGTGTTTTACTCGCCCGGTCCCTGATTTTGGATTCCACCCCGCAAGTGGCCTGCCAAACTGGTCAAATCCGTATAGATTCCCGTTCATGCAAGCTATAAAGAGGGAATACTTCTTATTTCCATCGAAGTCAACTACCGTTACGCCATTGCTTGCCGGCGATTGCAGGTGCAAGGGATACCCTACCAATTCGTTTCCCTCGTCGTCGAGCAACCAGATCGCATCTGCTGTATTAAAGAGAAAACAGGTTGAATTATTCTGATAAAAATCAATCCCCTGGATAGCGGAGAGAATGGGTTGGTCGAGTTGTTTGCGCCACAACACGTTGCCTCTGGCAGAGATCCGGTACAACATCAATTGGGCGTCCTGGATCAGGATGGCGGCTTCAATATCCGGGTTTTCTGACGGGATCAGGGCGGGCGCAGTCAGCGCCGGCGCACCCAGTGACAGTTTCCACAGAATACTCGCCTGTGCGGATTGCGCAACCGGGGCATGGTTGCTCCAGGCGCCCTGAATGCCACCCTGCGGGTCCATCCGCATCGATAGTCCGAACAAGCCGCTGCCTTGTAGCCGGGAAATATCCCCTCCAAATTCCTGGAGGAAAGGGGGCGTCAGCATTCGTCCGGCCAGGGCATTCAGATAGCTGGCATTAAAAACTAACATACTGTTCCCTTTTTGGGGGAGATCTTGCTTGATCAGCTGGAATTCAGGGAGATTGCGCATCGTTTGGCTGACCACGTACTTATCAATCCACAACTCCATGGCAGACGGGGTGGCCGCGAAAACAATATAACCGTTCAGCAAGGCGCAAACCGGATTTTGAAAGATCTGCCTGTCCTTGCCTAAAAACGGTGCGATCAGCGCGTTGCTCAGGAATTGGCGAATTTCAAAGGTCTGATAGTCATATTGTTTCAGCAGCCCGGTCTGATTGCCGAATTCCGTCAGTTTTTGTTGGGCCAGCGCTTCATTTTGAACAGATCCGACCAGGAATTGGTCCTCCTTCAAGTCAGGTGTGTACGGGTCGGTTAAAACCCAGGCAAGTTCTTTCCCAGCCCAGGGCGCTACAAATTGCCGGAAATCGCGGGAAGCAGCAGCGTCCGGCAATAATCCTTGAAATGAGGCCTGTTCGGCAAAATTCAGCCAGAGCATCAGGGCCGTATGGTCGGGCAGGACAGAAAATATCGAATCCGGCACCGCCGCTGCCGAGGGAGATAGCCGGAGCGGTGAAGTGGTTTGCGTTCGAAACAGCCATTGCGCACCCGATTGGTAAATTTCCAGTTGCTGGAAGTTTCGGGAAAGCCAGTCCGGCAAACCCGCCCCTGCAGCAAGCAGTGACCCTTCAAGGCGTGCGGCAAGTATTTCCGGGCGGAGGAGGATGCGGAAGCCCGGGGTCGTATTTTTGGGTGGGGCGGTCTGTTTGGCCCACCATTGGTCGCGTTCTTTTAATTGAAGGAGTGCGTCTTCCACCAGAAAGGAGTAGCGGGAGAAAAGCAACAGGTTTTTCTGTGCGGCCAAAACCAGGCGTTCGCGATTAGGCAAAAGGATTGTATAGATGGTAGCGCCTTTAAATTCTGCAGGAAAAATTTTATAATCCCTGGCAATCCTGTCCAGAACGGGCGCTGCTTTAAACGATTCGGCTAAGTCCAAAACGAATACCGTATGCAGGCTATCGGTGGGTTGCAAACTAAGGCCAGCGGTGAGGGACCCGTGCCGGAGGGCATTTTGCAATATTGAATCGGCCCGGAATACATCCAGTGCCTGTACGAGATCCTTCCGGCAAACTTGCAGCAGGGAAAGGCCGGATAAACCGGCCGGGGCATCTTGCATTACTTTCTCGAAATGATCCAGGCCGGAAAAAACAAACGCTGCGGCAGTCTGGCTGGGCATTGCCTGCAAGGCTTCGTATCTGGAGCGCGTGCAAAAAGCCCAGTACAGCGTCAATAAAAGGAGAAGGGAAAGCCCGGCTATAAGGCCCTGTTTTGTTTTGCTGGAATAATTGATCATTGGGACAATCTTAGGCAGATACGCTGAATTTTGTGAATTTGCGGGCAAATTTAACTGCCATAAAAGAAATTTGGCCTTTACTTCTCCATTTCAAAAAAAGACTCTTGCCATGCATGTAAAATTCATCCGTTGGGCCACCCAGTTTGGTGTGCTGGCCGTTTCCATAGGCGCATTCGGCGCACATGGTTTAAAACCGCATCTGGATGCGTATCAGCTCGGTATTTTCGAAAAAGGTGTTCAATACCAGTTTTATCATACCCTTGCATTGCTGGCACTCGGGCTTATTTCCGGGCAATCCGGGTCCAACCGGATGCTGGAATGGGGAGGGCGCTTGTTTGCGATCGGGATCGTCTTCTTTTCCGGGTCGCTGTACCTCTTGGCCTGCAGGGATCTCCTGCCCTTTTCGGTAGGTTGGCTGGGTCCGGTTACGCCGCTGGGCGGGTTGTGCTTTATCGGGGGCTGGCTGGCGTTGTTTGCCGGCATGGCTAAAAAAAGCAATCTCCCGGCACAATGATCGGCATTTAGGCGCCTTGCATGCATCGGGAGATTGCAAAAACAGCAGATTAAAAACGGTCTGCCGGTTCTATTTTTTACTTCAAAACGGAGAGTTTCCGGACTGCCTGGCCTTCGCGGCTTTGCAGGACAACCATATAAAGGCCATTATCCAGGTTGTTCAACGGCAGTTCAAAGCGGTTTTCTCCTTCCGGGAACGAAACGCCGAGTTGTTCGTACACCTGGCGACCGGCAATATCTATGACCCGGATATTGGCTTCAAAACTGTTTTCAGCCTGCACATAAAGGTTAACGGAGGCTCCGTCGCGTACAGGATTCGGCGCCAGTTGCAAGGCAGTAAGTCCTTCAATATTGCGCGTACCCGAAGTCAGCGGCGTTTTAAAGGAACGCTGGCGGGCAGTAGCGCAGGTAACATATTCGTTGAAGGGGCGTACGCGCCAGTAGTAATTCCGGTTGGCCAGGAGGGAAGTCACCAGTTTGGAGTTGGTATTCACAATATATGTCTGGGAATAGGCCGATGCATACGTCGTTACAATATCCATTTCCAGCAGGTAGTAGGTAGCGCCGGGCACTGCCTGCCACTCCAGCAACACCTCGTCGTAGTACGGTACGGTTTCGCCCTGAGCCGGGGAAACCAGCAGGTCGGCCGGGGTGTTTATTTCCGTAGCAGCCGGGGTAAAGTTGTTGTCCAGATAATTGCGGGCCGGAGAGGCCAGGTCCGCCAAAACAATACTTTGCTGTTGCGGCGTAAAGGCATACGAGTTGCAATTATCGAAATAGCTCATCATGTTATTTTCCATCGGGGTGATCAGCACACCATTAGGGTCTTTTGCGCCTCCCTGGTAGTTACAGGTCGGGTACCCGAAGCCTACGGCATAATCCGAGGGTGTATCGCACACTTTGTCGCCGGCAGTTTGGCAGTTGGAGCCGTCCATTTTTTCGGTGGGTACGCCGCCGGGAGACAGGATGGGGGCAACCGGCCAGGATGGGTCTGAGGAGTCAAAGTAATTGCTTTCCCAACCCAGGAAAGGGTGCGCCAGCGAAAAGAAGTGGCCGATTTCGTGGGGGATGGTCGGATTTTTGGTGCTGCCGCTGATCTGGTCGCGACGGGAAACTACCCAGTCGCGGGCAGGCGTGTAATATGCCAGCGTTACGCCTTGCTGATTGTTGCCGGAGACTGCCTGGTCAACAATAAACACGTTCAAGGCGTTGGCATGCCGGTTCGATTGCATCGTCAACCAGGCATTCTGGTTACTGTACACATTGGTTGCGTTAATGGAATAGTTGAACAGCCCTTTTGTAGGATGCGGGCTCAGGTAGAAGCGAATTTCCATGGGCTCGTATGCCGCATTCAGGGCGCAGAGTTGGTCCAGGACTTTTGCTTCTTTTACTTTTCCTTCACCCTGGGCATCGCCTACAAGGTGAAAGAAGATGGGCACATACTGAATGGCGCCCCTTTCGGTTACCGCCCCACTGTTTGCTTTTTCAATATTTTCCAGGAGCCGGCTCTCGGATTGCAGCTGATCTTCCAGGCTGGTGCCACAGACGCCTGTGGGTTCCTGTGCAACCAGAAGCCCTACGCTGGCCAGCCCGGTTGCGAGCAATAACACAAATTTTTTCATGGTAAATTTTAATGTAGTTGGTGTACCTTTTTGACGTGAAACAGTCGATCGCGCCACAAAGTTACGAAACCCTGCCAATCTGTCTTGTCATCTGTGGACATTTCGGTGCCATTTTTTACCCGAACGAATCGACAGTTTTTAGGCGAATTGCCCCCGGATTTCAATACTGTTAAAAATGACGCGAATGGAACATAATCCCGAATTCGATTGTTAATTTAAAAATAATTCTGAATCAGGCACTGTTATTGCTATGTAACAAAACAATATTTCAAATTACATTTGCAATCGATTGGTCGATTTTGACCGCGGTGTACACCCAAATCCATTTTAAAATTACGGAATTAAATTCTGTGACCATGACAGCAAAAAAATTAACCATACTATATTTTCAGGTTTCCTTTTTCTTCGTTTTACATTTCAACATTATCCAGGGGCAGCATTCCGAGCCGGCGAAGTCGATTTTTGAGTACATGACCCCGGAGGAAGCCAGTAAAATCACCCTGGAGCTCGACCTGACCAGCATATTGGCGAACCGGAATTCCGATGAATATTTACCGGCTGTTTTGTCGCTTGCCAATGGAAAAACGTTTCAGGTGAAAGCAAAACCCAAAGGTAAGTACCGCCGGAAAGTGGCTGAGATCCCGCCGCTGAAAATAAAATTCCCGAAGAAGGTCCTGGAGGCGGAAGGGTTGACGGATAGCCTGAATGAAGTCAAGCTGGTATTGCCCTGCTACGACAATAACTTAGGCGATGAATTGATCATACGCGAATACCTGGTCTACAAGATGTTTGAGCGGCTGACCAATGCCTGTGTGCGGGCGCGGCTGGTTCGGGTCACGTTGCGCGATAATCACGTAGAGACCTCCAGTAAAAAAATGTACGGGCTTCTGGTGGAGGATGGCGAAGAGACTGCAGCGCGCCTGAACGGCGTAGAAATTGAACAATACGGTATGCCAGTGGACAGTATGATCGTCAACCAGGCTGCGCTGGTAGCCTTGTTCGAATATATGGTCGGGAACACGGACTGGGATATTTCAATGATCCGCAACGTTCGCTTCATCCGTTCGCGGGAGCCCTCCAAAGTTGTTGTTGTACCGTACGATTTTGACTTTTCCGGCCTGGTAAGTGCGCCCTACGCCAGCCCTTCGGCGGAAAGCGGCCTGGTGAGCGTTCGCGATCGCTTTCTAATGGCCAATGGTATACCCAGGGAAGCCTTGCGACGCGGTGTGCTGGTCCTGAAAAGCGCGGAAAACGACTTTTACAACATCTGTCGTTCCAAATATCTGAGCCGGACAGCGATTGACGATATGCTCCTTTATCTGGAAACCTTTTTCGCGCATATTGATCAAAACAACGAAGTGCCGGTCCGCATGAATGTGCCCTTGCCGGACAACGACAGATAATCTTTTTCGGGGCATTTATTACACAGCAGGATTTTTTACCTTTGCGGCTTTCCGGAGGAGTGGCAGAGCTGGTTGATTGCACCGGTCTTGAAAACCGGCGTACCCGAAAGGGTACCGGGGGTTCGAATCCCTCCTCCTCCGCAACCGTAACCTATCTATTTTAATTTGCCGCGAAAATCCTGCTTGAAAAGCTGCCCTCATGGCGGCTTTTTTCATTTCATGCCGGCAGATCACCCGGTGCCTGCTTAGTTTAGTACCTTTGCATGCATCTGATTCATTATTCAATTCCCATACGATGCAAAAACGCCTTACGCTTGCCGGTATTTTCGCACTGCTATTTTTCATCCAGGCCTGGGC
>CAYVDV010000297.1:0-7074 GCA_964450465.1 uncultured Saprospiraceae bacterium
TGTCGCCGCCGATCATTCGCGCCGCATTCAGGATTGTCGTACCGTCCGGAACGTCAATCTCAAAACCATCTATTTTTACTTTAGCCATATCTTTTAATGTGGTCAGTTAGGTCATTGGGAGGGGGCATTGGGGAGGTCATTGGGAGAGGTCATTAAGGAGGTCATTAAGGAGGTCATTGGGGAGGTCATTGGGAGGGGTCATTAGGGAGGTCATTAGGGAGGTCATTGGGAGGGATCATTAGGGAGGTCATTGGGAGAGGGTGGGCTCGCTGACCAGACCATAATTTCGCTGGAGACAGGTTTGGGGTTCCCGGACGTGCCATTCGAATTCCTCGCGAAAATGCCGGATAGCGGAGGCCACCGGCCACGCGGCGGCATCGCCGAGCGGGCAAATGGTATTCCCCTCAATTTTTTTGGCGACATCGACCAGAAGATCAATGTCGCTCATTTTTCCCTGCCCGTTTTCCAGTCGCCAGAGCACTTTTTCCATCCAGCCCGTACCCTCGCGGCAGGGCGAACACTGCCCACAGGATTCGTGGTGGTAAAACCGGGTGAAATTCCAGGTATTGCGCACGATGCACTGGTCTTCATCATACACGATAAAACCGCCGGAGCCCAGCATGGAACCAGATTCAAAGCCGCCATCCGCCAGACTCTCATAAGTGAGCAGCCGGTTTTCACCTGCAGCTGTTTTGGTCACCAGATAGTGGGGCAGAATCGGGACGGAAGAGCCTCCCGGTACGCAGGCCTTGAGTTGTTTCCCGTTCTTGATCCCCCCGCACCATTGGTCTGAATAGATAAACTCGTCCATGGACAGCCCCAACTCAATCTCATATACTCCGGGTCTGTTGATATTGCCGCTGGCGCTGATGAGTTTGGTACCGGTACTTTTTCCTATGCCGGTTTTCAGGTACTCATCTCCGCCCTCATTGACTATAGGTACCACAGCCGCCAGGGTTTCCACATTATTTACGACCGTCGGGCATTGCCACAGGCCTTTTACGGCAGGAAAGGGCGGTTTGATACGCGGATTGCCGCGCTTACCTTCCAGGCTTTCAATCAGGGCCGTTTCTTCGCCGCAGATGTAGGCGCCGGCGCCCGGATTGACATACAGATCGAGATCGAATCCGGAACCCAGAATGTTTTTCCCCAGCCAGCCTTTGGCGTATGCCTCGGCAATCGCTTTTTCCAGAATAAAAACAATCCAGGAATATTCTCCGCGGATATAAACGTACGACGTATTTGCCCCCAGTGCATACGAAGAAAGGATCATGCCCTCAATCAGAAGATGGGGGATCTTCTCCATCAAATAGCGATCTTTGAAGGTGCCCGGCTCCGATTCATCGGCATTGCAAAGGAGATAACGGGGCACGCCTTCGGGTTTGGCAAGAAACGACCATTTCAAACCCGTTGGAAAGCCTGCGCCACCGCGGCCGCGCAGTCCGGATTTTTTAACCTCGTCCAACACCGCGTCGGGCGACATGCTTTTCAGGGCTTTTTCCACAGCCCGGTACCCGCCATGCTTGCGATATACAGCATAGTCGTTAATGCCCGGCACATGGGCATTTTCAAGGAGTAGTTTCCGGCTCATAAGCGCTTATTCCTGCTCTTTGTCAAATTCCTTTTGCAAATCAGCTTTTAAAACCTGGGGATCGACCACAGCTCCGTTCAACTCGGGATTGGGGAAAACGGCGATCATCAGATTGTCTTCAACCATGTCATCCATCCAGTCCATCAACTCGTTTACATCGAGTGGCTCCACCTGATATTCGTCGAATCCAACCGCCACCCGGAAGGCCTCCGCCAGCTCGGCAGCCGGAAAGAGCGGAAGGATATCAGCGTCCGCATCATCGCCCAGGAGTGCCCAGCCTTCTTCATCCGACAAGCCATACACTTCTTCGTTTTTGGCGACTTCCTTTACAAAGTAATCGTAGCGCTTTTCACCCGGTTTTTTAAACAGTTTTTCAATTTCAGCCTGTATCATTGTTTCTATTTTTAAGTCAGGAATGCATTTTCCAGGTCCCTTTGCTGACCTTGCCGGCCCGGCAGTCCTCGATGAACCGGTCCATTTTTTCTTCATTCAGGTGCTCGTGAAAAAACTCGCCCACCTGCATCATCGGCGCATACCCGCAAGCCCCGAGGCACTCCACCTCTTTCAGCGTAAACATCCCGTCCGGGGTAGTTCCCCCGGTTTCAATGCCCAGTTTTTTGCGGGTATAGTCGATCAGCCGCTCGGCGCCTTCAATTGCACAGGGTCCCGTATGGCAGAACTCCAGCACGTATTTGCCCACCGGTTCCAGATTATACATGGAGTAAAAAGTGGCCACTTCATACACCTCGATCGGCGTGATGCCCAGTACTTCCGCCACATGATCCATGGCGGCAATACTCAGCCAGCCTTCGTTTTCCTCCTGTGCCAGGTGCAGGGCCCGCAGCAAGGCGCTTTTTTGCCTTCCCTCCGGGTACTTTTGCATCAGATTCTGTACTTCCGCCAGAGTCTCCGGCGAAAGCCGGAATGTAGCCTCGTTATGTGTTGTCGTGTGCATATTTTAAAATGGTCATTGTGGTTGTTAGGGGGTATTGAGAGTCATTAGGGTCATTTGGGGTCATTAGGAGGGGGCATTAGGGACATTGAGGTCATTGAAGTCATTAGGGGTCATTAAGGGCATTAGTTCAGGCGTCGAGTTCGCCGGCAATAACGTTCATGCTTGACATGGTCAGGATCGCGTCGGAAAGCATGGAACCCTTTACCATTTCCGGGTATGCCTGGTAGTAGATAAAACAGGGGCGGCGGAAGTGCAGGCGATAGGGTTGGCGGCCACCGTCGCTGATGAGGTAAAAGCCCAGTTCGCCGTTGCCGCCTTCCACTGCGTGGTACACTTCACCCTTCGGGATGGGCACTTCGCCCATAACGATTTTAAAGTGGTAGATCAGCGCTTCCATTTTGGTGTACACGTCCTCTTTGGGCGGGAGGTAGTATTCCGGCACATCGGCGTGGTAGTTGCCTTCCGGAAGATTTTCATACGCCTGTTTGATGATCCGCAGGCTTTGACGGATCTCTTCCTGGCGTACCATAAAGCGGTCATAGGTGTCGCCCTGGGTACCTACGGGGATAATAAAATCGAAATCCTCGTACGAGGAGTAGGGTTCCATGACCCGCACATCGTAGTCAATCCCGCAGGCGCGCAGGTTGGGTCCGGTAAAGCCGTAGGCCATGGCGCGATCCGCATTGATGGGGCCGGCGCCAATGGTGCGGTCCATGAAAATGCGGTTGCGCTCCAGCAGATTGTTGAATTCTTCAAATTTGGCTGGAAATGTTTGCAGGAAATCCCGGAGTTTTTGGTGGAAAACGGGAGAGAAGTCGCGCTCCATACCGCCAATGCGCCCAACATTGGTGGTCAGGCGGGTGCCGCAAACTTCTTCGTACATTTCATAGATCCGCTCGCGTTCCTGAAACATGTAGGTAAAGCCGGTGAGGGCGCCGGTGTCTACCCCGATCACAGAGTTGCAAATCAGGTGGTCGGCGATACGCGCGAGTTCCATGACGATCACCCGCATGTACTGTGCCCGTTTGGGCACCTCGATTTTTGCCAGTTTTTCGACCGTCATGTGCCAGCCGATGTTGTTGATTGGCGCCGAGCAGTAGTTCAGGCGATCTGTGATCGGCGTAATCTGGTTAAAAGGCCGCCGTTCGGCCAATTTTTCAAACGCCCGGTGTATATAGCCAATCGTCGGTTCTGCACTGACGATCTTTTCGCCGTTCATCTTCAGGACGTTCTGAAAAATGCCGTGCGTGGCCGGGTGTGTGGGCCCCAGGTTGAGCGTGGCTAATTCGCCTTCCAGGCTGTCAAGTTGCGAAAAATAGGATTGAATCATAGGAGCGTATCCAATAACAGGGTATTTCCCCGATATAACCGTTTAATCAAAACTGCGACCTTCATGGCCATCCCGGCCAAAAAACCGGTCATCCTTGTCTGTTCGGGTGCCATCCTCCAGTTTGTATTCTTTGCGCAGCGGAAAGACGTCAAGGTCTTCTACGTTGAGAATGCGAGTGAGGTTCGGATGGCCCTCAAAATGTACCCCGTAAAAATCGTAGGTCTCGCGCTCCATCCAATTGGCTGCCGGCCAAAGGGTCGTGGCAGTGGGTAAATTCGGGTCGTCCAGCGGAATAAAGACCTTGACCCGAATCCGGCTGTTCCGCCGCCAATTGTGCAATTGATACAGTACGCCCAATTCCCGGTCTTTCTCCTCCGGGAAATGAAGTCCGCACAACGTGGTCAGAAAATGGAACTGCAGTTCCTCGTCATCGCGTAAAAACGCGAGTAATTCGTGGATCCGTTCGCGAGTGGTTTCCACCGTCAGCATACCGTCGTATGCGTGTTCGCTTTTGACCAGGATACCGGGGCGTTGTTGCTCGATACGGGCGTGTACTAATTCGTTTGTCATGGCAGCACAGGTTTCGGTGAAGCGCTCAACCGATTTGATACTTTTCCAAAAGATGCTGATATTCAGCCGAGTAGCGCCGGCGAAGCGGTTCGTTCTTCACCAGTTCCTGGATTTTCAGAATACCGTCTATTATTTGCTCCGGCCTCGGCGGGCACCCCGGTACATAAACATCCACCGGAATTACCTTGTCGATGCCCTGCAAGACGGAATAGGTGTCAAAAATGCCGCCGGAACTGGCGCAAGCGCCCACGGCGATCACCCATTTGGGCTCGGCCATTTGGGTGTACACCTGCTTCAGGATCGGGCCCATTTTTTTGGCGATCGTACCCATTACCATCAACAGGTCCGACTGGCGTGGAGAAAAAGACAGGCGTTCCATGCCAAAGCGCGACAAGTCGTAATTGGTGCCCATCGTAGCCATAAATTCGATACCGCAGCAGGAAGTGGCAAAGGGCAGGGGCCAGATGGAGTTCGCCCGCGCCAAACCGACCGCTTTGGAAAGCGAGGTGGCAAAAAAGCCCTCGCCTCCATAACCTTCCGGCATTTCTTCAATTCTGGTCATGACATTTTGATTTTAACATCCGGACAGATTCCCGGCTGGATGGAAATAACTCCGGGGACCGAAACAGGCTATTTCTCCCAGTCCAGCGCGCCACGTCGCAAAACATACACAAATCCCAGGAGAAAAACGGCAATAAAGATCAGTACGGCCAGGAAGCCTTGAACGCCCATTTCCCGAAAGTTGACGGCATAGGGATAAAAAAAGATCACCTCTACATCGAACAAGACAAAGAGAATGGCCGTCATGAAATATTTTATGGAAACCGGGATGCGGGCATTTCCCTCCGACTCGATCCCGCACTCAAAATTCTCATCCTTTTTGCCACCGCGGCGGCGGGGCCCAAGCAGGGGTACGACGAGCAAAACCAAGGCTACAAATCCCAGCGCAACCAGCGACTGCAAAATAATAGGCATGTATCCGGATGGATCCATAGTGGGTAGTTTTAAATTCGACTCTTAAACGCGTTTATGACGGAACGGTTTAGTCCTCCGGTCAAAAATTCGGTTTAAACCGGAGTGGTATCAAAATCGCCGCAAAGGTATCATTATTAAGACCAATTGCCGGAGGAAACACCTCCCTTCTTTTTTATTTGCACCGGGTTGGAAGAAGATTTACGACTGTTTCCATAGATAACAAGATGGATTCGTAGATTTGCCTGACCGGTTTTTGCTAAAAAAGTCGAACATTTGCCCTAACCAAAACAACACACATGCCTCGGTATTCCACTTTCCTTTCCGCAATATCCATTGCTCTTTTTTTCGCCTGCCAAAACCAGCCATCCGGAACATCGTCACAAGCGCCTGCAAATCAGGGTGCTAAAGATACCTTATTTGCCGTGTACGGAACGCCGGTGCTTGACGGCAGTGGCTCCGATGAGCTGTGGGAATCCTGCACCTGGCAACCGATCGATCAGGTCTGGGCCGGTCAAAAACCGTCGGCAACGGATTTTTCCGGACGCTATAAAATCGGCTGGGATGAAAATAATCTTTATCTCCTCGCGGAAATCACGGACGACTCCCTGCTGGATATCTACCCTGAAGGCCTGGAACACTATTGGGATGACGACTGCCTGACTATTTTTCTGGATGAGGATGCCTCTGGTGGGCCACACCAATATAATTATAATGCTTTTGCCTACCGTATTGGCCTGGATGGCCGGGTGACGGATATGGCGCCGGACAGCACGTACCGGTATTTTGACGACCATTGTCTGGTGCGCAGAATTACACGCGGGCATACCAGTACCTGGGAAATTGCCGTGCGGGTATTCGACGGCAACCAGTTCCAGGAAAATGGCGAAAACGTTCCCAAACTTCTCCAGGCTGGTAAAAAACTTGGCTTTGCCCTGGCTTATTCCGACAATGATCGCTCGCCAGTCCGGGAAAATCTCATGGGCAGCGTTGCTATACCGGGAGCAGACAAAAACAGAAGCTGGATTGATGCCGATGTGTTCGGCATTCTTGTGTTGAATAAATAATACCATTTCACATACTACAAACTTTATATATGCAACTTCTTGATGGCAAATTGCTTTCCGAAAATATCAAATCGGAACTGGCGGCGGAAGTCGATCAAATACGGCAAAATGGCGGCAAAATCCCTCATCTGGCTGCGGTTTTAGTCGGGGAGAACCCGGCCAGTCAGGTATATGTAAGCAGCAAGATCAAATCCTGTGAGCAGATCGGGTTTAAAAGTTCCCTGATACAACGGCCGGCCGATACTTCAGAAGAGGAAGTCCTGGAAATCGTGCGGGGACTCAATAACGATCCGGATGTTGATGGATTTATCGTACAGTTGCCGCTGCCCAAACACATCAATGAAGAAAAGATCATCCTGGCGATCGATCACCGCAAGGATGTGGATGGCTTTCATCCCGTCAATTTTGGTCGCATGGCACAGGGCATGTCCGCTTTTTTGCCAGCCACACCCTTTGGCATCATGGAAATGCTGCGCCGGTATAATATCGAAACTTCCGGCAAACACTGTGTGGTGCTCGGCCGCAGCAACATTGTCGGCACACCAATGAGCCTTTTGCTTTCCCGGAAAGGTTATCCGGGCGACTGCAC
>CAYVDV010000298.1:0-7063 GCA_964450465.1 uncultured Saprospiraceae bacterium
CCCCTATGGCGACGATTACCCGGACCTGAACGATCTGGACTACTACGGTAAAACACCGTTGATGTACGCCTGCGCCTTCGACAATAAACTCCTGGTCCGGTACCTTCTGCAAAAGGGCGCCGATAAAAAAGTGCTGAGCAGCGAAGGGAAAAAGGCAGTCGCCTATTGCAGGACAAAGGCCATGAAACGGTATTTAAAGCGAATGCGCTCGCGCCGTTATGTTGCGGAGGAACGACGCTGACCGTTTTCTCAACGGGACACGATCATTCGGAGAAGGGCAAGCGTCTGAATAACCGCCCGGGTTGGAGTTTCAAAACCCGGGCGGTTTTGCATTTAATCCGTAACTTGCGCCCCGCTACAAACAGCGTTATCAAGTTTTGAAACACTTCCTGCCGCATTTTATTCAGGAGAACTACCGCCACAGCCTGTATCAGGGCACCCTGCGTGCCTTTGTCATGTTTGTAGATCTGAGTGGTTTTACCCGGCTTACCGAAAATCTGATGCGGAAAGGGCCCGAAGGAGCGGAAGAGCTCTCCTACATCCTCAACCATATTTTCCAGCCCACGGTTTCTTTGGTGTACGAGCAGGGGGGCTTCATACCCTATTTTGCCGGCGACAGCTTTACCGCCATTTTCCCGAATCAACCCGGCTCCGCCGGAGACGGGAATATCCCGCCGGCCGGAATGGCCATTCTGCAAACCGCACAGGCGGCCGTGCAGCGTTTTATGCGGGATCAGGAGGAGGCCGAATCCCTCCTGACCGAACACCAGATCGGGATCAAGATCGGCCTGTCGGCAGGCGATGTGGAATGGGGTATCGTGGGAAACCGCCGTAAAAGTTATTACTTCCGCGGAGCGCCGATCGACGGTTGCTCGCAGGCACAGATGCAGGCCGGAAGCCTGGAAGTCGTGTGCGATGAGGCTTTTTTAACCGCTATTCCCCATTCGGAGATCCCCTATGATACGCTGGAATCCGGCTATTTCCGGCTGAATCTGGAAAAGATCCTTGCCGCCCAGCCGGGCGCCGGAAAGAGCAGCCTGCCCAAACCGGACCCGGCCATAGCCACCGATTTTTTGCCGGAAGAAGCATTTGCCGAAGGCAATGCCGGAGAGTTCCGGAACGTGGTCAGTGTTTTCCTGTCGTTCTCCGGGGTGGATACGTATGAATCGCTCAACCATTTTGCCTCGGTGGTGCTCGATCAGAGCCTCAACTTTGGCGGATATTTTAAGGAAATTGATTTTGGCGATAAGGGCGGACTCATGTTTTGTTTGTTCGGCGCACCCGTTTCGTTTGAAAACAATACCGAGCGTGCACTGGAATTTATCGTGGCCGTACAGGAAGAACTGCAACACCTGGAAAATCTGACCGGTGCGCGCTACCGCATCGGGATGTCCGCCGGGGTGGCTTTTACCGGCGTGATCGGCAGTGCCGAACGCTGTCAGTATGCCGCGGTCGGCGCACGGGTCAACCTGGCGGCCCGCCTCATGGCGAAAGCCGGGTGGGGCGAAGTGGTTGCCGACGACAACGTACAACACAACCGGAACTTCAAGTTTACGTTCCGGGGCGAGGAACAATACAAAGGGTTTGAACAAAAAATACCCACCTACCTGCTCAGCGGGCGCAACCTGGGCGGGCGCTCCTCCTTCAGCGGTGAATATTACGGACGCGCCACCGAACTGCGCACCTTGCAGGAATTCGCGGCGCCGATACGGGAAGGCCAGTTCTCCGGGGTCGCCTTTGTTTTCGGCGAGGCCGGGATCGGGAAAAGCCGGCTCAGTTTTGAATTTCGCCGCGCCATGCGCGAAACCATGGCCGTCAGCTGGCTCAATTGCCAGAGCGATCAGATCCTGCGCAAGCCCTTCAACCCCTTTATTTATTTCCTGAAAAACTATTTTGAGCAAAGCCCGGACAACACCCCTGCCCGGAACCGCGAACTGTTCGAGTCGAATTTCCTCGAACTCATGTACGACCTCACGGAGAGCAAGCACCCGGAGGCAGACGCGATCCGCCGGGAAATTGCCCGTACGCAAAGTATCCTGGCAGCCCTCGTGGGGATCCAGTATGCCGGCTCGCTCTGGGAACAACTGGATGCCCGCGGCCGCTATCAGAATGCGCTCTCGGCCATGGCAAACCTCTTCGTAGCCGAATCGATCCTGCAACCCGCTGTGATCGAGCTCGAAGACACCCACTGGTACGACGATATGTCGCGCGAATTCCTGGCCCAGTTCATCCGCCGGGCACAGGGCTATCCGCTGCTCTTTCTGGCCACAAGCCGGTATGAAGACGACGGCAGCAAGAGCTATGCCTTCCGGTTGAATGTCTTGCAGGAACTCAAGATCCCCAATTGCGAGCTGGACCTGAACTTTCTCCAGCCCGATGACCTCCGCGCTTTTGCCGAAGCCCGCCTCGGCGGTGCGCTGCACCCCGACCTGTTCGAATTGCTCCAGCGCATGACCCAGGGAAATCCCTTTTACCTGGAGCAAATGGCCGATTATTTCCAGGAAGCCGGTATGCTCAAAAGCACCGGTGGCCTGTTGCAACTAAAAAACCAGGATATTCAGGTTTCCGACTCCGTCAAACAGATCATGATGGCGCGCATCGACCGGCTCAGCGGCCTGGTCAAGGAAACCGTAAAAGCGGCGGCCGTGATCGGACGCGAGTTTGAACTGCCTGTATTATCGGCCGTAATGGCCAAACAGGAGGAATTTGTCCGCCGCAACGGCGACCTTGAAATGGTGCTGAAAGAACAGATACAAACCGCCGAAAAATGGCAGATCTGGCACGCCATGAACGAGTTGCGCTATATTTTCCGCCACTCGCTTTTGCGCGAAGCCGCGTATGATATGCAGCTGCGCACCCGGCTGCGCGAATTGCACCAGCTGATCGCCGAAGCGATCGAACAATTATACCCCAATTCGGAAGAGCGCTATCTGGACCTGGCCTTCCACTACGAACAGGCAGAAGTAAGGAAAAAGACAAACAAATACCTGGAAAAAGCCGCCCGGTATGCCCAGCGCAACTTTCTGAACCGGCAGGCACTGCAGTACTACGGCAAGCTGATCGAAAACCTGAGTGAAAGCACGAAGAAGAGTAAAAAGGTCGTCAAGTTCATGCTCCGGAAAGGCTCCGTGCATGAACTCATCGGCCAATGGGAAGAAAGCGAACAGGAATACCGCCAGGCGCTCCAACGCGCCAAGGCGCTCAACGACTGGTACCTGATCGGGCGCTGCAACCGCCGCCTGGGCCAGCTCCTGATGCTTCGGGGTAACTACGCCGAAGGCAAAAAACACCTCGATGTAGCCGTCACTTGTTTCGAACTCGCCAGCGACCAGGTGGGCATTGCCAAAACCTACGGCAATCTCGGAACTTTCTTCTTCCGGCAGGGGAGCTACGAATCCGCCCAAAGCTGGTTTGCCAAAGCCATCGAGATCAACCGGTCCATAAACCGAAATGCTGAAAACGCGCCGATTGTGGCAAACCTGGGCCTGATTTTTATGAATCAGGGACACTATGACGAGGGGATCCGCTGGCTCGAAGAACAACTCGATATCGCCGAACGGGCCGAAGACAAACAAGGCCTGGCTACACTATATACCAACCTGGGCATTATTTACCTGGAAAAAAACAGCCTGGACAGCGCCCTGCTCTGTCTGGAAAAAGGGCTCACCTTGTCGGAAGAACTGGGCAACAAACTGCTCATGACGATCTGTATCGGCAGCATCGGCTCGGTGTGGGAAAAGAAAGGCGATTTTGGCAAGGCCATGGAAATGTTCAACCGCGACCTGGCGCTCTGCCAGGAGCTCGGCGACAAACAGGGCCTGGCTATCGCCAGCGGCCTGATCGGCGACCTCCTTTCCAATATGGGCGAGTTTGACCGCTCTAACGAATACCAGGAGCAAAACCTGGCCTTTTCCCGCGAACTGAATTATAAAAAAGGCATCGCCAAGGCGTTGAATACACTCGGCGACAACTGGTTTTATAAAGGCGATTTTGAACGTTCCCTGAAATATTATACCGAAGCGATCGAATACGCCCGCGCTATGGGCAACCGCCTTGTGCTGGGCAATTCCCTTATCGAAAAAGGAACGGTACACCTGCATGCCGGCGACGTGTCCACCGCACGCCAATTGCTGGATGAAGGCCGCGACATCGCCCTCACGTTGGGCAACGCCGAACTCACCTTCGCCGCAAACGTGCTCCGCGCCCAGATCATCCTGGCGGAGGGGAACAAAGCCGAAGCATTGCGGCAACTGACGCAACTGCAGGCCCTCGCACGCACCGAACGCGAAGAAGCCGCCATTCATTTTGAACTGCGCAAAATCGCCGACAACCCTACGCCGCATCACCAGCGCGCCCTTACCCTTTATCAAAATCTTTACTCCCGCACTCCGCAATACTTGTATAAAATGCGGATGGAGGAGTTGGAGAATTAGGAAATTTTGCCGCCATGCTCCGTTACAATCTCAGTTACTGGGAACGAGAAACCTTTTTCAAAGACTTTGATGTGGCCATCATCGGCAGCGGCATCGTTGGCCTTACCGCAGCCATTCACCTGAAAACACTTGATCCCGGGCTTCAGGTAGCCGTGCTCGAACGCGGCGTACTGCCCGCAGGCGCCAGCACGCGCAATGCCGGCTTTGCCTGCTTTGGTTCCATGACGGAACTGATCGACGACATGAAACTGCTCTCGGAAAACGAGGTGCTGACGGTCGTTGAAAAACGCTGGCGTGGTCTGCAACAACTGCGAAAGCTGATTGGCGATGACAATATGGATTTTCAGATGCTCGGCGGCTATGAAATGTTTACCGATGACGATGAAGAGGTATTCCGCGAATGTGCCGACCGCATCCCCGATTTCAACCAAAAGATCGGCGCCATCACCGGCCATCCTGAAGTATATAAAATAGCGGACAGCCATTTGCCCCGATTCGGCTTCCGGGATGTGAACCACCTGATCCTGAACCAGCCCGAGGGCCAGGTGCATACCGGAAAAATGATGGCCACCCTGCTGCACCGGGCCGAAGCACAGGGGATTAAAATATTCAATGGGATTGCCCTGAACCGGCTCGAAGACAGTTCCCAGGGTGTCGAACTGGAAACGGAATCGGGGTGGACGCTCCGGGTGCCGAAGGTATTGGTCGCCGTCAATGGTTTTGCCAAATCGCTGCTGCCCGACGCAGATGTCGTACCCGCCCGAAATCAGGTGTTGATCACCCAACCCCTGCCCGAGCTGGCGGTAAAAGGGTGCTTTCATTACGATCGCGGCTATTACTATTTCCGCAATATTGACGGCCGTATCCTGCTCGGCGGCGGGCGCCATCTGGATAACTCCGGAGAGCAAACCGATGAATTCGGCCCAAACGAACTTATCCGCAGCGCCTTGGTCCAGCTGCTCAAAACTGTTATCTGTCCCGGCCAACCCGTCGAGGTGGACAGCTGGTGGACAGGCATTCTCGGCCTGGGTCCGGTAAAAAAACCGGTCGTGGAACGCTATTCCAAAAACGTCGTGGTCGCCGTACGCCTTAACGGCATGGGGGTGGCAATCGGCACCCTGGTTGGCCAGGAGGGTGCAGCAATGCTTTTGGCCTGAAATTATTTCTTCAATCCGATTTCCCGCAAGCGTTCATCCAGATATGCGCCGGCAGTGATCGGCGCATAATGCAACGGATTATCAGCCGTGACACAGGAGGGAAGGCAATCGAGCCGCATGTCGCTAACCGGATGCAAAAAGAACGGAATGCTCAGGCGCGGGAGGTGCCACTCTTCCGGCGGAGGATTCACCACGCGGTGCGTGGTACTTTTCAGGTAGTTGTTGGTCAGGCGCTGGAGCATATCGCCCACATTGATAACGATCTCATCCGCCTCGGGCAAGATAGGCATCCACTCGTTTTTCGAGTTGAGCAGCTGCAGGCCGCCGGCGCTGGCGCCTACCAGCAGCGTAATGAGATTGATGTCTTCATGCTGCTCGGCCCGGATCGCGGACGCGGGCTCCCGTGTGATGGGCGGGTAGTAAATCGAGCGCAGGATCGAGTTGCCGTCGGTAATATAGTGCTGGAAATAGTCCGGAGCCAGGCCAAGGTGAATGGCAATGGCTTCCAGGAGTTGCCCCCCCGCTTTTTCAAAGGCCTGGTACAATTCACGGCCAAGACGGGAAAATTCCGGGGTTTCAGCCACCACCACATTGTCCGGATATTGAGCTTTTAACGGGTGACCCGGCGACACTTCCTGCCCGATCTGAAAAAACTCTTTCAAGTCAGCCACCTGCGACTGCTTGGCATGCTCCCTGCCAAAAGAAGTATAGCCCCGCTGGCCGGCAAGGCCTGCTATCTCGTACTTCTTTTTCACCGCCTCCGGCAAGGCAAAAAACGCCTTTGATGCAGCATAAAACCCGTCGACCAGGTGCTTCGGAATGCCGTGGTTTACGACGGCTACAAATCCGACTTCGTGAAATGCCTTGCCCAATGCCTGCACAAAGGCAACCCGCTCTTCCGGGCCGCCCTGCACAAATGTGGACAGATCTACTGTGGGAATACCTTTTTCGCGCATAACATTCAGGTTGGAAGGTTTGGAAAGAGCATAGCCAGCCACATGGGCAGGGCAAAGATAAGGCATTCCGGCTTCCCGCTGTATTCAAAGAGGGCCCCGACAAAACGTTGAAACCTTGTATGTCCGGTGGGCGCTAATATTGTTGCTGCTACAAAAATTATCAGAAGCCGCCTCAAAACGCATGTTATTCCGGTTCAAAAAACAGACCTAATCGGGGCAAAAAGGGAGCGTAGATTCACCGGATTTCTCCCTGCGGTCGAAATGGTATTTGGCGCTCTCTTGGGTTCGCCGGCTATTTTGCCAATAACTATCTATATTTGCATAAGTACCTGGACTGAATTAATGGAAAAAATAAACGCAGGGATTTTGAGGCAAGACAAGGCATTTTTTGAGGGCATAGCAGCGCTACGGCTGAAAAAAATAACGCAGTATTGCTGCAAAAGACCAAAGTGGATTTTATCCATTAATTCGGTCCAGGTACTTAAATTCTGGATTCAAATGAAAAACGCTCTTTTAA
>CAYVDV010000299.1:0-7055 GCA_964450465.1 uncultured Saprospiraceae bacterium
TCGATAGCCCAACGCACATGGCATTATCTTTTCTCGAACGCAAAATGAATCCGCTGCAGCAGGTCTTGCTTTTTGCCGGCGCCTCTGTGGCAATGATGATCCTGACCTGGCTCTTTAACCTGACCGGTTGGTACGAAAAAGACCCCCTTTTCCCCTGGTCGGTAGGCACTGCTTTTTTGTTGCTCTTTGCCGTTTTTACCAGCATGATGAGTCTCAACGCGGACAGTGCACTCCAATATTGGGGTCGTTCGGTATATGCCTTTCTCGGATTGGCGTTTTTCAATGGTCTGGCTGCCTGGTTGTTTTCGGGCGTTCCCTTAGGCGAAGCGCATTCGTACCGCTGGATTTATATTGTCGTAACGATCGGATTTCTGGTGTTTTTATCCGTGGTCAATCTGATGAAAAAGATCGTGCAGTTCGCAGAAAAAGAAGAATGGAATCAACCCAGGCGCCGGCGCTGATGTTTATCGCTTAAACCCAAAAGCATCAACTACAACTGTCCTGATCATGAAATACACAATTTTTTTGCTGGCAATGCTGGCCTGCAACTTTTCGCAAAAAGCAACACCCGTTTCCGCAACCGTCGGAAATACCGGCACTCCCATCACACAAGACAGCCTCGTGCCGCCACAATATGATGCCGATGGCAAACTGATCCGGATCACCAAGTCGGATGCCGAATGGGAAAAGGAACTGAACAGCCTGGAATACAAGGTCCTGCGCCATGAAGGTACAGAACGCGCCTTTACGGGTGACCTTTGGGACAACCACAAAAAAGGAACCTATATCTGCCGGGGTTGCGGCTTGCCCCTTTTCGAATCCGCAACCAAATTCAACTCGGGCACAGGCTGGCCATCCTTTTGGCAACCCATAAAACAGGAATACATCAAAGACAACCGGGATGCCAGCCTGGGTATGATCCGCGACGAGGTGGAATGCGCCCGCTGCGGCGGCCATTTGGGCCACGTATTCGACGACGGGCCCAAACCAACCGGGCTCCGGTATTGTATCAATTCCGTTTCACTCGACTTTGTGCCGGAAAAAAAGTAGCGCCTCTAACGCCCCATCTTCCTGAAGCGGGCGCTGTAGTGTTCGCCATTTTCCGATACAACCGTAAAAATATAAAGTCCGTCTGCCCAACGATTTGGCAATTCAAGGGCAAAATCCCCTTCCGGAACCTGAATTATTTCATCCAGCAGGGCTTGCCCAAATACATTGTGCACCATGACATGGGCGCGCTGATTTTGCCAGCCGGACAGATCGGCATAAAGCGTATTCGTCACAGGGTTTGGAAATACGGTTATTCCTGTACCAGTCGCTTCCACGGCATTGCGGTCTCCGGCCCCGGCATCCGGCCGGTTGGCGATCGACTGGATTTCACAGGCAAACACGTTGAGATGCGTTTCGTAATAGCTTTGAGGCTCCAGTTTTGCGACAGCGTGAATAAAGGTCGGATCAGCCTGGGAGGGTAAGGTATATTCAAACACATCAGACTCTCCGCTTTTGATCCCGGGTCCAATGGATTTGAACCGTATGGAATGGAATGGCGAAGGATTGGGGTTTCGCACCTCATACTGCCGCCCGGCCGGAGAATTGTACACGGAATTGGAAGCCGGCTGAACGGCATTCAAACCGCCCGGCAATTGATATGCGACATAAACCAAGGGTGCTGCACACTTATTGATCACCCGCATCCGGTAGGTTTTCTGTTTTTGCGGATTTTGAAAGATCCCAAGTATCTCAAATCGCACACAGGGGGTCTCCTTGACATCACAGGGTTCATCAAGCAGCGTTTTTTCCACCGTTACCGTAAAACAACAACTTTTAGTCGTATTACATCCATCTTCTGCTTCAAAGCAAACCGATGTCTGTCCTAGCGGGAATGCTGCGCCACTGATCAGACCCTGGGTTTGAATCCAGCCGGCATCGCCACAGGGACAGTCGGAAGCAGCCAGTGGGTCATCGTAGTTAACCACTGCTGATGCAGCGCCCGGATCAGCCTGTACCGTAATATTAGCCGGACACTCCAGATCCAGATTGGAAGGTCCGGAAATAATTTCCACTAAAAAAGTGTCCCGCAGTACGCATCCCAGGTCGTCACTTGCCAGGAGAGTATATTGTGTCGTAACATCCGGTTGTATGGTCACTGTCGGACAATCCGTGCAACTCAGTCCATCCGATGGCGCCCAGGAATATTGATCAAAGCCCGGCACGGCATACAACAGGGATCCTCCGGGGCAAATTGCTGTATCAGGGAACTGTATATCTGGTAACAGACTGAAGGAGAAGAAAACAGAATCGCTGTAGGTAAATCCGCACTGATCAGTCACCTGTACCCAATAAATGCCGGGGTCTGTAGCGGTCAGTGTCCGGGCAGTCGATCCGTTTTGCCAGAGGTAACTCGCAAAACCGGCTCCGGCGTCAAAGACTATAGTAGTATCGTTGCATAAGATCACGTCCGGACCGAGATCCGGGCCGGAGGGATTGTTGGTAATTACAAAGGAGGACAGGTTGTTGGAGTAATCGCACTCGATAATATTGGTGGACGGAAATGAGTCCAGTGAAAACGGCGTGGTCCAGCCACTGCCATGGTTAGCTACGAAGAAGAGTTCCTGGCTGCCGTTCAGGCCCGCCGGGAAAAGGTCTGCACCCGAAACAGATAAATAAACACCGCTGCGACATTCACCCGGCATAAGGTCTGTGTTGTTCAGGATAAGTCCGGCTGCAAATTCCTGGGCTGCGGTTTTCGTCGGGTCGCCAAAGTAAGACCGCACCAGGAAACTGCCTACCGGGGCTCCGCCGAGGTTGCATTCCGTGTAATAAAACCGGATTTTACCACCGCTGCAGGCGATGCTATCAATAGTGAAGGTAATATCCGGCAGAGTCTGACAGTCATCCAGACCCTCCTTCCGGCAAACAAACAACTGGGTAAGCGTGCTGTTAAGCGGTGAAGGTACTTGTTGATCGAGGGTCTGTACGCTGCTGTGGCTTATATCCGGATCAACGGCATAATCAAAGGGGTCTGCCACGGCTTCCATAGACACATCGGTTGGTACCAGGGCATCGCAATTATCACTTACTGTACCATCTGCAGTGGTTTTGATCAGGAACATCCGGCTGTTCGTAGGTAAATGCTCGGTATAGCCGGTAAAATAAAGATAATCACCCAGTGCGATCAACTGTCCCTGGGCAGTCCCGATCAGGTCATTATTATATTCATGTTCAAATTTTTTGGCCCAAAGCGGGTTTCCGTCTTTATCTGTTTTAAGCAGAAATATCCATCCTTCATCTTCCACCAGGGTGCGTCCAAGGATGACATAGCCGTCATCCACGCTGATCAGTTCCTCGGCAAATTCGGTATTCCATTCTATCAGGTCGTATTTCTTAACCCAAACCAAATCGCCATCCGTAGTCGTTTTTTGTAGGAAAATATGGGTGGGGTCCAAGCTTGGGCCAACATCGCTGCCACTGAACGTAGAGATAATGGCATCCTGGTCCACCACAAGATCCTTGCCGTATAAACGCGCGCTTTTAGCGGAGTCAACGGGGCTCAACCGGGTCCACTCCGCTTGCCCGGTGGCCGGGTTGATTTTGACCAGGGTATGCCGCATATCGCTAAAGGCGCCGTTCCCCAGGCCGTCGGTAAAGCGACCTACGGCATACAATCCGTTTTTGTCCAATACCATTGCACTGAAGTTCTCCGAAGTGCCCAAATTATAGCGAAACGCCCAGCCCGGGATAATTTCGCCGGTGTTCCGGTCCAGCTTGAGCAGCTCTGCATCATCGCCGCCGGGAAAATGCGGGTTGCCGTACAGAAAAAAGTCACCGCCTGGTCCATCCTCCAGCACCCCATGTACCAGCGTTTGGTCGCCCTCCAGGACTTTAGCCCACAGGATAGTCCGGGTATCCGGATCATACCGTAGTACAAAACCGGTGGAAACTGCATCTTCCTGGGCATTACCGCAAACGACTAAATTGCCTTCCGAATCCACAATCAGCGCTGCAGCCACGGTCTGGCTGCCTGGAAATACGTCGATCAAATGAACGAAAAGGTATTCCCCTTCCGGTGTCATTTTGATCAACGCCAGTTGGTCGTTGCGTTTTCCTGCGATATAGAAATTGCCATCGGCAGATGGGCAGAGCGCGTATCCCCGCTCAGCGCCACTTTGCATAAAAAAGGTGGATTCCGTACTGTTAAAGCCGGTAATGTTGGACTGTGCGAAAGATGGGATCGCAAAAAACAGCGCCAGGGCCGCGTGAGTTAAACGAAGGATCATTCGGAATGGTTTTTTCGTTGAGAACTGGATGGATTCACAAACTAAAAACGGGGGGATATCGGTATTATTGGCTGGTATAGTGAAGAACAAAGTTAAGGCGACCGGATTAATAAAAGTTAAGCGAAGCGGAATGGGGTCTTATGATTTACGCTTATGGCAGTTGTGCGACATTTCCCTCCAAAAAGCAAGAAGGGCGTGCTGCTACTGCGCACGCCCTTCCGCTTATTTCATCAAACGAATGTTTGAGTCGATTACATCATATCCATGCCACCCATTCCCGGATGTCCACCGGCGCCGTTCATTGCGGCTTTTTTCTCCGGCTTATCGTTGATCACACACTCTGTGGTGAGTACGAGTCCGGCGATTGAAGCGGCATTCTCGAGGGCGACACGGGTAACTTTCGTCGGGTCGATGATACCGGCTTTTTTCAGGTCCTGATATTCATCGGTACGAGCGTTGTAGCCGAAGGCTGCTTTGCCGTCCAGTACTTTATGGAAAACAATGGAGCCGTCAACACCGGCATTTTCAGCGATCACGCGGATCGGCGATTCCATGGCCTTGCGCACGATGCTGATCCCGATGGTCTCGTCTTCGTTGGCGCCTTTCATTTTATCCAGGCTGCTGATCGCACGCACCAAGGCGACACCGCCGCCGGCTACAATACCTTCTTCGATAGCGGCACGGGTGGCGTGGAGGGCATCGTCAACGCGATCTTTTTTCTCTTTCATTTCCACTTCGGTAGCAGCGCCGACATAGAGCACAGCAACACCGCCAGCCAGTTTGGCCAGGCGCTCCTGCAGTTTTTCCCGGTCGTAGTCGCTCGTCGTGGCTTCAATCTGTTGTTTGATCTGATTGATCCGGGCCTGGATTGCATCATCCTTGCCTTTGCCGCCCACGATCGTCGTGTTATCTTTATCTACCGTAATGCGTTCGCAGGAGCCCAGGAGGCTCAGGTCCGTGTTTTCAATTTTATAGCCTTGCTCTTCGCTGATAACCGTACCGCCGGTAAGAATGGCGATATCTTCCAGCATGGCTTTGCGACGATCACCAAAGCCCGGGGCTTTTACAGCCACCACTTTGAGGCCTGCGCGAAGGCGGTTTACCACCAACACCCCCAAAGCCTGGCTGTCAACATCTTCAGCGATCATGAGCAGAGGACGGCCGGTCTGCAGGGTTTTCTCCAGCACCGGAACCAGATCCTGCATGTTGCTGATCTTCTTGTCGGTGATCAGGAGGTACGGAGATTCGTATTCTGCCACCATTTTTTCCGCATCAGTAATAAAGTAGGGGCTGAGGTAGCCGCGGTCGAACTGCATACCGATCACTTCCTCCATATAGGTATCCGTGCCTTTGGCTTCTTCTACCGTGATCACGCCGTCTTTCGACACCCGCTTCATGGCATCGGCGATAAGTTTTCCAATCGTATCGTCGTTGTTGGCCGAAATAGAGGCCACCTGTTCGATCTTGCTGAAGTCGTCGCCAATTTCTTCGGTTTGTTTCTTCAGGTCGGAGACAATCACCTTAACGGCTTTGTCGATCCCGCGTTTCAGATCCATCGGGTTGGAGCCGGCTGCTACGCTTTTCAGGCCTGCCGTTACCATGGCCTGGGCCAGCACGGTCGCCGTCGTGGTGC
This sequence comes from uncultured Saprospiraceae bacterium, assembly GCA_964450465.1. Lineage (GTDB taxonomy): Bacteria > Bacteroidota > Bacteroidia > Chitinophagales > Saprospiraceae > M3007. The sequence continues at coordinate 5,911 of CAYVDV010000299.1, forward strand.
CGTCGCCGGCAGCATCCGCCGTTTTACTGGCTACTTCTTTGACCATTTGAGCGCCCATATTGGCTACCGGATCTTCCAGTTCAATTTCTTTGGCAACGGTCACGCCGTCTTTCGTGATGGCAGGTGCACCAAAAGATTTCTGGATCACCACGTTGCGACCTTTCGGGCCGAGGGTTACTTTAACGGCATTGGACAATGCGTCGATCCCTTCCTTGAGTTTCTCGCGCGCATCGGTATCGAAGCTGATCTGTTTTACAGACATATCTCAGTGTTGAGTTTTGAGTTTTGAGTTAAGCGTTGTAAACGGGTTTGATCGGGAATTAGACAGTTGGTTGTTAGAGCACGCAGAGGATGTCTTCTTCGCGCATGATGAGGTAATCCACACCTTCGTAATGGATTTCCTGGCCGGAATATTTACCGTAAAGCACGATGTCGCCAACCTGTACAGTCATCAGATTGCCGTCTTTTCCGGGGCCAATGGCGATAACTTCACCGCGTTGTGGTTTTTCTTTGGCCGTGTCGGGGATGATGAGTCCACCCTTGGTCTTCTCATCTGCAGGAGCAGGCTTGATAATCACACGGTCTGCAATTGGTTTCATACGTTTGACTTATTATTGTTTTGGTTAACTAACGTTGTAAATTACATCACGAAATATTATTCGGATGACTAGGTGTTATCAGACTTCGTGCCAAGCAAAAATTTCTGCCATTTTTGCAGCCGCAGGAAAAAAAATGCCCGTCAGGCTGTCACTATCTGACAAGCGCTGTCAGATTTCCGACGGGTCTGCACCATTTCACGAGGATATTTGTCCGATTTCTTACTTATAAAAAAAATAGTCACTTATGTCGGACCACAGTCCTCCCTTATCGATGGAAAATGTCTTATCATTGCGCCCGGATTCAGGAAAAAGAAAATGGTCGCTTTCTTTATATTATCCTGAAAACCAATTTTATAAGCACCATATACCGACCAATTGCCTTAAAGAGCTGCATTTTACATGGGTAGAACGATCGACATTTTTTGTGCTGGAGAATTACGCGTAGATTTTGCAACCGCTGAATTCGTACGAACCCCTGAGGAGGCGACTCTTTTTCGCCGCATACCCGGTGGGAGCCCAGCCAATCTGAGCATGAACATGGCCAGG
>CAYVDV010000300.1:0-7049 GCA_964450465.1 uncultured Saprospiraceae bacterium
AAGAAAAAGCATTAACATTTGCCCCTCAGCCCAATTGCTCCACAGCCGTCTCCCATTCCGCATACACTTTTTCTAATTCGGTCTTGCGGTCAGCATATTTTTGCAGCAATGCATTGGATTCCGGCCGGTTGTAAAAATCGGCATCGCTCATCTGGCCTTCCATTTTTTTGATCTCCGCCTCCAGCTCGCTGATGCGCCGTTCGGAGCGTTGCACCGCCCGCTGCAATTGCTTCTTGCCCTCCGCCGACACACCTGACGCGCTGCCACCGCCATTGCTACTGCCACTGTTACTGCGCATTTCCACCTGCCGCATGTTATCCAGCCGGCGTTTTTCGAGGAAGTAATTTACATCGCCCAGATATTCGTACAGGTGGTGATCGCGGAATTCGATGGTCCGGTTCGTCAGGTCGCTCAGAAATTCGCGGTCGTGGCTGACGACCAGCAGGGTACCGTTGTAAGCAAGCAGCGCTTGTTTCAACACATCTTTCGACAACATGTCGAGGTGGTTGGTCGGTTCGTCAAGCACCAGAAAGTTGAAGGGGCGGAGCAACATGCAGGCCAGCGCCAGGCGGGCGCGTTCACCGCCGGAGAGGGCTACCACTTTCTTATCCACGTCTTCGCCGCTGAACAAAAAACCGCCGAGAACAGCGCGCAGTTTGGTGCGCATTTCCGGCGGGGCGTATTTTTCCATGGTTTCCAGCAGGGTGATTTTGGGGTCGAGGGTTTCGGCCTGATTCTGGGCATAGTAGCCGATGGAGACATTGTAACCCAGGGTAGCGCTTCCGTCACTGGCGGGTTCGGCGCCGACGAGTATTTTGGCAAGGGTGGTTTTTCCCTGGCCATTTTGGCCCACAAAGGCTACACGCTCTCCGCGGAGCAGCTGGAAGTCTACATTTTCCAGCACTTTGAGGTTGCCGTAGCGTTTGGTGAGGTGTTCGGCTTTGGCCACTACCTCGCCCGAGCGGGGGGCATCGGGGAAGCGCAGCCGCATGACTGCGGTATCCTGCTCGTCAATCTCAACACGCTCCAGCTTGTCCAGCTGTTTCTGCATACTCTGCGCCATCTTGGTTTTGGTGGCCTTGGCCATAAAGCGGTTGATGGTGCGTTCGCGGTCGGCAATAACGCGCTGCTGGTTTTCATAGGCGGCGAAGAGTTTTTCGCGGCGCTCGGCGCTGAGTTCCACAAATTTGGAATAGGGCGCTTTATAGTCGTCCAGCCGGCCCAGCATGATCTCAACGGTGCGGTTGGTCACATTGTCGAGGAAACGGCGGTCGTGGCTGATCACAATGGCCATGCCCGGGTAGCGGGTGAGCCAGTCTTCCAGCCAAAGAATACTCTCAATGTCGAGGTGGTTGGTCGGCTCGTCGAGGAGGAGCAGGTCGGGTTGGCGCAGGAGGATCTTGGCCAGTTCGATCCGCATTTGCCAGCCGCCGGAAAACTCGTCGGTAAGCCGCGCCATATCGCTGTGCTGAAAACCGAGTCCGTGCAGGACCCGCTCGGCGTCGGCCTGTGTGGTGGCATGACCCAGGTGATGCAGGTGCTCGGTGAGATCGCCCATGTCTTCGATCAGCTTGTGGTAGGCGTCCGATTCATAATCCTCGCGGACAGCCAGTTCTTCCTGGATCTCGTGGAGTTTTTTCTCCAGCGCCAGTACTTCGGCAAAAGCCGTCATGGTTTCATCCAGCACGGTCTTGCCTTTGGGCAGCAGCATGTCCTGGTGCAGGTATCCCACGGTGAAGTGCGTGGGTTTTACCACGTTGCCTTCGTGGGGCGACATTTCATCGGCGATGATCTTGAGCAGGGTCGATTTGCCCGCGCCGTTGCGGCCTACAAGGCCAATGCGTTCGCCGGGTTTGACGACCAGACTAACGTGGTCGAGCAAGGTCCGGTCGCCGTATTTTACAAATATGTTACTGAGGGTCAGCATAGCGGGCGCAAAGGTAAGATTTTATGCAATGAAAGAAACGGTATGCTTTCCAATGGGTAAAATCGCCAGCCCGCCGCTTTTCACTTGGACAAATACCCAAGCAGCCACTCTTTTTCCGTCAGAACGGTTTCCTGTTCAATTTCCCGGCGAAGAGCCTCCCGCGTCGGGCGATCCAGTATTTCGGGATACAGCATACGTTCGGTGAAACGGATGATATTGAGGTAGTTTGTCCGGTGGTAGCCGATTACTTTCTTGCGGTGAATGTAATTGCGCATGGCATCCAGGTGCGACTGGAGGAGATCGTATTCACCCTGATCATAGTAGGTTTTCAACAGCAGGGTTTTCGCAGCGAGATTAAGCAGGGGATCCCTGTAGTTTGCTTTTTGTAACAGCGTCAGCACCGAATCAAATCGTTTGCGGGCATAATCAAGCCGGGCCTGGTTGAAATTGAGCGAGCTGTCGCGGTATTTTTCTTCCAGAAACCGGTTGTACTGTTGAATGAATTGCGCTACCCAATTCAATTCCCCGCAGCGCAATCCGGCGGCCACGATATTGTGGTAGGTAAACCGCGAGAGCAGGCCGTTCTCAAAGAGGTGCCCTGCTTCCAGGGCCTGCCGGTAGAGTTGGAGCAGCTCGTTTTCCATCTGCCGCTCGCCGCTGTTTGCTCTTCGGATGCAGTGGTTGATGCAAAACATATACAATTCCCGCATTTCATCGGTGGAAAAGACGCTTTCCACCTCTTTCAGGATTTGTTTGAGGGCCAGGAAGTGTTTGTTTTCCTCCGGTTGCGCCAACATCCGGGCGGCCATCCGGTACGTGGCAATCCCTGGCAGATCCGACCATTCCGGCCGCTCCGCCAGTTGTGTAACGACGCGGTGCAGTGGATCCTCATCGCCGGCCCGGTACACATTTCTTTGAGCCAGCTCCAGGCAGATCAACCGCAGCCGGTGCGTAAGATAGGCTACATCGGTGTGATAGGCCAGCGTCCGGAGTGATTCGGTATCGGTAGGGTTTTGGGTAATGATCCCGTGGTGCCGTTCTTCCTGAAAATCGCGAAGCTGGCTGTGGTAACGAACATTGCGCCAGGGCTGTTTCGTTATTTCCCGCTCAAAGGCTCGCATATTCCGCTCGTATTGTGCGGTGAGCCCGCGGTTCCTGCAGGCAATCGCCAGGCGCAGTGGATCTTCCTTGTCCCGGATCTCCTGGACCAGCAGAAAGGTTTCCAGAAGCCGGTTGAGGTAACTCATCAGCAAACGCATGCGCGTGTCGTCATAGCGTTCTCCCGGACAGGTTTCGGCCCAGACAGTTGCCTTTTCAGGAGCCTTTTCCCGGCAAAGCAGGTCAAACAAACGGATCAGATCCTGCCGCAGGTTGAAATAAGGCGATTCCAAAAAGCGGCGCGCCTCTTTTTTTTCAATACTTCCGAAGGATTGAATAAGCTGGTAGAGATTGCTGTTTACCATACGTTTGGTAGATGTTGGGCTTTTTCCGATAATAAAAAATGCAGGGATAACGAAAATTAGTCTACAAATGTAATTATAAAAAACCGTATAAAATATACTTTAATTTACTTTAAATATTGGTATATAGTGTTTTATGCAATAAATAGAAAGTGCTTAAACGCTATCTTTTCCTTGAATAAACAGTCTACAAAATGCATAATTTGATTTTTCATGGTTCCTTGTGAAACCGCACTTTTGTAGCGCTGGAACTATTTCCGGCCGCAGCTGCGAAATCAGGAGTAATAAGCTCTATTTTCAAACAACAAATAAAAGTCCGCACAATGAAACGCCTCGACGCAATCCAACCCCGATTAATCCATGCCCTGCTTCTCCTGTTCTTTATGCTTTTGGTGGAACAACAACAGGGTTTTGCCCAGTGCCCGAATGACGTTACTCCGCCTGTCGCCGTATGTCAGGCATTGCTTGCCAGGGATGTGCCACCGGGTGGGACAATTACGGTGGCCGCCCGCGATTTTGACGGCGGGAGTCACGACAACTGTACGGCCATGTCGGCCTTGCAGTTCTTTATCGAAACAGGTACGCCTTCTGCCAGCCCGCCGTCCACTTCCGAACTGCCTTTCAGTGCCAGCCAGCCAGTTACCCAGGCGATTGTTCTGTGGGTGGTTGATCAGGCCGGGAATGCCTCGTATTGTACCAGTTCCCTTGAACTTACCCCTTGCCAGCCAGCTAATGCTTTGGTTTGCAACGATCAGGTTACCGTGGAACTTGACGTGAACTACACGGCTACCATTGATGCCTTTGATATGCTTGAAGGCGGCCCTTATTGTAACTACAACGCTTATTTGATCAACCTGGACCTGATTGGAAACCCGGTTGCGCAAATTACCCTCGGCCCGGAGGATATCGGTACGCATATCATGCGGGTATCCGGGCAAGGCAGTGCCTGTTGGGGTACATTGATCGTTTTGCCCGGCGTGCTGAATGCCGAGTGTCCGGTTCTTTACGTGGATCTAGCCTCCGCCCGGATACGTCCCTGTTTCCCTGGCCGCTACACGGTGTTTTTTGTCAATGCCAGCACGCAGGCGGTAAGCGATACCTATGTCGAAGTGACCCTGGACGATGCCCTCACCTTTACAGGCAGCAGTCTGCCCGCCAGTAGTCTGGGCAACCAGCGGTACCGTTTTGAAACGGGCGATCTCGCAGCGGGCGAGCATGGGACATTTACCGTAGAATTTACGACCAGTTGTGCTATTCCCGTTGGCGCTACCCATTGCTCGGAGGCGCATATTTATCCCGACACCCTTTGCGGCGGTGGCGGTCTGCCCTGGTCGGGCGCGGAAGTTTCCGTAGAAGGCAATTGCGCGAATGACACGGTCTATCTCCAGATTAAAAATACCGGCGCCGGCCCCAATGCGCAAGCCCTCGAATTTGTAGTGGTGGAGGACGTGCTAATGCGGCAAACCGGAACATTTAGTCTGGGCAGTGGGCAGACTTTGGTACTGGATCCCATCCCGGCAAAGGGAGCCACGATACGTTTGCAGGCGGAGCAAGAGCCCGGATATCCCTATGGCGGCATGCCGGCAGTGGCCGTGGAGGGCTGCGGCGGGTTCACCCAGGGCATGGTGACAGTTTTCCCGAATGACGACTCCAGTCCTTTTATTGCAGTGGACTGCCGGGAGAATACTGCCTCTTATGACCCAAACGACAAACAGGCCTTGCCCAAGGGCTATGCGGACGAACGCTTTATTGAAAAGAATACGCCCCTGCAATACATGATCCGGTTCCAGAACACCGGTACCGATACGGCTTTCAAGGTTGTTCTGGTGGATACCTTGTCCGGTTTCCTGTACGCCAAAGGGCTTCGTCCGGGGGCTTCCAGCCATCCTTACACGTTCCAACTGGATCAGGGCAATATACTCCGGTTCACATTTGACAATATTCTCTTGCCGTATCAAGCTGTGGATGAGGATGGTTCGCAGGGCTTTGTTCAGTTCAACATTCCGCAAATGCCGGATAATCCCGACGGAACCCGGATTGAGAACAGCGCGGCGATTTACTTCGATTTCAATGCACCGGTGCTCACCAATACTACCTTCCATACCGTGGGCAGTCATTTTATTGAAGTAACGGCAACCGGAAACCCGGCTGGAAACATACCGCTGCATGTGTACCCCAACCCGGCGGTGGATGCGGTTTTCTTCGACGCGGGAACCGATGCCGGGGAGCCCTTGCGTTTCATCCTTTCGGATTTGACCGGCCGGGTAGTGCTGGACCGGCAGGCGGTAGCGCTTCCGATGCGGCTGGAGCGGAACGATCTGGAAACCGGCGTCTATTTTTTCCGGTTTACGGGGCGGAAGGGACAGCCGATCTGGTCGGGGAAGATCATGGTGAAATAGAAGCAAAACGGGAGTCTTACTTCACCAGCGGGAATTTTTTTTGAGCCCGGGGCCGTCAAATGTTGGACAGCTCCGGGCTCATCGTAGAAAAATGCGGATTCTTTTCCGGTATTTTGTGCCAACATTGGAACACGGAATATCCCGGTCTTTATTCATGTCGAAGAAAAAAACACCACCGCCTGCGAAAAAAAAGCCGTTAACGCCTGCGCCCCAGATGGCGCCGGAGTCCCCGGCTGTTGTGGAACCGGAACCTGCCTTTGATTTTTTCCGGAATCCCTGGCTGCTGGCTGCAATCCTGATCGCCGCTGCCATTGCGGTGTACTACGTTTCGCTGTCCAACGGCTTTATGGTTTTCGACGACGACAAAGCGATCCGGTACAATCAGGTCATCCGGAACCCGACATTCCGGAACATTTTTTTGTCGAATAACCTGGGCATGTATGCCCCGACCACCTGGCTGGGCTATGCCCTGGTGTATGCCCTGGCCGGCGAAAATGCGACGGCGTTCCATACGTTCAGCCTGCTGCTCCACACCGGGAGCGTGCTGGCCGTTTTTTCCTTGCTTCAGGTGCTTAAAATGCGCCGGGAAGTGGCGTTTTTCACCGCTCTGCTGTTTGCCGTACACCCCATGCAGGCAGAAGCCACCTGCTGGATCGCCGGGCAGAGCGCACTGACCTTCTCGTTTTTTTACCTGCTCAGCCTGATCGCTTATGCGAGCTGGCAGCGCAACGAGCGGCCGCTGTTTTACGGCCTCACCTTGCTGCTTTTTGTTTTTTCCGTGCTGGCAAAGTCGGCGGCAGTTACGTTGCCGTTGCTGCTCTTGGCTTTCGATTGGTACAAAAACGGAACGGTTACCGTGAAAAATGTGCTGGCTAAAATTCCGTTTTTTGCGATCAGCCTGGCGCTGGGTTTGTACACCTTTGCCACGCGCGAGGCGGAAGGGCACAAACTGGTGGTCAGTTCCAAAGCGTACAACCTGTTCGACCGCTTTCTGATGGTGTGCCATTCGCTGTTGTTTTATCCGGTTAAACTGCTGGCGCCGTTCAACCTCAGTATTTTTTACCCCATGGAAAAAAGCAGGGGGCACTGGTCTTTCGACTACTATGTTGCACCGCTGGTTGTCGGAGCGCTGGTCTGGGTGGTCTGGAAATATGCCCGGGAGATCCGGGAGATCGGTTTCGGCGCCCTTTGGTACTTTCTGCCGCTGACGGTCATGCTGCCCTATGTTTCGGTGGGCACCTTTGAAATGCGCTCCGACCGCTA
>CAYVDV010000301.1:0-7043 GCA_964450465.1 uncultured Saprospiraceae bacterium
AGCGTGATCCCGATGGGACTCGAACCCATGACACCTTGATTAAAAGTCAAGTGCTCTACCGACTGAGCTACGGGATCAGGATTTTCTTTAAAAAAGCGGGTGCAAAGATACGCCGTCAAATACCTAAAATCCAACCGTACCGGCAATTTTTTCCAACAATTATTTGGAATACACCGCTGTAAACCCCTTTCCGGCCAAAATAGTTTCGGTATGCAGGGAAACTTTCCCCCGCGGGAACTTGTTTTCTTACCTTTGCAGGACTTCAAGACTCCAATTTCCCTTTGCTCCACCGATTTAATCAACCGAAATAATATGGAAAGCATTCGCCAAAAACAGGTAGGCGAGCTCATGCGGCGCTACTTCAGCATGATCCTCATGGAAGAAGGCAGCTTGATCTACGGCCGCGACAAACTCGTAACGGTCACCGGGGTGAAAATGTCGCCCGACCTCCTGATCGCTAAAGTGTACATCAGCGTGTACGGTACCGAAAACAAACAGGAAGTGATCCTCGAACTCGAAGAAAACTACCCGCGCCTGCGCCAGCTGCTGGGCGCCAAGGCCGGCAAACAAATGCGCCGGGTTCCTAACCTCGAGTTTTTCCTCGACGACACCGTCGATGAAATGTATCGCGTGGAAGCCTTGCTCAATCGCGTGAACGAAGAGGATAAAAATATCAAGAAATAATTCCGCCGCGCAGCGGTTTTCGCGCAAACCGGCTTCCGCCCATGAAAATCGGCTTGTTCTTCGGCTCTTTCAACCCCATCCATGTCGGGCACCTGATCATTGCCAACTATATGGCCACGCAGACGGACCTGGACAAGGTGTGGCTGGTGGTGAGCCCGCACAATCCGCTGAAACCGAAAAAATCGCTCGCCCGCGACTACGACCGCCTGCATCTGGTGCGGCTCGGCATCGGCGATAACCCCCTGCTCGAAGCGTCCAATATCGAGTTTTCGCTGCCCAAGCCCTCCTATACCGTCGATACCCTGGCCCACCTGAAGGAAAAATACCCCGAGCGGGAGTTTGCCCTCATCATGGGCGGCGATAATCTGGCCACGTTGCACCTTTGGAAAAACTACGAGCTGCTGCTGGCCAACTTCGATATATACGTGTACAAACGCAACGCCGCCGAGCCCGGCCAATGGGCCGCCCATCCCCGTGTGCGCATTTGCGAGGCTCCCCTGCTCGATATCTCCGCCACGTATGTCCGGGAGTGCCTCCGAACCGGCAAATCGGTCCGCTATCTGGTGCCGGATGCGGTTTTCGAATATTTGGAAGGAAGCAAACTGTACCGGGATTAACCCGCGGGCCCGGGCAACCCCGGGCCATTTTCCTGCACCATTAACCCTTGTCACAACCATTGTTACAAGTCTTTTTGCCATGCAATTACGGAACCTCCTCGCCACATCCCTGCTGCTGCTCCTGGCTTGCGGCATCGCCACCGCGCAATCCATCAATTTTCCATCCGTTGCGATCGGCGAGTGGCGGCAGCATCTCCCCTGGCAACGGGCAGTATCCGTCACCCAAAGCAGCAGCAAGATTTACTTTGCCACCGAGTGGGCCGTGGTGGAAATTGACAAAGCCGATCGTTCGCCCCGCTTCCTGACCAAGGTGGAGGGCCTGAGTGACGTCGGAATGAATTTCATCCGCTTCAACCAACAGGCCAATGTGCTGCTGCTGGCCTATACCAACAGCAACCTGGATATCTGGAACGCTGCCAATGGCTCGGTAACCAATCTGCCCTTTATCCAAAAAAATGTAAATATCAGCGGCGATAAAAAGATCTACGATGCCGCTTTCGACGGGCAAAACGCCTATCTCGCCTGCGGTTTCGGCATTCTTAAACTCAACCTGGCAAAAGCCGAAGTGGAATACACGGTCTTTACCGGCCTGCCGGTGTACTCGATCGCCCTCTTTCAAAATAACCTGTACGCCGGCACCGACGACGGTATTTACCGCCTGCCCAGCGACGATCTGAACCCGGCCGACTTTAGCCGCTGGCGCCTGTTGGGCGCGCCCGAAGGGATCCCGCAGGGCTATACCGCAAACGCCTTGCAGGCTTTTGGCGATAAATTATTCATCGGGCTGGAAAAAGCCCTTTGCCGGTATGACGGCGCCAGTTTCGATACCCTGGCTACGCAACAGATCCAGGAAGTAAGTTTTCTTAGTGCAGAAGGGAATGGCCTCGTGATCGGCTGGCGGAAAGATTTCAACGGCCGGGTGCAATACCTCGCGCCGGGCGCCACCCAACCCTACGATATCCACTGGATTTGTGAATCGCTGGTACCCATGTATGCCATTGAAGAGGGATCCCGTAAGTTCTGGATGGCTGACGCCAACGATGATTTCCGCTTTTTTGACGATAACCTGGGCAAATGCGACCGCTTTCGCTTCAACTCGCCGCATACGCACCAAACTTCCGAAATTGCACTGGCAAATGGCCGGGTGTATGTCAGTACGCCCGGTTACGACGTCAACCTGAACGCCAATTACAACACCGCCGGTTTGTATATTCTCAACAACGATGGGCAGTGGAAACGTTTTTACGGGGAATCAAACCCGGAATTGAAAGACGGGGATTGCGACCGCTCCCTTTGGCGCGTAGCGCCGCATCCGTATGAGGATAAATTTTATGCCGGCAGTTTTGTTGGTGGCCTGGTGGAAGCGCTCAACGGCGGCGCCCAAACCAAATGCTACACCCAGTACAACTCGATCCTGCAAAATGCCGGCGCATCGGGCGCCAACCGGACTGCCATCGGCGGCATGGCATTTGATGAGGCCGGAAACCTCTGGATCTGCAACTACGACGCCGTTTCGCCGATTGCAGTGTTGAAAGCCGACGGAACCCTGCACAATTTTTCCGGAGCGCCGGTCAGCAACCTGCTGCAGGTGGCGGTGGACCGGAACGGGTATAAATGGTTTGTCGTCGGATTTAACAGCGGCGTACTGGTGTACGACAGCGGCGACGATATCGACAGCCCTGCCGACGACAAGTACCGCCTCATCACTACGGCCAACTCCGTGCTGCCCTCGAACACCGTGTACGACATAACTGTCGATCTGGACGGCGACGTATGGGTGGGAACCCAGCAGGGTACGGTCAGTTTTGAATGTGGCTCCAATGCGCTCGATCCAAATTGCAAGGGCTCGCGCCGCATCGTCAATGTGGACGGTTTCAACGGTTATCTGCTCGAAAACGAAGAAATACGGGCCATTGCCGTGGATGGAGCCAACCGCAAATGGTTTGGCACGGCTACCGGCATTTTCGTGCAATCGGCCAGCGGAGAAGTGCAGGAAGCCCACTTCACCAGCACCAACAGCCCCCTGTTCGATAACTCGATCACCGATATGGCCATTGACCCCGTAACGGGAGAAGTGTGGATCGGTACGTTTAAAGGACTGATCTCTTACCGGTCGGAAGCCACGGCAGGCGGAAAGATCAACACACCCAAACCATTCGCCTATCCGAATCCGGTGCGCCCCGACTATGATGGTCCGATCGCTATTTACGGTCTGGCCCGGGACGCCAATGTGAAGATCACCGATGTCGCCGGCAATCTGGTATATGAAGGTAAATCTTACGGCGGTCAGGCTGTTTGGAACGGACGGGACTACCTCGGCCGGCGTGCTGCCAGCGGGGTTTACCTGATCTTTGCCACCAGCTCCGAATTGTTTGACAATCCGGACGCTGTGATCGCAAAAGTGTTGATCCTGAATTAATTACAACACAGAGTCTTCCAAAAACGTCAGCTGATCCGGGTAGTCAGTCGTAAAATGCAAGCCCCGGCTTTCGCGGCGGTGTGTTGCCGAGCGCGTGATCAGATAAGCGAGTGTGATCAGGTTGCGCAATTCCATCAGTTGCGGGCTGATGGTGGAAGTCCTGTACAGATCCTCCGTTTCCTGATACAGTAAATACAGCCGGTCAATGGCGCGTTTTAAACGAATATTGGAACGCACGATACCGACATAATACGACATGATCTCCTTCAATTCCTTTATGCTTTGGGTAATGAGGACCATTTCGTTGGGATCGGTTGTTCCTTCTGCATTCCAATCCGGCACATCTTCGCGGAATGGCCATTTTTCCACCTTGTCCAGGACATCCAGATTGATCCGGTGGGCAAATACCATGGCCTCGAGCAGGGAATTGGACGCCAGGCGGTTGGCGCCATGCAGACCGGTCGAGGAGCATTCCCCGGCGGCATACAGACGGTGAATACTGCTCTGTCCCTGTGCATCAACCATAATGCCGCCACAAAGGTAGTGGGCGGCGGGCACCACCGGGATCATGTCGCGCATGGGATCGACGGCCACGCTCAGGCACTTGTCGTAAATAGTCGGAAAATGCGCTTTAAACTTCTCCTTGTCCAGGTGCCGGCAATCGAGATACATGCAATCGGTACCGCGTTTTTTCATTTCCGAGTCGATCGCACGGGCTACGATATCGCGTGGTGCAAGGGAAAGGCGATCGTCATAGTGTTGCATGAACTCCTCCCCATCAGCGGTTTTTAAAATACCGCCAAACCCGCGCACCGCCTCAGAGACCAGGAAGGAAGGATTTTCTCCAGCCGGGTTATACAGGGACGTCGGGTGAAACTGCACAAATTCCATATTCTCCACCCGGCTTTTGGCGCGGTATGCCATGGCGATACCGTCGCCGGTAGCGATAACCGGGTTTGTCGTTGACTTATACACCTGGCCTGCGCCACCTGTGCATATCACAGTCATCCGGGAGAGGATGGTGTCAATCTCGCCGTTTTTTTTATTCAGGGCATAACAGCCGTAACACTCGATCCCGGGTGTAACCCGGATGACCATGTGGCCAAGGTGGTGCTGAGTGATCAGATCAAGCGCGAAATAGTGTTCCAGGGTTTCGATGTTGGGATACCGGTCCGCTTCCTCCATGAGGGTGCGTTGCATTTCCCAGCCGGTCAGGTCTTTGTAATGCAGGATGCGGTGTTCCGAGTGGCCGCCTTCACGGGCCAAGTCATAATCGCCGGAGCCCTTTTCCTTGTCAAAACGAGCACCCCAGTCGATAATCTCCTGCACGCGCTCCGGCCCTTCATGTATGACAATTTCAACGATATCTTTTTTACACAAGCCATCGCCGGCATCGAGGGTATCTTCGACGTGTTTTTCAAAGGTATCTTTTTCGCGGTCCCAAACGGCAGCCACGCCACCCTGGGCATAGCGGGTGTTGCTTTCTCCTTCCACCGTTTTGGTAAGCACCAAAACCTTGCGATCGGGATGGGCCTTGGCGGCCTTAATAGCAAAGGTGAGCCCCGCAATTCCGGATCCGAGGACCAAAAAATCGGCTTTAATTCTTGCCATGAGAAATTTTCGTCGTTACTCAGAAGCCAAATGCCAGCGTCAATGACCAGGCAGCATTCTTGAGGCTTCCTACCAGTTCATTCAGCGATTGTCCATTGCCCACGTCTTTCAATCCCCGCGTCAAACGGAACTGCAGTCCGATATTACCCAGATCCAATCCGGCCCCGACATGCCAGCCGAAATCCAGTTTTTCCAGCTCGCTTTTATTGAAACTGACCGGGTTGCCCTGCTCGTCCTTGAATTCACCCTTGGAATTAGCCAGGTAACTGGCATTAAGCCCGCCATGAATATTGAGCAGGCTGAGGTTGAACTCCAGGGACAGCGGAACTTCGATATAGGCAAATTTCAGCGAGGAAACAAAACTGTCCCGGGTATATTTGGCGCCCTTGGTAGCCAGCAATATTTCAGGGCGGAGGGAAAAATTGCTCTTTCCAAGCGGAATTTTCACAAAAGCCCCTCCGTTTATCCCGATCCGTCCGTTGCGGTTTTCCGCCTTGGCATCGTCGTACAAATTGGTTCCTGTAATTCCCAGCTTGAGACCAAAGCGCGCGCCGTCTTCTATCATTTGGGCCCGGAGGCCGGTTAGTCCCAGAAAACTAAGGGCAAATGCAAACAAGGCTGTTCGAAATACGATATAGTTTGTTTTCATAGCTCAATGCTTTATTCCTGTGTCGTTTCGTCGGACTCCGGCTGATCCTCCCCTTCTTCGTCCTGTTTTTTCCCGGTAGATGGATGTCCGGTGAAATGTTTCAACATGACGATCTCGCGTTGGGTCAGTTCACGAAACGAGCCGCGTTGCAATTCTTTTTTCGTCAGTCCGGCAAAGTAAAAGCGGTCGAGTTTGCGCACACTATAGCCCAGCGCTTCAAACAGACGGCGCACAACGCGGTTGCGGCCCTCCACAATTTCCAGTTCGATGACATCGTGGTTGGGTTGTTCTTCGGAAAAACGGACCCAATTGACCTGCACTATACCATCCTCCAGTTCAACCCCTTTTTCAATTCGTTCGAAATCGGCCTTGCTCAGCGGCCGGTCGATCCCGATACGGTATTGTTTCTGAACATGGTGGCTTGGGTGGGTGAGTTTGGCTGCCAGTTCGCCGTCGTTGGTGATCAGCAGCAGACCCGTAGTATCGCGATCGAGTCGGCCAACGGGATATAAGCGCTCAGGGTAGTGCGGATCGACAATATCCAGCACAGTGGGACGCCCGCGGTCGTCATCAGTCGTTGTGATAACGCCTTTGGGTTTATTGAGCAAAACATATACTTTGCGCTCCTGTATTTGTACGGGTTTTCCATCGCAGAGGATCACATCGCCTTCCTGCACCCGGTAGTAGGGTTCCAGTTTAACTTCGCCATTTACAGTAACCAGCCCCTGCTCGATAAATTCCACAGCTTTCCGGCGGGAGGAGATCCCACAATGCGCCAGAAACTTATTGAGCGGCATTTCTACGCCGGAAGGAAGTTCCGGTTTGGGCTTGCGTTCGATATGAAACTCTTCCCGCTTGGCAAAAGGCTTTCTACCAAACGGTTTTTTACCAAAACCACCACCGCCATCTCTGTTGTAAGGTTTGCGGTACCCGCCATCGCCGCCGCCCTGATTGCGATCCTGCCACGGCTTGCGTTCGTATCCGCCGCCACCGCCCTGATTGCGGTCTTGCCACGGCTTGCGCTCGTATCCGCCGCCGCCACCGCCTTGATTGCGGTCCTGCC
>CAYVDV010000302.1:0-7020 GCA_964450465.1 uncultured Saprospiraceae bacterium
GGGTAGTGGAGGCGTCGGCGGTGTTGGCTTTAAAATCACCGGTCTGCTTGTCAAAATCCAGCTCGCCATCGACATTTCTGGAGTCAAACACAATGTCTTTTCCATTGAGCGCCTTGATCTGCAGGTCGGCGGTGTCCGCACTGGCCTGGAATGGGCCGTATTCAATGATCTTGGAGGTGAGCTTGCCCCCAAACCACTCAAACTCCCCGCGGCCTTTCAGACCGGAAGGCGTCAGCACAAGTACGCCATTGTGCGTGTAACCCGGGGCTTTAAACAGTTCAAATGCCTTGGCCTTACTTTCCACATACATCGAATCGCGATACGGAAGCCAGTTCACTTTTACGTCTTCCCCCTTTGCCTGAGGAACTTTTACCGCACTGGGTCGGTCTTCTTCCATGAAAAAAGTGCGGGCCGTGCAGGTCATCTGTTTCGGGCGGAACACGATGTCTTCGGACACGATGTCGGCAGTGAGGTATTCCACCGTGCCTTTGCCGAGAAAACCCTTGTTGCTGAGGTCCAGCTGGCCGGTGTAATTGCCTTTGTTGAAATAGGTAGGATAGCCTTTTGCAGGGGTTTGGTGTATAAACCCGAAGGATTTGTCCTGATCGCGGACGATAATCGTTTCCCGGAAAGGCTCGAAAATACCGGCGGGGAACAGCTCGCCCTTGAACTTCAGCATGTCTGCCGTGTAGCTGTCCAGCCCGTTAAACGAAAAGGGATCGAGTTTGAAATAGAAGGAATCGCGATTATACACACCATCCTGCGTGCCGGGCCGGTCGTAAAAGACAAAGGAGTTCTTTTTGGATTGCAGGGAGGGGAAAATGGCGAGGTTTTCCTTGCCGGATTTGTTGTTCGGGGCGTCCACCAATAAAATACCCGACACGTACTCGATTGTCGAGTTCATGGCGTCGGCCATGGGCTGTCCCCGTTGGTCTTCTTTTCCAACCGGCAGATAAAAGTCGAGGTGTTGTACCGAGTCGAAGGCTACGTGAAATTTATCGTAATCGAAATACATGTCGTTCCCTTCAAACAGGGCAAAACCGGAAAACAGGCGCCCGCCAAAGCGCATGTCGCGGTTTTTCAGCAAGGTGATCGCGCGCTTGTCCGGTATGTAGCCAGTCCGCTGCCGTTCGCTGAGCTCGATGCGCTTGACTTCGTATATGGTGGTTTCCTTGGTTTTCAGATCGAGTTTGGCATTGGAGGAGGTGCTTTCGGATTGGATCTTGATGGCGTCAAAGTCCTTTTTACCCTGGCTGGCGAGGGCATAGTGGGAGAGTTTGGGGCGGGGCTCGATTTCATGCCGGTCGAAGTAATAGTTAATAAACCCGTCGGCAACCATTTCAGCCAGGAGGGTTTGGATACTGGAATAATCGAATTTTGGGTTGAGTGCCGAAGCAAAGGCGTCGTCCGACACGATCCTGGTTTGCCGTGAGCTGTCCCAGGGTGTTTCCAGCATAAGTTTGTACAGCACAGAGATCGGATTGACGCTCGTGATATTCTGCATCCGTACGTATTCCTGCGGATCGAAGCGGTTGCTGCTCTCAAATTCCACCTTTTGCATCACCCCTTTCGCCAGGCCGGTGCGGGAGCCGATTTCCAGGGAGTCATTGGCCACGTACCACGAAACTTTTTCCGCTTCGAGGTTCATGTTGTAAAAAGAGGAATAGAACGGGTTGCGCTCCGATCCCTTCCGGCCGCGGGTAAGGTGGATCACCTGGTTGGGGATCTCCAGCCGGAAGTCGACAGCGGGGTGGAACAAACTGTCGCTGTCCATGTACAGCTTGGCGTTCACCCCTTCGGCTACGATACTGACTTCCCGTTTTATGATGAACAGTTCGGAAGTACCATAGAAAATCCGCTGCCGTTTTTTGTTGTAAATGGTCAATTTGGCCGGATCATTCGCCGGCCCGTAGCCGTAAACCGATGTGCCCCACAGTTTGAAGCCGCCTACGTACTCGATCCCTTCACCGATCTTTGCGATCTTCAGCGTTTTGTCAAACGACTCGAAACGCGGGTATTGCGCACCCACCGACTTGTTGGCAACAATGACATTCTCTTCCAGTTTGCCCCAAATACCGCCCTGCGGGAAATACAGGGGATAGAAAAACTCCGCAGAGTCACACTGGAACAGGGGCTTTTTGGCTTCGATCGTGTAATCGGTCAATCGGGCATACACACTGGAGTCCAGTCCGGCTGTTTCCCAGGTGATCTTGCCGCCTGTCCCTTTCCAAATCCCCTCGTAGAGGTAGTAAACTCCGGACGTATTGCGAACCATTGTCGAGTCCGATTTTCGAACACCGATCAGGGTAATATTGGTACAATGCAATTCTGGTGTTTTGTTTTCATAAACAAAGGAAAACTCGCCATCCCGGATCTTCCAGATGATCAAACCCGCCTCGCGAGCCTGGAAGGCGCGCTGTTCAATAAAGTCGGCGGAAAAGTCGAGTATTTGTGCGATTGGGCGGGTTCGGCCTTTTTCCACATCGGCTACAGCCTGTTCGGCAAACTCGTGCCAGCGTCTGAAAAAACTGGTGTCCGGATCCATCTTGGCCGCTGTGACCGCATTGATGTAACTTTTGTAATAGGGGAACGGAGAAAGTCGTTGTTCCGCCAGCAGGTTCGACATGTGCACGATGCTCTGTATATCGCGCTCCGTCAGGATCCCGCTTTTATATTGTTTTTTGAACACGGCATAGGACTCCTCCATATCGGGTCGTTTGGAGGAGGTCATGAACTCCCCGAGTTTGTCCACAAATTCGTTGGGGTTGTCGGGAAATTTGCCTGGAGATTGCGCCTGAAGTTCCGGCAGTATACCCGGCAGGAGGAGCAGGGCAAAGGAAATGGAAAGGAGTATGGTAAAACGCAAATTCATATTGAACCTTGAGTGATCGCTTTGTAATAGTGGTGCGGAATCCTGTAACGCGAAAAACACCCGTCACAGTACGGTCTTAACGTGTAAAGGTAATGCAAAGCCAGTTGCCCCGTTGGGCGCCGGCCTGCCGTTGAAACCCGGCCTGCGTTGCCGCCTCCGTCACCAGGGCGCCATCTTGTTCCAGGATCCCGGAGACCAGCAGCCAGCCGCCTGGGCGCAATAATCCGGCCAGCCGGGGCAGCGATTCCAGGATTACATTCCGGTTGATATTGGCCAGTATGCCGTCGAAGCCCCGGCCCTGTACCGCGTCGAGTGTGCCGCAGCGGGCAGTGATTTGCTCCGGCACCTTGTTGATGGCGCTGTTTTCCAGCGTGTTGCGATAGGATTCTTCTTCGATATCGACGGCTTCTACCCGGGTTGCGCCCAATTTGGCAGCCAGAATGGCCAGGACCCCGGTGCCGCAGCCGTAGTCGAGCAGATGGGCGCCCCGGCAGGGCAGCTCGCGCAGGGCCCGCAGGCACATCCAGGTCGTTTCGTGGTGCCCGGTGCCGAAAGCCATTTTAGGATTTATGACGAGTTCGTATTGCACACCAGCGACGGGTTGGTGGAAATCGGCGCGCACCGCGCAAAAATCCTCGACGACGACAGGCTGGAAATTGGACTCCCAGATCTCGTTCCAGTTCTGGCCGGGCAAAAACGCTTTTTCCCATTGCAGGTCGAACTGCTGCTGCAGTTCCTGCAGGCGCTGTTCCACTGCTTCCTGTTGCCCTGCGGGTGCAGCCGGCAAGTAGGCATGCAATCCTTCGGCTGTTTCTTCAAATGTATCAAAAGGCGTATCGCCCAGGAAGGCCAGCAGGATTTCGGCCGTTTCCGGTGTGCAGCGCAGCATGTATTTCCAGTAATCCAAAGTATTCGCGTAAAAGGGTGAACGATCGGGCGGGCAAAGGTACGGCGCAACATTGAACCGGAGGCCGGCAGCAGAAAAGACTGTTGGTTGAGGAAATAGCGCCAGTCGTTTAAATATCGGTTGCGTTGGAAATTTGGTTTGGGAGGTATCGTTTAAGCAAAAACCAAATTTATGTTAAACAATGGATCCACTGCAACCCAAACCGGTTCCTGCAAAGTCTAGCCGGTATTCTTTTTGGTCGATTAAAATCCATTGTTTGCCCATGGGCAGCTTTGTTTGCCGAACATTATTCGCTACAGCCTGTTTACAGGCCATTCTGATTTCCAGTTAACCCAACGCCATTTTTGAAATGGCTTTTACTCACTGATCGTTTCAACTCCTTTGGATGAAACCGCGACTTAACTTACGTAAAAATGCTCTTGTTGTCCTTGTTTCTTGTCTTGGCGCGCACGGTCTGGCTGCGCAAAACCTCTCCATCAGCGGACGTCTCACCGATGCCGATAACGGAGAAGTGCTGATTGGCGCTACGGTGGAGGCCGTGGGTCTGCAAAAAGGCAATGTGAGTAATGAATACGGATTCTATTCGTTCACTCTGCCGGCCGGACCGGACTCCATTACCCTGCGGTACAACTATCTGGGTTACGAGGCGGCTTTTCGCCGGATCAAGCCTGTTGCAGGCTCCCTGACGCTCGATGTGGCGTTGCGTCCCCAGGGTGAGGTGCTGGAGGAAGTGGTGATCCGGGCGGATAATCCTCTGGAGGAAAAAGTAAAAAGTACGGAAATGTCCGTCACCACCCTCAACGCCCGGGAAGCCAAGGCGCTGCCGGCCCTGTTTGGCGAGGTGGATGTGATCAAGATCCTTCAGCTCAAGCCCGGCATTACTGCGGGTTCGGAAGGCACTACCGGGATCTTCGTACGCGGGGGCGGGGGCGACCAGAACCTGATCGTGCTGGACGAAGCGGTGGTGTACAACGCCAACCACCTGTTCGGTTTTTTCAGTACGTTCAACTCCGATGCCGTCAAGGATCTGAAGGTGTATAAAGGCGGCTTTCCGGCCCAATACGGCGGACGGCTCTCCTCCGTCATCGATGTGCGTATGAAGGAAGGGAACAACAAGTCCTTCGACGCTACGGGCGGCCTGGGGCTTATTTCCAGCCGCCTTACCCTGGAGGGACCGATCCAAAAGGATAAATCCTCGTTTATCGTCAGCGGCCGGCGCACGTACGCCGACCTGATCACGCGCGGGATCAACCGCGCCAATAAAGACAATCCCGATTACAACCCGATTCCCGATTATTATTTCTACGACCTCAATACCAAGGTGAACTTCACCCTGTCGGAAAAAGACCGCCTGTACCTGAGCGGATACTTCGGCCGGGATGTTTTTACCTTTAAAAATGAAAGTTTCAACTTCCTGTTCGACTGGGGAAATGCCACCGGCACCGCGCGCTGGAACCACGTTTACGGCTCACGGCTGTTTTCCAACGCCACTTTTACCTTTTCGGACTACCGCTACCGGATCCGCAATATTTTGCAGGGATTCTCTTTCAATCTGGGTTCCAACGTAAAAGACGTCAATACCAAGATTGACTATTACTACCAGCCCAATAACCAGCATACGATCCGCTTCGGCGCCAACGCCACCTACCACGAGTTTGCGGTTGCCCGCCTGAAGTTTGGCAGCGACGACGGGCAGATCAATTTCGAGTCGGGACAAGACTACAACGGCATGGAATACGGGCTGTATTTTGCCGACGAGTGGGCCGCCACGCCGCGCCTCAAACTTAATTACGGCCTCCGGCTTTCCGCTTTTCAGAATAACCCTGCCTTCTATGCCAATCTCGAACCCAGGGTGTCGGCCAATTATGCCATTACCGACCGCTGGTCGTTCAAGGGCTCCTATTCGCGGATGAACCAGTACGTGCACCTGCTGGCCAGCAGCGGCCTTTCCCTGCCCACCGATATCTGGTATCCGACTACGGAAGGGGTTAAACCGGAGATCAGCGATCAGCTTGCCATCGGAACCTCCTGGCTTTACCGCGATCAATGGCTCGTCACCTGGGAAGCCTGGTACAAATGGCTGCAAAACCAGGTGGACTTTATCGACGGCGCCGAACTCTTTGGCAACGACGCTTTGGAAGGCGAACTGGCGATCGGCCGGGGCTATGCGTTCAGCCCCCTGGAACTGGAGATCGAGAAAAAAGACGGCCGCCTCACTGGCTGGATCGGCTATACGCTTGCCTGGGTCAAGCGGGGCGACTTTACCGATATCAACGGCGGGCGTTATTATCCACCCCGTTTCGATACCCGGCACAACCTCAGTATCGTCGCGCTGTACAACCTGACGCGCAAATGGCAACTCACCGCCACCGGGGTATATACCTCCGGCTATGTCAGCTGGCTTCCCCTGGGGCGCTTTACTTTCCAGGACGTAGCCGGGGCGCCCTTTCAAGCCGTAGTGCCGGTGTACGGCGACCGGAATACGTTCCGCTACCCGCCCTACATGCGCATCGACCTGGGCATCGTGTACAAGTGGAAAACCCGCCGCAGCGAGCAGGACCTGACCATCAGTATCTACAACGCTACCGACCGCCGCAACCCCTATTTCATCTTCCTCGAGCCTGAACTGGAAAAAGTCGGCCAGGACGGACAAACCATTGAAATCCCTACATCCATCAGTGCCCGGCAGGTATCTCTGTTCCCGATCCTGCCTTCCGTGACCTGGAACTTCAAGTTTTAAGCTTTGGAACTGCAAAAAGAGCAATCGACCATGAAAAACATACCATTTCTCCTTCCGACGGCCTTCCTGCTTTTTCTGGTTGCCTGCAATCTGGAAAAAGAGGTCAATATTGAACTCCCGGTATATGACCGGCAGCCTGTCGTGGAATGCTATCTGGAGCCGGGCAAGCCTTTTCGCCTGTTGCTTTCGCAGAGCTACGGCTTTTTTGATCCGTTTGGACTGGATTCTTCCTTTTTGTCCAAAACCCTGCTCGACGACGCCACGGTGACCATTGCCTACAACAATCAGGTGGACACGCTTTACAACCAGCTTTCGGTTGAATTATCGCCGCTGAAAATATTCAATTACACCGGTCAAAATCTGGTGCCGGCAACACCGGGTGTGGCGTACACCCTGAACATCACGATGCCGGACGGGAAAACCATCAGCGGTAAAACAACCATGCTGCCGTTTGTGCCCATCGACAGTATAAAAGTGGAATGGAGCCCGGAAAAAGACACG
>CAYVDV010000303.1:0-6952 GCA_964450465.1 uncultured Saprospiraceae bacterium
TTCAACCAATAAAATGTATTATGAACAAGTTACAAGGTAAAGTAGCCGTCGTTACAGGTGGTAACAGCGGAATCGGCTATGCGGCCGCGGAAGAATTCATCGCCAATGGTGCACAAGTGATCATTACGGGGCGCAACCCGAAAAAAGTAGCCGAGGCCGCTACCGAACTGGGGGCTACCGGCATTGTAGCCGATCAGGCGAACCTGTCGGATCTGGACAATCTGGTGGCAGAGGTGAAGCGCCGTTTCGGAACGGTGGACATTCTCTTTGTCAATGCAGGGATATTCATGCCGGCACCGGTGGAATACATTTCGGAGGAGGTGTACGACAGCCAGATGGATATCAACTTCAAGGGAGCGGTATTTACCCTGCAAAAGTTTTTGCCCATCCTGAACGAAGGCGCCTCGGTGATCAACCTCTCCTCTGTGAACGCTTACACCGGTATGGCCAACACCTCGATCTATGCCGCCAGTAAGGCTGCACTCAACTCTTTTACCCGTACGGCTGCTACAGAGCTGGCACCACGCAGAATCCGGGTGAACGCCGTGAATCCCGGCCCGGTAGCCACACCGATTTTCGAAAAAGCCGGTTTGCCCGCACCGGACCTGCAGGCTTTTGCAGACGCCATGCAAAGCCGGGTGCCGCTGAAGCAGTTTGGCACACCGGTAGCCATCGCCAAACTCGTTACTTTCCTGGCTTCCGACGATGCCTGGTTTATCACGGGCGCGGAATACAATATTGACGGCGGCGTGAATGTCAATCCTGTACTGATCTGATTTTTTTTGCCTTATTTTGGAATAATCATTCCATTACGGTACCTTTGTCCGGAATTCCGGGGTTTCGACAGCAGGGTTATTTGTCAAACCCCGGAATTTTTCCGGATAAATTGCTTGCAATGGCGCGACCAAAGGCATTTGATGAAGAACAGTTGCTCAACAAGGCAGTGGAACTATTTTGGCGGCAGGGGTATCATGCCACATCCATTCAGGATGTGGTGGATGCGCTAAACATTAACCGCGCCAGCCTGTACGATACCTATGGCGACAAGCGGACGCTGTTCATCAAGGCTCTGCAGCGCTACCGGGCGGATCAGACACAAGCGGTAGTGCGTTTTCTTCACCAGCGGGGCGAGCCGCTGGCAATCATTCGTCAATTGCTGGAAAAAACAGCAAAAGACACGCTGAATGACCGGGAGCATAAAGGCTGTTTTATGGTCAATGCCGCCATGGAACTGGTCAATCAAGATCCTGAGATTGCACAGATTGCAGCAGAAAACCAGCGTGAGATCGAACGTGCTCTGGAGTGGTTAATTCAGGAGGGGCAGCAAAACGGGTCCATCACAACTACACAGGCACCCCAGTCGCTCGCCCGCTTTGTATTCAGCAGCCTGAATGGCATTCGGGTAGTGGGCAAGATGAACCCGGACCCGAAAGCGCTGGAGGGGATTGTGGCAGTGGTGCTGTCGGCACTGAGAATTTCACCCTGAGTGCCCTGTTTTTATCCCCACCTGTTGTTAAGTACCCGGACCCAAATACTCCGATCAATAATGACCAAACTTCTGCATCTTGCTGCTTTTATTGCGCTCCTGCCCTTAAATTTTTATTGCGCGGGTCAACCCACCGCAACGCAGCCCCCGCCCTTCAAACACCTGTCTTTCACCGCGCCTGACCCGGCGGTACAGGCCGAATTACTGATCCCTTATCTGGAAGGCAATCTATACGGCATCTGCAATTACCAGGGAAAGGTATTGCTGAAGCCCGGGTTTGAAGACATTGAGATGCCGCAAAGCGACCTGGGGTATTTCCTGGCAAAGCGGAACGGCCGCTGGTCGCTCTATGATGTGCAGGGAAATCAGGTGCTGCCCTGCGATTACCCGTCGATGGATGCCATGCGTCGCGGGGCAGAAATGTTAGGCAATGATTTTACCGGCGTCGATCATTACCTTACCAGTATTCGGGACGCTGCCGGCGGATATCTGAAACCCGTACAGAAAGAGGTTGTATCTGGCAGCGATGCCATTGCTGAAGTGCCGCGGATCGAAAAAGACCGCTATTTTTTTCTGCATAAAAGTACGCGTCAGCCTTTCCGGTCCTGGTTTCTGCCGGATCACGAACACCTTCACCCGGAAAGATATTCGCGCTTTGGGTCGGCTTTTAACCGAACGGCCCTGTATGGCTTTCTCAAGGTCATGACCGAAGACGGTTTGTTTACCCTGCTCGATCGCGAAGGCAACCCCGTGGTGGAGCCCAACTGGAACTGCACCTCGCTCAGCCCGACCAAGGTCATGCTCTTCCACCCGAATGGCTTCTGCGCTCTGCGCGACCTGAAAACCGGCAGCCAGACGGATTTTCTGTTCCACGAAGTGGAAACAACTGTGAATCCAGACCTGTGCCGCGGGAAAACCTATGCCGATGGAAAGGTCCGGTACTACAAGATCGACGCCGCCGGAAACGCAACCCTGCTCCCAAACGAATACGCCTGGACGCCGCTGGACGAACGATACTCCGTCGTTTTAAAAGATCCCGCGCAATACCCCTGGGTCTGGCTTTTGCAGGACGAACAAACCGGCCTTATCGTGCGCGAACTACCCTCTAACCGGGTGACGGCTTTTTACCCGGGTGGCGTGGCAATTGTCAAAGACGGCGAAGCGGTTGCTGTCCAAACCACCCGGGGGGATACGCTGGACCTGCCGCCATACCCCGGCTATAAACGGGCCAACGATTCGCTGTACATTTTCTTTGACGGGGACGAAACCGGCATTGCCGACCGGCAGCACCGCGAATTGTACCGGCTTAAAGACGGCAAAATTGACTATGCCGGTTTCGGGAGTTTCCGCCTGGAAAAAGACAAGCGCATTGGCTGGGTCGGCCCGGGTGGCAAACTGCTTTTCCCCCCGGAATACGACAGGATACTCCCGGTGCAGGGCACCAACTGCCTGATCGTCACGCAAAACGGTTTGTCCGGGCTGTACGCCGCCGCCGACGGCCGGGAAATATTGCCTCTGCGATATCGCCATTTGGCGCCAAATGGCGGCATGCTCGGTCAGGGCGCCGGATTTGAGCTCCGGGATGGGGAAGATCTCTTTATTTTTACTCCCGACCTGGAAATCATTCTCCAAAAAACCGACAACCCGATCGTTACGAAGAGCGATTTCCAGATAGGGAAAAATGCCCCCGAAGCGGCAAAACGCGACTTTGAGCAAGCATCCATTCCGCGTTTTTTTACGCCCTACCTGTTATCCCGCGGCCCCAATTGGTTGCATATTTTTCACTGCGACGGACAATACGTCCGTTCCCTGGGAGGATATAGCGGCGGGGAGAATCTATTATTGACCCGGCATGAGCAAGTGCATGGAACCGACGGTACAGCGCAAACGGGTGTGGCCAGGATCAAAGACCCGGCGGGAAAAACCTGTTATGTTCGGCTGGAGGACGGGTTTGTTTATAAAAAATAGACAACAGTCCTAACCATGTATATTTGACAATAAAATCAGGTCATGAAAAAATATAAATGGGGCTTGGTGCTTTCCGGTGGCGGCATGCGCGGAGCCGCGCATGCCGGGGTTATCAAGGCATTGGAGGAGCATGGCATTGAACCCGGGGTAGTAGCCGGCGCAAGCGCAGGGGCTATTGCCGGAAGCCTGTATGCCGGCGGTCATTCCTGGGCAACGGTGCTGGAGCTTTTTGAAAATCCGGCGATGTTCAAGTGGTCGCTGATCGGGCACCGGAAAGCCGGATTTATTGATTCGGACCAGTTTGTGCCGGTCTTTACGCGCTATTTCCCCGAAGACAGCTTTGAGGCCTTGAAAAAGCCGCTGTATATCACTGCTACCGATATTGAGAACGGTCGCAGCCGTATCTTCTCTTCCGGGCAACTGATCCGGCCCATTTTGGCTTCTGCCGCTTACCCCCTTGTCTTTACACCGGTCAAAATAGAGGGCACCCTTTATGCCGATGGGGGGATTATGAACAACTTTCCCGTGGAACCCCTGCTCGATCAATGCGAACAGCTGATCGGCGTATACGTCAATCCGGTGCTCTTACGCAAAATGCCTGCCAAAGCCTTCGATTCCGGTCTGGATATCGCCGAGCGTGCCTACCAGCTGAGCGTTGCGCGGGATGTAGCCCACAAATTCAGCCACTGCGCCATTACTATTTGCCCGGAGCCGCTCGCAGAATACGGCACCTTTGACCTCCTGAAAGCCGATGAAATTTTTGACATTGGGTATAAAGCCGGGAAAAAGGCGCTGAAGCAATACTGAAAACTTTGCCCCCCAGATGTTTGCTACCATTACCTGGCCAAACTTTCGTCGGTTGACGAGGTAGAAAAAAGAGGGATCTGGTGAACATCTTCCGCCAGCCGGAGGTTTTGTACGCGCTCCGGCCCCGGTTGTACGGCGGCGGATAGATTCTGACAAAATGAAAATACTTGTACGCTTACTGGCGCCGGCCAT
The DNA here is from genome assembly GCA_964450465.1 of uncultured Saprospiraceae bacterium. Lineage (GTDB taxonomy): Bacteria > Bacteroidota > Bacteroidia > Chitinophagales > Saprospiraceae > M3007. The sequence continues at coordinate 4,454 of CAYVDV010000303.1, forward strand.
GTTGCTGGCCCCCGCTTTCCTGTTCGCACAAACCGGCACTATCCGGGGAACTGTAACCGATGCGCTCACGAACGCGCCCATCCCCTTTGCCACCATTTTTGTACTCAACGCAAACAAAGGCGCCACCACAGATGAGAACGGCAATTTTGCCCTTACAGAGCTCACTCCTGGCCTGTACGACCTGCGGGCGAGTTTCCTCGGCTACCGGGACGCAACCCGGTTTGAGATCCAGGTAACCAACGCCAGGCCGGTCTTTGTCGAGTTCCAACTGGAAGAACAAAGCGAAGGCTTGCAGGAAGTTGTGGTGAAAGCCTCGGCGTTCAAAAAAACCGAGGAAAGCCCCCTGAGTCTGCGCACCATCGGCGTGGCGGAAATCCAGCGCAACCCCGGCGCAAACCGCGATATTTCCAAAGTGGTCCAAACCCTCCCCGGCGTGACGACTTCGGCGAGCTTTCGCAATGACCTGATCATCCGGGGCGGCGCCCCCAACGAAAACCGCTTTTACCTCGATGACGTGGAAGTGCCCAATATCAACCACTTCGCCACCCAGGGCAGCAGCGGCGGGCCCGTCGGCCTGATCAATGTGAATTTTATCCGGGAAGTTGACTTTTACTCGGGCGCCTTTCCGGCCAACCGGGGAAACACGCTCAGCTCGGTATTCAATTTCAACCAAACGGACGGCCGCAGCGACCGCACCGGCGCAACGTTTATGCTCGGCGCCTCCGATGCCGGGCTAACCCTTGACGGACCCATCGGCGAAAAAACGACCTACCTGCTCTCGGCGCGGCGCTCCTACCTCCAATTCCTTTTCCGGGCACTGGAACTGCCGTTTTTGCCGACCTACAACGATTTCCAGGCAAAAGTGAAACACAAGTTCGACCAAAAAAACGAACTGTATTTCGTCGGCCTGGGCGCTATTGACCAGTTCGAACTCAATACAGACGCCAACAAGACAGAGGAACAACAGTACCTGCTCGACAACCTGCCCGTATCCCCGCAGTGGAATTATACCAACGGTCTCGTTTACAAACACTACGGCGATCACGGCTACTGGACTGTCGTTCTCAGCCGCAACATGCTGAACAACGAGGCGGAAAAGTACTTCCGGAATGACGCAAGCACGGAGAACAATCTGGTTTTGCGCTACCGTTCACAAGAAATAGAAAATAAGTTGCGCATCGAAAATACCCTGCGCACCGGTTCGTACAAATTCAATTACGGCGCTGGCTATGAACGGGTAAAATACAACAACCGCACCTTCAACAGGGTCTTCACGTCCTCCGGGGCGCAAACAGTGGACTATGCCTCCGAATTCAGCATGGGCAAATACGCCCTCTTCGGACAGTTGAGCCGCAACTACAAGGGTGAACGCCTCATCGTGTCGCTGGGTTTCCGCCTCGACGGCAACAGCTACTCGGACGAGATGAACAACCCGCTGAAGCAGTTCTCGCCCCGCTTTTCGCTGGCCTATGCCTTTTCGGACGCCGTTTCGTTCAACTTCAATACCGGGCGTTTTTTCCAACTCCCGCCCTATACCATTCTGGGTTACCAGGAAAACGGGACCTTCATCAATAAAGCAAACCGTATCGGTTTCATCCGGGCCGATCATGTGGTGGCCGGGCTGGCCTGGAACACCGCATCCAATTCCAGGATCAGTCTGGAGACCTATTTCAAGCAATACGCTAACTATCCGTTCCTGCTGCGCGACAGCCTCACGCTGGCAAACCTGGGCGGCGACTTCGGGATCATCGGCAACGAACCGGCCGTTTCGCGCAGCGCCGGACGGGCCTATGGGCTGGAGCTGCTCTTCCAGCAGCGCCTGTTCAAGGGCTTTTACGGCATTGCCAGTTATACCCTTGGCTGGAGCGAATTTGAAGACAAAAACGGAAACTACGTACCCTCCTCCTGGGATGCCCGACACATCGCCAACCTGGCTCTGGGCAAAAAATTCGGCAAAAACTGGGAGGCGGGCATCAACTGGCGCTTCCAGTCCGCGCTGCCCTACACGCCATTTTCCGATGCTTCCGCCCTGGTGGCGAACTGGGATGTGAATGCCCGGGGAATCCCCGACTACAGCCGGCTGAATACGCTGCGTGCAAATGCCAGCAATACCCTTGACCTGCGCATCGACAAGCGCTGGTATTTCAAGCGCTGGAGCCTGAACCTGTATCTCGATATAGAGAACCTGACGGGCAACGCTGTCCTGCTGCCCAACCTTATCCTCGACCGGCCAACGGACGCCGACGGCAGACCCATCGGCGGCGGCGTCATCGAAAATCCGGATGCGCCGCTAAACGAACAGCGCTACCGGCTGAAACAACTGGGAAATGCCACGGGGACGGCTATTCCAAGCGTGGGAATCATGGTGGAAATTTGAATAAAACACCCTAAAACAGTTGTTGCAATTGCATGATCGCGCTTTCGTCGATGTTTTTCTGTGTCATTCGGTGAAAAAACGGTTCTTTTCAAGGCAAAACAAGAAATTGAACGAAACAACTG
>CAYVDV010000304.1:0-1515 GCA_964450465.1 uncultured Saprospiraceae bacterium
CCACTCAGTGCCTCAGTAGCCGTAGCAACACTGCTAATAGTGTCCTTCAGGTCAATATTACGTTGCAAAGCCTCAGATGCACTTGTATCAAACCGTTCGGTAGCTGTAGCCAATTTAACACTAAACTCAGCGGCCTTGTCAGTAGCTGTTTTCAGATCTTCCTGTCGATACGTTTGCACAATTAGTGCTCTAGTAGCGCTATTTGTAGTACCTTCCAAATCCTTCTGTAAAGCCAAGCCACGATCTGTAGTCTTCCCGCCAAGTACAGCTTGTTTGTCTTTCCAGGGCTGCTGCTCTGCCAAGGTTTTGAGCACTATGTCCAATGATCCTACAGCCCTAGCCAGTGGTTCCAAAACCTTCAACTGAGCAGATGTAAACTCAAACAGTTTAGTTTGTGGATTGTATGTAGGTTTATTAGCTTCAAGTATCTTAAGGACTGCAATCTTAACACCTTCAGCATCCAACCCTTGAGTATTAACACCAACCCCTTTCAACGCATCAACAGCTTTGGTAAACGCATCAGCTGTAGTAGTAGCTACACCTGTAACCTCTGAAGCAGCGTTGCGGAACACTTGGAATGTCCCACCCATCTCTGTAATAACACTTGAAAATGTTTGCAGGCCAAGTAACAGAGCCTGTGCTGAAGCATTGTCCGCCACCTCACTACCACCTGCACCGCCTCCTCCGCTTACAGGTGTGCCGCTGAACCTGTGAACAGTAGGTTTAAGTGTGCCAGCATTCAAGGAGGCCAAGAATTTTGTTCCGTATTTGGCAACGCTGCTGGCTTTGATAACGAATTCACCGTCACTGAGCATTGCCGGAATGCTATCGCTTGTACCTGTACCTGGGCCACGAACCTCTCCGCCAGTAGCAGCTGTAACAGTCGTGGGTGTTGGTGCCGAGGTCTGCACTACGGCTGCTGCATTGGCTGCCGAGGACAGGCTGGAGGCTGCTGCGGAGATACTGCCAGCAGCGCCTGATGCAGCGCCAGCGATATCTGACAGTGCTGTGCTTACACCGCTAAGCGATCCTGCGAGAGATGCACCTGCACCGGCTGCACCGGACATGGCAGAAGTCAAGGCGCCAAGGCCAGAAGCTGCTGCTGCGAATGCCGCATTCAGCCCGTCAAGTGCCGAAGACGCAGCGCCAAACGTGCCGGTCAAACTATTCAAAGCAGCAGCAGCCGTATTGAATGCGGCCCCCAAAGCAGTAAGCGCGGCCCCTGCTGCGGCTGCCGCTGGAGTTACAGTGGTGAATGCTGACCCTGCAGCTGTAACCGGGCCGGTTGCTGCAGCAGCAGCCGTTCCTGCAGCGGCAGCAGCCATACCAAATGCAGTTACTCCGCCTGCGGCACCGCTTGCAGCAGAACCGACCCCGACTACAGCTGAGCTTAATTGCTGCAGAACCGGAGGAAGTTTTATCAGACCTGCATGTATTGTATCGAACAGCTCTGCTATTCCTGGCACTAGACTAAGAGCACCATCAAGAGCAGCTGTTGAATTCTGTACAGTTGTG
>CAYVDV010000304.1:1615-6922 GCA_964450465.1 uncultured Saprospiraceae bacterium
AGTGCATCTTGATAAGCCTTAAGCGCAGCATCTGCAGAATCTTTAGCAGTCTTAGCTGCTGACTCTGCAGACTTCTTGGCAGAGTCGATAGCACTATTGAGATTTTTATAGGCAGTCGCTGCTGCATCCAATTTTGTCCGTTGTGCGTCACTAAAGCCAGAATACTGGCTCTGGGATACACTAGCCAAGTCAGATGGTCCCTTAATAGAGGGAATTGTTGCAGTCACTGCAGACAGTGCTTTTGCGAATGCAGTCTGGAGATTTGAAATAGACGACGCATCAGTAGTAGACAGACTGTTGACGTAGTTTGTATAACTAGCCTCCAGTCTCTCAGCTTTCTCTTGAGCTTGCACCTGAAGCTCTACGGTCTTTAACATGCTGTGGGCAGCCACAGCACCAGCAACAGAAATAGCCTGTAAAGGCTTACCCAACTTATCCAGACCATCATTAACTTTTTTCAAATCTGCGGCAAGAGAGACAAACCTATCAGTCCCTCCAGCAGTTCTGGCTAATTCAGCTGCAGCTTTAGCACCTTCAAGAGAGATGTCAAACGGCTTTTGACCAAACTCCAGCAACACATCATTTACCTTCTCCAATGTAGTTGCCAGCCCAGTGAACTGCTGCAAACCTCCTACGGAATCAACCAAAACCTTGGCCGCTTGCGCACCTTCAACAGATATGTTGTACAGTGTTAAATTGAATGAGCGCAGTACATCATTTACCGTCAACAGTGTGTTTGATAACTCTGTAAATTTACTCAAACCTCCAAGACTGGCGACAAACCTCTCCATGTCTTGCACTCCTTTCGGAGTGGCCTCGAATAAAGGCTTACCAAACACAGCAAGAAGGTTGTTAACTGTAAGTAAATCGGAGCTTAGTCGTTGCAACGTAGCTGCGAAAGTCTCTCCATCTTGTGACAACGGAAGCAGGAAGTCACCCCACGCAAAATTGGAGATATCATCAGCCATTCCAGAGAATGCTTTATCTATAGCACTCTTCATGCCTTGAGCGTCAAGCCCATCAAGTTTGAACTCAATCTGCTTGCTGAAATTATCAACAGCATCTACTGACAGTCCGAGCGATTTGGCTAGATTCTTAACACTACCAACCACAGACTCGTTGACAGCACTCATGTACTGAGCTACAGCTGGGTCTAGCTTCTTCCACTCTGCATTCATGTGCGACGAGCCAGTAACCCAACCCCAACCGCCATCTTTCTGTTCGAAGTCGCTGCGCACTGACCCAGAGAACGCTCCAGCACCAGTAGCCCTACCTACAAGATTAGAGCCTCTATAAGAAACACTACCTATACTGCTCAGGCTGTCAACCAATTTGCCGATAGCGACAGCTCCTGCAACGTACGGCAAAGCTGTACCTGCACCAAGACCCAATCCTGATGCCCACTGACCAGAGGTTATTGTTGAACCTGCAGCGCTCATCGCTTGAGTGAATGATACCGACCCACTGGTAATCGCACTTATACTACTCATGGCAGCTGTACCAAAATTACTGGCAGCTAACGAAGCAGCATTGAACGCATCTTTCAACCCAAACGCATTACCAACGGAAGACGCTATGTTTCCAGCAGCCGACCCTGTGCCGCCGCCCCAGATAAGATTGGACATCCCTTGTGCAATAGGTTGCACCAGCGCCTGAATCTCCATGCGGAAAGGTTTAGCCAGCAACTCCTCTTGAAGAAACTTGCGCAGACCTTCCCCACCATCCTTACCAGCACTCATAATGGCATCAGTAAGGCCATCACGCAGGCGAACAGCCTCTTTCTCAATAAATATGCTGGCAGCCTCTGCACCTTTAACCTTAACTTGTACAGAAATACCGTCTTCAAGATCCGCCTTATATTTCTTGAGTCGGTCCAGCCTCTCCAGAGCTTTATCATTTTCCTTGAATCGCTCAATATCTAAGTCGGTTTTTTGGTTATCAAGAGAAATTCTTAAGGCTTCAGCTTCATTATACTCATCTACGCTCTTCTGCAGTTTCTTAATTTCTGCATCATACTTATTGGCGTTAGCGGTCAGCCTTTCAAACTCGGTGTACTCTGCCTCAAGAATAGCTCCTTGCAGCGGGTTTGCTGTACGAACAGCGGATGCATTTGCTGCTGCCCTAGCATTCTTCTCGCGCAAAGCAGTCTCTGAGTCTAACCAATCTAGGCCCTCTTGACGAATCTTTTGCAAATCTTCTTGGTGCTTAATTTCAGCTCTTCTAGTATCCGTTGCCAGCTTTTCCCGAATAGTTGCTACCGCTCTCTCAGAAGTCAAATAATCTGTCACATACTTATTAGTAGCATTTGCTCTAGCAATCGCAATCTGAGCATCATTTTTCTTAATAGCTGCAGCATTACCAGCATTTAAAGCATTAAACTTTAGTTGAGCCTCTGTAATAGCCTTATTGGCCTCTATATAAGCGTCTACACGAACTTCTTGCTGCCTAATAATTTCAGCAATCTCAGCCTCAGCACCCTTTTTCTGTAAATCAACTACTTGAGCATCATGCTCAGCCTGACTAATAAGATTGGCAGCAAGTTCTGCATCCAAGATAGCTTTACGGTCGGATATCGCTGCTTTTTGCGCATCCAGTACCAACTTATTCCGCTTAGCCATCTCTTCTACTATATTAGTAGTCTCTACCTTAACCTGCTCTACATGCGGGGGACGTAGAGCGTTAGCAGGCGAATCCTTAGACTCTAACAGTTTGTCTGCTGAAGAGATTGCTGCACGAGCATTTTGCGCTAAAACAGCAATGCTGCCTGACAGCTTAGACGTAGTTTCAGCAAGTTTTGACGCACCGGCAGCTGTGTTTAACCGCTTTATTTCAGACCCAAAAGCAGTCAAGCTGCTCTGCGCTGCAGTTAATTTGGCTGTGAGAGCAGGATTGGTATTTCCAATCTTATCAATGTAGCTTTGAAGGTTTTTGTTCTTTAGGACTAGAGCATCGTCAATCTCTTTTATAGTGCTAAGTTGATGCTTAACGCTACTAGCTACATTAAGAGCTTCTCGTTCAGGAGCCTGCTTTGCCTCATTGGCTAAAAAATCCGCATGCTCTTTACGAAGATTATTTAGCTGTTGTTGAGCCTCATTTATTTTAGCTAAATATTTCCACGTATCCACACCCCCAGGGTCAGGAGCGGCTTTAAGATCTGCTAATTTTTTCTCAGCTGCAGAAATTGCACCCAGCCGGTCTTGAGCAGCCAACTCCCCTTTTGCAGACTTAACCTTTTTAACAGCTTCAGCTAGACTGATGTGCTCGTTAATCTGTATAACCAGTGCTGCATTTTCTTCATTAATTCTTTCAGTCTCTGAGCGCAATTTAGCGATAGTATCGTCTGACTCCCTGTTCCTGCGTTTAGCTGCTTCAGCTGCTTCATCGACACTCTCAGCTAGTGTCTTATAAGCTAAATACAAAGCAGTTACTATGGCGACAGGCCAGAAAATTCTTGCGAGTACAGTGCTTAGCACTCCTGTAGCTGTTGCAGCGTTAGCAGCTGCAACAGCTTGGGCCTCAAGTGTTACTACAGTAGTGGCAAGTGTAGGATTTGCAGCCGCTGCAGCTGCCGTCGCAGCTGTTGCTGCAGTTGAATAAGTATTCCACACCAAGGCTGCAGCGGCTGCAGTAGCCCCAATAGCCGCAATCTTCCCGGCATTATCTACAAGCGCTACAGCTGCATTGGACAGGTTTACAGCGAATTCGCGCAATCCGTTGCTCTTCGCACCTTCCTCAAACCGCGCCAACAGGTTGCTCCAGGCGTTACCAGTCTCTGAAAACGCCTTATCCATGCTAAGTGAAAAAGCATTGGATATACTTTTCATCTGCCCTGTGACTGTGTGGTCCAGAGCGTTGACTACAGATACTGCAAAATTATCTGACTTATCTTTGAGGGTGTCTAAAGTAGAGCCATACAGCTCTAAATCAGAAATCATTGCCGCAGCTGCGCGACGCCCGCGCTCGTTAAACAAGTCCTTCAGCGCTGCATTTCTGGTCTTTTCGTTTAAACCTGTGAATGCTGTAGCCAACTCAGGAACAATCTGAGACATCTTTTTAAGATTGCCTTCAGCATCATACACATCAAGACCTAACTGCTTCATCCTGGCAGCTGCTACAGGTGTTGTTGATGCGAGATTCGTAATAAAGTTCTTCATTGCGGTACCGGCAGATGTACCCTCAATGTTTCGCTTAGCCATCACAACCAAACCTGCCGAAATCTCTTCCAGGCTCACACCAAACTGATCAGACACAACAGATGCAGTCTTGATGGCTGTTGACATGCCTTCAACAGATGTGTTTGAAACGGCAGCAGCCTTTGTCATCACATCTATGATGTGAGGCATATCAGTCAGCTGCAAGTTAAAGGCGTGCATAATGCCTGTAGCCACCAGAGCAGCAGCACCTAACTGCATCTCTCCCACTACGGCTAAATTCATTACGTTAGGCAAAGCTGTCAGAGAATCCTCTGCAGACAACCCTGCTTGCGCCAAAGCTCGTAAGCCTTCGGCCCCTTGCTTAGTTGTAAGTTGCGACCCTTCCATCGCCTTAGAAAACTGCTCTACAGAGATTACTGCTCCATCTGTCAGTTTTGCAATAAACGTCATCTGATACTCCAGATCACGTCCTTGATCGATCATATGCTTCAAGCCTGCGCCAACTGCCATACCAGCCACCATCGGCAGAATAGATGACAGTGTTACGCTGTACATCCCAAGACCTTGGACAAGGCCTCGCAGACCGTCATTTAACTTAGCATGGCTACCTGTCAAAGCTATGGTTGCAGCATTCAGCGTATTGGTGTCACCTATCGCTTTAGGATGAATAGGATTAGTAACTGGGGCAGGAGCAGCAGGAGCTGAGCCTATTGTTCTAGTTGTTGCTGTGTCCATCAGATGACCTGTAGGAGACACACCCAGAATAGCCATACTTGCGACACCTGCTTTAGACGCAATTGCTGCCGCTTCTCTAGCTTCAATAATAGCACGAATCTCTTTCGAAGAATTCAGCTTAATCATCTCAACTACAGCTGTGCCGTACTTCTCTTTCATAGCTATCTCAGCAGCTATTTGCGCAGCACCAGATGCATTCAAGGCAGTCTCTACCTCTTGATACATCCTAAACAGGCCTTCTAGTTTGGCAGACTTTACTAGACGATTAGCTTCTTCTGTCACCTCCACCATACGAATAGCATGCTTCAGATTTAAAGCTATCTCTCTATCTTGTCGAGCTTTGAGAACAGCCTCTTGCTCTGCTGCCTTTGCATTAGCCGCTGCAGTAGATGCACTGCTAGACAAATTTGTCAAATTA
>CAYVDV010000305.1:0-6901 GCA_964450465.1 uncultured Saprospiraceae bacterium
GATGCAGAGGCGGGTGAGTTTGTCTTCGTAGCGGGCCATACGCTCCACCACGGCATCGGTCGTGAACAACGGCCAATCCACGCGGATAAAAGACTTGTCTTCGTAGTCGCCGGGGCGGGTGCGCGCCAGCCCGCAGTAGGCGCAGTCGGACAGGCAGCCGTTGTCGTAATTGAGCAGCAAATTGATGCCGCCGAACTCGAACTCCCGGGAGAACCGCCCGGATTGCAGCCGCAGGGCCATGGCGCTGGCTGCGCTCAGCCGAACGTAATCCGGGCTGATCTGTTTTTCCTCTCCGGCCGGTTGCACCACCGGCAGGCTGAATTTTGGCGTATCGATTACATTAGGCATCTTGAAAACCCGTATTTGATTCGATGTTTAGTGGTAATGTTATAGCAGCCGATGTTTTGGGATAATAGCAGGAGCCCCGGTAGGTGTACTGCACTTCTTTCATGGCGCCCAGTGCAGCCCGCCAGATGACCTGGCGAACTTCTTCCGGCGAAACGCCGGCGTCTTCCGGGGCTTGTTCGGCAAAAACCCGGTCGATAACCCTGCCGATATGTTCCTGGTCAAGCGGGCTCCATTTGAGCTGTGCCTCAATCTGGTGGAACAACGCCTCCAGATTCAAAAAATCGCCGGTGATCAGCGCGCTTTTGATCGTTTCGCCTTTCAGGGCAACGTAGGCGCGCAGCAGGCCGGCCGCGGTTTTTTTGAGTCCCATGCCGGTCATGTCCGGCTGGGGCGATTGTTGGAATATCCAGTCTTCGTGGGCATATTTGGGGAAAGCCTGTTGAATGATCTTCACCCGTTCAATAGTACTCAGGGGTTTTTCTTCCCAGGCGATCCCGAATTGTTCGGCAAAACAGCGTTTCACGCGTTGCCGCAGTTCCCCGCTGGCTACCTTGCGGCCCAGCAGACCCGATACCGTTGCCATGCGCTCTTCTACTTTGCCGATATGTTGTTTATCGCTGAGCTTTTGCATGGGGATCTTCAACACCCGGAGCATCAGCGGAATATCCAGATCGAGCAACACACTGGCGTGAAACTGCAGGGTACCTTCAGGGCTGGCGTAAATTCCGAGCCCGGCAATTTTACGGCCATCGACCACCAGGTCGTTTTTGCCCCAAAAGCCGGCCGTGATGCCCAGTTGTTGCAAGGCGGCCAAAATGGGCGCCGACAACAGGTGATAAAGTTCGCGCATATTGCCCGCCTGCGGAAACGCGTCGGCGGGGGCCGTCAGGCAGACGCCCAACTGGTCCTCCCCCATAATAATGGCTCCGCCCCCGGTCAGCCGGCGGCTGAAGGCGATATTTTCCCGGCGGCAGGCCGGCAGATCCAGTTCTGCTTCGATATGCTGGAAGCGTCCGACCAGCGCGCAATGGCTCTTGTAGGTGTACAGACGGAGCGTAATTTCCCCGGTAGACATCAGGAATTCGTCGGTAGCCAGCCCGTAGTGGGCCTCCACCTTATCCTCTTCGATGTAGCGCCAGGTTCTCATATCAGCATCCGCAGGAACAGGCTGTTTCAATGAATACAGGGTTCAGTCCGAGCGCCCGGGCGTGTTCGACCACCCCTTCGGCCGGATAAGCGATGCCGTTGAGGCCGCATTCCACGGCGACATGATCGACGGTCACTTTGTATTCGCCCAGGGGCCGCGCACAGCCCAGCATGACATTGGTATCGGGCAGGCGCCGGCGGGCGGCTTTGAAAAACGACTCCACTTCTTCCAGCGGCGGCGGTTCCACGCCAAACATCGGCGTGTCGTGCATGGGAGTAAGAATGACGATAATGAGCGCGTGCACCGGGTATTTGGCGATCATTTCCAGCGCCTGGTATTCGCCCAGAAAACGGCCGTAGTGCAGGCCCAGGATGACGTGCGGGCGCAGGCTGAGGCCGTATTTGGCCAGAATCTCGAGCGAGCGGTCGAAGTCGGCCACGCGGGTGTCTTCCAGGTGGTACACCTCGCGGATGGTTTCTTCGGCGCCGATGATATCGAGCGCTACGCCGTCCACACCGGCATCCCGGAGGCCGCGGGCCAAGGCTTCGTGGCGCACCAGCCCGGTATGTACGATGATCCGGAGGCCCAGTTCGCTCTTCACCCGGGCCAGGTCGGCCATGTGTTTGTCCAGCGGCACCTCGCCGTTGCGCAGCGAACCGCCGCTGACGAGCACGCTTTGGGTACCCTTTTCAGCCAGGCGTTTGCACAGGTTGAAGAGCCCTTCGCGGTGGTCGAGCGGGATCATGGGCTCGAGTATTTTGCAGTTGCAGTGGTCGCAGTTCAGCGCGCAACCCGATCCGGTGACGCTCACCGGCAGGAAAGCCCGCGGCGTTTTCTGCACGAAAGACTCGATGGCATAGCGTTTCAGGCCGGGGGCGAAAAAACTGATCTCGTCCGGAAAATGCGCCTGCCGTACGGCAAAGGCTTCGGGGCGCGACAAAAGCGGTTCCTGCGCCACCCCGGAAGCAGGGTCCAAAGCCGTCTGTATGCCTGAGAGATTTGTCATTTTTGTTGGTCTGCGTTTTGAAATTCAATTTTCTGCCAGCCAGCCCTTGGCCTCGTATTTTTTGACCTCGGCGTCAAAGAAAGCCTGCACCTGGCTTTCGCCATGGATCAGTTGAGGGATCTCTTCTGCGGAATTCGACAATTGAATTTCCATCAGCCAGCCCTCGCCATAGGGGTCGGTGTTGAGCAGTCGCGGGTTTTCCCGCACGTTTTCGTTGAAACGCAGCACTGTACCGGAAACCGGCGACTTGAGTTGCCCGACGTGTTTTTCGGCTTCCGTGCTCCCGAAACTGGCGCCTCGCGCAATATTGCCTGCGGCGTTGAATTGCACGGCCACAAAAGCGCCGGTGCTTTCGGGTACGAGCGGGGACATGCCAACCCGGGCGATATCGCCAATGATATCGAGCCAGTACAGGTCTTTCGGATCGTAGTACAGATTGGTACGGATATCGAGGTGTTTCATCGTTTTCTTTATAAATTTAACGGATTATCCCAGTGCTTCCACGATCAGTTCGACAATATCGCGAACGATGAGTTTGCCTTCATTCCCCGTGGATTTCACGGCATCTTCGAAGCGCGACACTTCGTAAGGGCAGCAAACGGCCAGCACATCGGCGCCGGTTTCCACGGCCTCGCGGACGCGGTTTTCCGACAGGCGTTCGTTCACGTGGTCGGCCATGAAGCCGTCGAGCCACATACCGCCGCCGCCGCCGCCGCAACAGAAACTGTTTTGTTTGCAACGGCCCATCTCGATGAGCTCCACACCGGGAATAGACTGAAGGACCTTGCGCGGAGCTTCAAATTCGCCGTTGTGGCGCCCCAGGTAGCAGGGATCGTGGAAGGTGACTTTGTAGTTGAGTTTTTTTCCAAACGACAGTTTTTCCATCAACGGGGCCAGGAAGGTGGTGTAGTGCACCACGTCAAAATTACCACCGTAGTTGGGGTATTCCTTGCGGAAGGCATTGAGGGCATGCGGGTCGGTGAGCAGGATCTTGTTGAACTGGTATTTTTTGAACACCTTGATGTTGTATTCCGCAAATTCCTCGAAGAGCCCTTTTTCGCCGGCCAGGCGGAAAGAGTCGCAATCGTCTTTTTCCTCTGTGCCGAGAATGCCAAAATCGGCGCCGAGCAGGTTAAGCACTTTGGCCAGGGCCTTGCTGGCGTCCTTGCCGCGGGCATGGTAAGAGGGATAGCTGCCTACGAACCAGAGCAAATCGACAGGGCGCTTGATCTCGGCCAGCACAGGTACGCTCTCGCCGCAATCTTTGGTCCAGTCAGCGCGTTTGCGCTGCGATTCGCCGAGCGGGTTGCCGTATTCAAAGGTATTGCTGAAGGCATCCTGCAACTCGTCGGGTACTTTGCCGTCGAGTACGGCTTCTTCCCGCAAGGCAGGCATGATATCGATCATATTCACCGTCTTTGGGCACACACGCAGACAGTTGGCGCAGGTGGTGCACTTCCAGAGGTTGGCATCGTCGAGCAGTTCGATGCCCTGCTGCACCTTCCGGAAGACCTTGAGGGGACCGTATTCGCCCCCTACCGCATCGACCGGGCATACCGGAACGCACTGCCCGCACTGATAACACCAGCCCAGGGATTCGGCGCCGGCAACGGACGTGATCCGGTCCATAAGATCGTCTTCGTAAGCCGATACGACGCGCGTCTGGAACATCCGGTTCCAGTCGGCGGTCAATTCGATACCGTCAACGACAACGGATTCTTTTTCAATAATTTGACTCTTATCTACGGGCATTTTTACTCTGCTTTTAGAAATAAAAGTTAAGCGTATTCTTCCAATCGGTACACGCCCAGCAAACGCCGGGTAAGCTCCGGCAGGCCGGGAACGACCTTGTTAAACTCCTGGGTCATGCGCATGCGCAAAACGGTGTAGGAATACACGGCATAGACACTGCACAGAAACACGTTGGTGCCGAACAGCGATCGATCGATGCGCTGAAAGCCCGCTGCATCGCCGACCTCGTGTATAAAGGCGATGGCCTTGCCCACCTTCAGGTACATTTCGCCGGTATTCGGGGCGCTGAGGTCAAAGGTTTCGGTAGTAACCAGAGGCAGGGCGCCGGTTTTCGTCTTGGGGTCCCACATCCAGCGGTTCCAGAGCCAGTAGCGGTCCGGGAAGCTGTAGTGCAGGAGTTCGCCGGCCAGGTCGAAACGGCTGCCTTCGTCGAGGACTTCCAGGCGGTCGACAAACTGCTGAAAGCGGCGGTGGAGTTCCTGATCGCCGTACAACAATTCGGCGATCCAGCCGCGCAAGGCCGGTGCGCTGTATTGCTCCAGCAAGCCGGCCGCCTTGCGGCGGGTGGAAAACACGGCGCGCAGGATACCGAGGAGTTCCTGATCGCCAAGGGTAGCCACCACGCCGGGATGGAGCCGGCGCTGGAAAAAACCGCTCTTGGTTTCCAGATCTGCACAAACTGCCTTCAGCTCATCCGGCGAGATCTGCGCAGACACTTCCTTCAGGAATTCCTTTGCACTTTCGGTATCGACATTCTGGCTCATCGTTCCCTGGTTTGTTTATACCGCCAAAGCGGCTTCTTTTTTACGCAAAAAGGCGATCGACTTCATCACTGCCGCGCCGGCCGACGACACTGTGTCTTCCAGATCGGCGGGACCGGTGCAGGCGCCCACGGCATATACGCCGGGCACATTGGTGGTGACGGTTTCCAACGCTCCGCCCACGGTTTCGATAAACCCGTACTTGTTTTGCTTCAGCCCGAAGATCTTCGCCATTTCGCGGGTGCCGCTGCTGGGCTCCATGCCAACAGAAAGGATCACCATGTCCATTTCCACTTCCATGGGCCGGCGCAGGGTGGTGTCTTCGCCCTTGACGAGGAGTTTGTCGCCTTTTTTCACGATCTCCGTGGCGATACCCTTGATGTAATTGACTTTGTATTTCTCCTGGGCGGGCCAGTAGATCTCGTTTTCCCAGTAGCCGTACATGCGCATGTCGATGTAGAAAATATACACCTTGCAGTCGGGTACCATCTGGCGGATCTCGATGGCTTCCTTGGACGCGATACCGCAGCACACTTTGGAGCAGTATTCGTTGCCGATCTGCCGGTCGCGCGAGCCCACGCACTGGATAAAGCACACCCGTTTGGGGGATTCGCCGTTGGAGGGGCGGACGAACTTATGGGCCTTGAGCATTTTTTCACAATCGACGAGCGTGATCACATCGTCGTGCTCGTAGTAGCCGTACTTCTGGGTTTCGCGACCCGGATCGAAGTGCTGGAAGCCGGTGCAAACGATCACCGCGCCTGCCTGGATTTCCACTTCTTTGCCCAGGTGCAGGGCCTTTACCCGGAAATCGCCGGCCCCGCCTTCCACTCCGGTGACCAGGGTGCTCAGGCGAATATCCACGTTGGGATTGTTTTCCACCGGGGCGATCATGTCGCGAATGGCTTCGTCGGCATCGCGCAGATCGGGGGTAAGGGCAGCGTACTGGGCTTCGTCGGGGGTGCCGCCGAGCCGGTCTCTTTTCTCCACCAGAATAGCCTGGTAGCCCAGGTCAGCGATTCCGCGTGCGACTTCCAGGCCGCCGGGGCCGCCGCCAATGACGAGTATTTTGTTGTTTGACATTGTTCAATTTACTTTTTGACGTATGCGTTATTCAGTGTCTTCCCAGGTCAGGTATTGTTTGGAGCCGTCTTTGAGTTTGGCAACGGCCGCTTCGAACTCGCGCCATTTCTCCTCCGGGTCGAGGCCCAGTTTTTCCAGGAACGGCGTGTTGTCGGTGTTGTGCCAGTGCATTTGCAGCACTTTGTACGGGTGGGCGCCCATGGCCAGCGCAGCCACCTGGGAATCCGCCAGGACGGGCAGGCCTACTTTTTTACCGTGGGCTTTGCCGGCAAACTGGCTTTGATCGAGCGTAGTGACGCAGCCGGTGTCGTGGGTGACCGTGAGGTCGGGTTTGGCTTCTTCGATCATCACCTCGATCTTGCGCTGGACGGCAAAAGAGCGGGAGAAGTCGCGCGAAACCAGGATGTGCCGGAATCCGAAGCCGCAGCAATCAAACCAGGTGGAATAGTCGGCGACGTTTACGCCCAGTTCCTGGAGCACGCCCGTGATGATGGCCGTGCGCTGCGCCCCGTAGATCTCGGGGGCGTAGATCGCATCCTCCTCGATCAGTTTGTGGTAGTGGCAGGCCGGGTGCACCGTTGCGGTGATGTGGCTCATGTCGACCACCTGACGCTCGACAATGCGGTCGCGCATGGCATAGACCCACTCGCTGTAGTGCACGATCTCTTCCGGGATAACGAGTTTTTTGCCCAGCTTGGCCATGATCTCCCGCACCTGTTTGCGGAGCTCGGGATAGTGCAGCAGCGACTGGCGGACTTCCTTGTAGTGCCCGAAACTGGTGCCGCAGTGGATGATCGGGAAATA
>CAYVDV010000306.1:0-6899 GCA_964450465.1 uncultured Saprospiraceae bacterium
GACCAGGCCGGGAACATAACTCCGGGCGGACTCACATCCCAGGGAGACAGCATTGTCGTCGCAGTGATCGACAGCGGCCTGGATTACCTGCACGAGGATTTAAAAGATAATCTCTGGCATAACATCCATGATTTACCCGGCGATCAAACGGACAATGACGGAAATGGCTATGTCGATGATTACAGGGGATGGAATGTTTTTGGAAATAATGATGACATAAGCGGGTTGACCACCAGTCATGGAACCCCGGTAACTTCCCTCATTGGCGCCAGAGGGAACAACGGCATTGGTGTGGCGGGGATCAATTGGGAGACAAAATTAATGTTTGTGGCCGGCAACAGTCAGGAGTCTACTATCCTGGCTGCTTATGATTACGTCCTGAATGCCCGGAAACGGTATAATGCTTCGAATGGGCAACAAGGGGCTTTTGTTGTTGCCGTAAATTGTTCCTGGGGTATCACCTACGGCCAGCCTTCCAGCGCACCGCTTTGGTGTGCGGCTTTCGATTCCCTGGGAGCTGCAGGCATTTTAAGCGTTGCAGCAACTGCGAATATCGCCGTGGACGTTGACCTTGTTGGCGATCTGCCTACCGCCTGTCCGAGTGAATACCTGATCACGGTTACCAGCCTGACCAAGTGGGATCAAAAGGCGGCGAATGCAGCCTGGGGTTTACACTCGATCGATCTTGGCGCTTACGGAAAAGATGTTTTCACTGCCGGCGCAAACAATACCTATTCCACTTATTCCGGCACTTCCTTCGCAGCGCCGCAGGTTGCCGGCGCTATTGGCTTGCTTTATGCCGCGCCTTGCGATAACCTCATACGTGTTGCCAAAGCCAATCCTGCCGCCGCGGCACTTTGGGTCAAACAACTACTCTTCTCCAGTGTGGTAGCGAATAATAGTCTTGAGGACAGTACTGTGTCGGGCGGACGGCTCAACCTGAACAACCTGCTTCTGGGCTACGAAGACCAGTGTTTGGCTTGCGTAGCCCCTGTGGCAATGCACCTCCAGGCAGCGGCGCAGGATAAGTTGACGATCGATTGGTCGGCAGTGTCCAATGCACAGTCCGCCAGTCTGCGCTGGAGAAAAAAAGGGGATGCCATTTGGACTTTAATTCCGGAAGTACACCCTCCGTTCACCTTGTATGGTTTGAGTGCGTGTGAAGAATATGAGTTTTCCATCCGCAACAATTGCAGCGGAGGAAACTTAAGTGCTTGGACCGAGCCGGTTGCCTATGAAACGGAAGGTTGTTGTCTTCCTCCTTCAAACATTACCGCGACAGTACAGACTGCTAGTGCCGCAATACTTAGCTGGGACGCTTCACCGAAAGCCACTGCTTACCTGATCCGGATTAGGCCGGAAGGAGGAATCTGGGCCGACTATCCAACCAACCAACAAATATTGACACTGGATGGACTGCTCCCTTGCACTTCCTATGAGGTGGAAATTCGGTCGCTTTGTGATCCGGATACTATATCTGCTACTGCGGGGTACCAGTTCATGACATCCGGTTGCGGCGCATGCACCGACCTCACTTATTGCAGCGCGAAGGCGGGTTCTTCCCTGGATGAGTGGATCGGCGCCGTAACGATTGGGTCCTGGAGCC
Source organism: uncultured Saprospiraceae bacterium (assembly GCA_964450465.1). Classification (GTDB taxonomy): domain Bacteria; phylum Bacteroidota; class Bacteroidia; order Chitinophagales; family Saprospiraceae; genus M3007. The sequence continues at coordinate 1,607 of CAYVDV010000306.1, forward strand.
ATTACTCCGGCGGAATTTACGGATATGAAGACTTTACCGGCCTGACAAGCGGTAATTTGGAAATTAATCCCGGCGTTGAACTGAATGTTAGCCTTAAGCCGGCCTTTTCTGGGCTTCCGTACAAGGAACATTTCCGGATATTTATAGACTACAATGCCGATGGCGATTTTACAGACCCCGGAGAACTGGCATTTGACCCGGGTTTTGCCGCGGATACACAAGTGTCCGGATTGCTCGTTCCGCCGCAGGACATGGTTTGGGGATTGAGTCGCATGCGGGTCATGATGAAGTACAAAGGGTTACAGGGGCAGCCGCCCTTACCCTGCGAAACTTTTGAATTCGGTCAGGTGGAGGACTATTGTGTTAACCTCGCCCCGCCGGTTTTTACTACACGGGAGCATTCCGGTTCCGACGAGATTCTTGTTTACCCGCAACCTGCACAGGATAGGATTTTCATTCGATCCCGGGACAACTCTCCCGGGCAATGGGTACAGGTCCGCTTGCTGACCATGACCGGGCGGCTTACTCTTGAGTACGACGAAATACCCGGAGCCTCATTACTGGAATGCAATATTCAGGCATTGCCGGACGGTTGGTATGTACTACAGCTGAGGCAAAAAGACCGGGTTTTTTACAAGAAAATACTGATCCTCCGGTAATTACTCCAGATCGGAAAAAAACTTCCGGATCTCCGTCGCATCCTTGGCCTTCATGCGGCCGGATAAAATGAGCCGGATCTCGCGGCGGCGGGCGGCGCTTTCGTACAGGTTTTGTTCCTCGCTGGATAAGGGGAGAAGCGGCGGCACCGGAATAGGTGTTTGCTTGGCATCATCCAGGGCTACAAACGTAAAATACGCGTGATTACACCGCCGGGGGCTCTGGCCCTTAATATCGTTGGCGAACACCTCGACATAAATCTCGATGGAACTGTCGAATGCGCGCGTAACACTGGCTTCAAGTGTAATGACCTCACCAACCCGGATGGGTTTTTGAAAGGAAATATGGTCCACCGCGGCCGTCACGACATGCGCTTCACAGTGCCGGCCGGCGCAAATAGCAGCCACGATATCCATCCAGCGCATCAAATACCCGCCCATAAGATTGCCCATGGGGTTGGTATCATTTGGCATGACCATTTCGGTCATAACAGTCCGGCTTTGGGAGACTTTTTTTGGCTCAAGAGAGCGTGTTGACATAAAAATAAGTTGAGACAGAATGATTGTTCGGCACAAGAACTTGTGCTGCTATTAAACAAACTCCGTCCGGATCAGTTTTTAAGCAGGGCAAAATTGCGTTGTACCGCCCAGGCATATCCCCCAAACAGCACCGCGGAAAAAAACAGGTCGCCTAAAATGGTGTTTCCGAAAAACGGCAGACCTGCGGTATAGCAACCGAGCAAACCGGCAACTGTTTTTGGATACATGGCACTCTCGGCCCAGACGCCGAAATTACTGACAAGAAAAAACAGGACCGAGGAGCTAAGGCTTGCAGCCACAATCCGCTGACCTGACGTTTTTTTGCGAAGCTGCAACAAGCCATTCCCGACGACCAAACCCATTGCCAGATAAATATACCCGGATGTGATCCAGGCAAAACCCTCGAAATAGGCGCTGTACAACACGTTGTTGATAAACAGGTCTGTAATAAACAGCGCGACCAGGGGAACGAGAAGAGCCAGCCAGCGGCGTTCGAGATAGGCTGCGCCAAACAATCCTATGGCGCCCAATGGGGTGAAATTATGCGGGTGGGGCAACAAACGGGTCAGTGCAGCGAGTATGATCAGAATAAGTGCAATGCGAAATTTCATACGTACAATATTTGGGTATGACTAAGTGATGCGCAAAGATAGCGCTCTTGAACCTACGCTCGGTGCCCTGCGCCGGTCGTTTTTCCAAAAAAGGCCCTGGCGCCTTTCCTTTGCCCTATCATTGCTTCAAATTTTCTACTAAAACATGAGACAACACATTTTTTGCCTTCTTTTCCTTTTTCTCCTTACTTCCGGTAATACGTTATTCGGCCAACCCGAGCGTTGGCAGCAGCGTGTCAGTTACGAGATGCTGATTGACATGAAGGTGCAAACGCACCAATACCACGGCGTACAACGCCTCGCATATACCAATAACAGCCCGGATACGCTATTCAAATTATTTTATCACTTGTATTTCAATGCGTTCCAACCTGGCAGCATGATGGATGTACGCGCCCGCACGCAGCCTGATGCCGATTCGCGGTTAACCCGTATCCAGCGGCTCTCGGAAAACGAACAGGGCTGGATAAAAGTCAGTTCACTGCGGTTAAACGGCAAAAACCTCCGCTTTGAAACCAACGAAACCATCTTGGAAGTTACGCTGGATGAACCCGTTTTGCCGCACAGCACCGTAATGCTTGAAATGGAATGGGACGCCCAGGTCCCGCTCCAGATCCGCCGTTCCGGCCGCGACAACCGCGAGGGAGTGGAATATTCCATGGCACAGTGGTACCCGAAGATATGCGAATACGATTACCAGGGCTGGCACGCGAATCCATATATTGCCCGGGAATTTTACGGGGTATGGGGCGATTTCGATGTCAAGATCACCATCGACAAAGCATACGTGGTTGCCGCAGGAGGGTATTTGCAAAATCCCCTGGAAGTAGGGTATGGCTATGAACCCGATGGCGCAACCGTTCAGCGGCCACCCGGAGATAAACTTACCTACCACTTCAAGGCACTCAATGTCCATGACTTTGTCTGGGCAGCTGACCCCGATTATACGCACAGCAAGATCACCGCTGACGATGGATCAGTGATGCACTTTTTCTGGCAAAAAGGAAAAGGATACGACAAGCAATGGGAAGAATTGCCGGCAATAATGAACAGGGCCCGCACGATCATGAACCGGCACTTCGGGAAATACCCCTACGAAGCATACTATTTTATCCAGGGAGGCGACGGCGGCATGGAATATCCGCTGGCAACTCTTATTACCGGCAATCGCGGACTGAACAGCCTCGTAGGTGTTGCAGTACACGAGCAATTGCACTCCTGGTATCAAATGATACTGGGGACCAACGAAAGTCTGTACGCATGGATGGATGAGGGTTTTACTTCCTACGCGGAAACCATTGTTGAAAACGAGCTGGCAAGCGAGGGTCTGTTAGGTAGCCGCCAACCCTCTGCCAAGCCTTTTGCCGGCACCTATGCGGGCTATTCCAGCATTGTAGCCAGCGGCATGGAAGAGCCCATGACAACTCATGCCGATCATTTTAATACCAATTATGCGTACTCCATTGCCGCCTATGTAAAAGGTGCCGTCTTTTTACACCAACTGGAATACATTATTGGCCGGGATAACCTTGCGGCAGGGTTGCTGCGTTATTTTGACACCTGGAAATTCAAACACCCCAATTCAAACGACCTGATCCGGGTGTTTGAAAAGCAAAGCGGGCTGGAACTGGACTGGTACCGCGAAGAATTTGTTTTTTCAACAAACACAATAGATTACGCCATTCAATCTGTTGAAAAAGGAGAGCGCAAAACAACGCGTGTCGTCATCGAACGCAAGGGCCGGATCGCCATGCCGCTCGATATTTTGGTGACCTATGATGATGGAACCCAGGAACTTTTTTACGCTCCGCTGGAAAGCATGCGTGGCGTAAAACCGGTTGAATCCGATGTGCCGCGCACTGTTTTGCCCGATCACCGTTGGGTAGATCCCACATATACCTTTGACATCCCGCAAAAAACAGATAAGATCGTCCGGGTAGAGATTGATCCCAGCGAACGCATGGCAGATATTGACCGGTCCAATAACGTCTGGCAATCGCAGGAATAAGGAAGGTAAGCTGTTTATTTGTTTATCCAGCCGGCCGGGTTCAGCCGGCTTTTTTGATACCATAGTTCAAAATGGAGTTCGGAGGCGCCAGTGATCAGGTTGGTGCTCACCCGGCCGACCACCTGTTTGCTTTTGACCTGGTCACCCTTGTTCAGTTTGGTTTCACTCAGGTTGGAATATACAGTGTAGTAATTTCCATGCTGAAGGATGACCGTATAGTCGTGCCCTGGGATATACTGCACTCCCGCTACCTTACCTTCAAAAACCGCGCGCACCAGAGAGGACTCGTCCGTACGGATATCCACACCGTTGTTTGTGATCTCAATGTTGCGCAGGGTGGGGTGCTTCTGCCTTCCGAAGCCCTTGGAAATAAAACCGTTTTCCACAGGCCAGGGAAGCTTTCCGCGATTTTGCCGAAACGCGAGGGAGATCGCATCATCAGGGATATCATCGGGCTCCGCACTGCTTTCCGCCTGTTTTTCAGGGGCAGAAGCTATGGCGGGCGCCTTTGCAGGCGGGGATTCGGCAGTAGACGGTTTTGGCCGCCGGGACTCCTGGACTTTTTTGCGAATTTCTTCCTGAATAACGGTTTCGATTGCCTGGTTGAGCGCCTCATGTGCCGCCTGCTTTTTCTTCAGGTCGGCGCGCAACTGATCTTCATCCTTTTTTAGGGTGCTGAGCAGTTTTTCCTTGTCCTGCAACTCATTGTTAAGGACCGACTTTTGCCCCTGAAGGGCGACTAAAAGCGCTTCCTGTTTGGCCCGGCTTTCCTGCAGGGTAGCTATTTTTTTGGACAGCGTATTTTGGGTGGATACGATGGCTTCGGCTTGTGCTTTTCGAAAACGGTCGTATTTCCGCAGAAAAAGCCAGCGCCGGAATGCCTGGTTTAAATTGTCGGCAGAGAGAATGTATAACAGTGGATTGCTCAGTGATTTTCGCCGATAGGCATTTCGGACAATCCTTCCATAATCGTCCTGCATGACTCGGATGTCGCCGGTAAGCGATTCGATGACGGCCGAGGTTCTGGCAATGGCTTCCTCCGACTCTACGATCTCGTCGGCAATAGTCTGGATGAGGCTTTCCCGCCGTTCAATTTGTTTTTGCAGCATTACGAAGCGGTCGAACGTCGCTTCCCGGGAGCGGGTGGTTTTTTTGAGCAGTTTATCCGTAACTTCAATGTCCCGGATCAGTTTTTTGCGTTTTTCCTCCAAATCCACTTTGGTTTGGGCAGGGCATAACGAGGGCAGGCAGAGTATGCCAAGGAGCAAGAGCCACAGAAATGCCGGTAAGCCCGGCCCGCCGATACGCTTAGTCGATGCGCTCATAATGGGCAGGAATTTCGAAACGGTAGGATTTTGGAACGTTGACTTCAATGGCTGTGAATTCAATGTCTAACCGAAGTGCGCCCGATTCCGGGCTAAAGACCTGGATGCGGCGAATATATGGAAATAAACCGGCTCCATTCAGCTTTTTAAATT
>CAYVDV010000307.1:0-6889 GCA_964450465.1 uncultured Saprospiraceae bacterium
GCAAAAGTCTTGTGCAGGTTCAGGTGGCATACATCGGCGCCAATAATAGCCGGGCTGGTCAGCCCAACCTGGGCATTCATATTGGCCCCGTCCATATATACCTTGCCGCCGTACTCGTGAATAATCTCGCAAATTTCATGGATTGCCGTTTCAAACACCCCGTGGGTGGATGGGTAGGTCACCATCAGGCAAGCCAGGTTATTAGCATGTTGTTGTGCTTTGGCGCGCAGATCGGCCACGTCGATATTTCCACGTTCGTCGCAGGCGACCACTACCACTTCCATTCCGGCCATGACAGCGCTGGCCGGGTTGGTGCCGTGAGCAGATGAAGGGATCAGGGCCACCGTGCGGTGATCGTCTCCCCGGTCATGGTGATACGCCCGGATGGTCATTAAGCCGGCGTACTCACCCTGGGCACCGGAATTGGGTTGCAGGGAACAGGCCTCGAAACCGGTGATTTCGCAGAGATATCCTTCCAGATCCCGGATAATTTTTTGGTAACCGCCGGTCTGTGATGCAGGAGCAAAGGGGTGAATATTTGCCCAAAGTTCCCAACTAACCGGGATCATCTCTGTAGCGGCATTGAGCTTCATCGTGCAAGATCCCAGAGAGATCATGGAATGCATCAGCGAGAGGTCACGGTTTTCCAGCCGCTTGATGTACCGCATCATATCGCTTTCGGTATGATAGGAGTGGAAGACCGGGTGACTGAGGTATTCCGACTGGCGTTGCAGCGCCTTTGGAATCGCCTGGTCAGGTAATGAAACGACTTTACCAGCCTCGAATATGGCGGCAATATCTGCCAGGTCGCGATCGGTTACGGTCTCGTCCAGGCTGATTTGCAGGCCGGTGGCATCGTAGAAGAAATTGATACCGGCCTGTTCGGCGCGTTGGCGGATCCGGGCCAACTGGTCTGCCGGCAAATTGATTCGCAGGGTGTCAAAGAAATAGGTGTTTGCCACCTGAAAGTCTGCCTTTTCAAGCGCAGCGGCAAGACTGCGCGCCATGGCGTGGGCGCGGGCGGCAATACCCTTGATGCCTTCCGGACCGTGATACACGGCATACATGGCGGCCATGTTGGCAAGCAGGGCCTGCGCCGTGCAGATATTGGACGTCGCTTTTTCCCGCCGGATGTGCTGTTCGCGGGTTTGCAGTGCCATGCGCAGTGCCCGGTTGCCGTTTCGGTCAACAGACACGCCGATGATCCGGCCGGGTATCTGGCGTTTAAATTCTTCCGTAGTGGCAAAATAAGCGGCGTGAGGGCCGCCGAAGCCCATGGGCACACCAAAGCGCTGGCTGTTTCCGACGGCGCAATCGGCGCCCCATTCACCCGGCGGCGTCAGCAGTGCCAGGGAAAGAATATCGGCCGCAACGCAGACAAATACGCCGTTAGCTTTAGCCTTTTCCACAAATGCGCGGTAATCCTCGACTTCGCCCTGCATGTTGGGATACTGGAGGAGTACGCCAAAGGTTTTGCCGGTGAACTCGAACGTCCGCCAGTCGCCGACGGTCAAATGAATATTGTGGGGAAGTGCGCGGGTTTCCAGCACGTCGATGGTTTGCGGGAAAACAGTATTGGCTACGAAAAACTCGTTGGCCTCTTCTCCGGCCTTGGCCCGTTTGTTTTTTTCCGCATAAAACATGTGCATGGCTTCCGAAGCCGCCGTCCCCTCATCCAGCAGGCTGGCATTGGCAATGGGCAGACCGGTCAGGTCGCTTATCATGGTCTGGAAATTGAGCAGGCTCTCCAAACGGCCCTGCGCAATTTCTGCCTGGTACGGGGTATATTGGGTGTACCATCCCGGGTTTTGGAATACATTGCGCAGGATCACAGATGGCGTGATCGTGCCATTGTAACCCATGCCAATGTAACTGCGGACCACCCGGTTCATCTGAGCGGTCGCTTTAAGTTCCTGCAGATAGTCGAACTCCGACATAGGATCCGGCAGGTTTAGCGGACGCTTGAGCCGGATCGAATCCGGTACAGTTTGTTCGATCAGTTCGTCCAGCGTGCGGACGTTGAGAAAGCGGAGCATTTCGCTGAGCTCGCGTTGGTTAGGCCCGATATGCCGGTTCAAAAACCGGTCGGGATGTGGAAATTGACTCATCGCAGGTTAAGGCTGTTGGTCACGAGATGTGGTGGTATTGATATTGGAATCCGGGGGCAGGACACCCTTCCGGGCGCTGGTTTTGCGAGGCTTAAGAAACAGCGCGAAGGTAAAGATTGTTCTCCGGTGCGGACTAGCTGAAGGCATCTTTTTATTCAATATTACCGAAGGAAAATTGCTGGCCAGCGCCTCCGGGCGACAAATCCTTTGCTCTTTGAAAACAAGCTCCGACCTTTAGGCCCTTATGCGGCGCTATCCATCCAAATTGCTTCTGTTCGGAGAATATATCCTGCTGTTGGGCGCCCGGGCGCTCGCTACCCCGGTGCCGGCATTCAGTGGACAATGGACCTGGCCGGAATCAGGGAAAACCGGTTCCACCGGGCAGTCGCTCCATGCTTTTGCACACAGTGCGGAATTATCCCGCCTGCCGGATCTCGATACCGGGCTCTTTCAAAAAGAGGTGGCTGCCGGTTTGTATTTCCAGTCCAATATACCTGTTGGGTACGGCCTGGGCAGTTCCGGGGCCTTATGTGCCGCCGTATATGACCGTTATGCCCGGACAAAAACCACCGATCTTTCGGAATTAAAGACCCTTTTTGCCGGCATGGAAAGTTATTTTCACGGGCAAAGTTCGGGTATTGACCCGCTCACCAGCTACCTGAACCGGGCGTTATGGATCACCAATCGGACGGAAGTCATTTTTTTCAATCCGCCTGTTTGGCAAGAAAATCAACCGGTGGTATTCCTGCTCGACACCGGCCTGCCGCGTCAGACAGGCCCTCTGGTAAATTGGTTTTTGGAGCAAAACCGGACAGCCGCTTTTGCCCGGCGCCTGGAGCAGGAACTCCTTCCGGCACACGCAGCACTGCTGGAAGCATGGGAAAATGGCAGGCCCGGCAAATTTTGGGACGCGCTTTCCCTCGTTTCGGCATTCCAGATCAAACACATGACTCCTATGGTACCGGAACGCCTTCACCCCTTGTGGAACGCCTGCCTGGCGGGCGAAGGGTTGTTCCTCAAGATTTGCGGGGCCGGCGGCGGCGGATTTATGCTGGGATTTGCGCAGGATAAAAACCGGGCACTCGAACAATTCCATGCCTATTCACTGATCTTTCCGTTTGAAGACCATGCTGTGGTGGAAAAATAAACGCATGCGTCCGGCACTCTGGACCCTCGGCTTTGTACTTTTCCTGGCCTTGGCAGGCGATTTCCTGGCCAATGGGCGGCCCTTGTATTGCCGGATTGACGGGGAGTCCTTCTTTCCGGGCATCCGGGCTATCTGGAAAGATCCCGCGCTCCCATACGGGCATCCCGTGCTGGATTCGATCCGGCAAACGTTTGCCTGGCGACGGTTTGAGTATGAATCGGCAGTTTTTGCACCGGTAGCTTTTTCTCCGGGAGAAATACCCGTGAGTCCGGAAGAAAGTATCCGGAAGGCTCCCCCCGGAACTATGCATCCCGGGCTTTCCCGCCGTTTCCGGCACTGGCTTGGGACAGATATGGATGGATATGATGTGGCTGCCGGTCTGATCCACGGGGCGCGGATCGCCGTACTTACAGGCGCCATAGCCATGGGTATTGCTTTTTTTATTGGCTTGGTACTGGGAGCCATAGCCGGTTACTGGGGCGACGACAGGTTGTTTTTGCGGCGTGGGCAATTCCTGTTATTGGTGCCCGGGCTTCCGATTGCCTGGTTTTACGCCGGCGCGCTGCCGGCCTGGCTTACCGGAGTAGGAAAAACCGGCGGAACGGGATTTGCTGCTGCTGCTTGTTTTATATTAATAGTGGCATTGCTGTTGGGTTTGGGTAAACTGCTTAGCCGGGCCCCGTTTTTTGCCACCCGGGTGCAGGTTCCGGCTGATCTTTTCATCATGCGGCTGGCGGAGGTCTTTACCTCCATTCCCGGTTTACTGATCATTATAGCTTTCGCTGCCATGCTTCCGGAAAGCACGCGCAACCTTTGGTCCATGATCACCCTGATCGGCGCATTCAGCTGGCCCGGAGTGGCGCGGTTTATCCGGGCAGAATTGCTTCGCATCCGGGAACTGGATTATGTGACTGCGGCGCGGGGCCTGGGGCTGTCCGAATGGCGAATACTGTTTCGGCATGCTTTGCCAAATGCGTTGCGGCCGGCCTACACCATCTTTGCCTTTGGGATAGCCGGAGCCATTTTGCTGGAAGCCTCGCTGTCTTTTTTGGGCTATGGCGACAGCAGCCTGCAGGGAGCGACCTGGGGGAGCCTGCTGCAGAATGCGCGAAGCAACCCGCAACTCTGGTGGATCAGCCTGCCTCCGGGCCTGGCGATTGCCCTGACGATCCTTGCCCTGCACAGCATTGGTGAAGCGCTTAGCGAACAACGGTGAACACCAAAGCGCCTTTGGTTGTTGAGTGTCTGTGCTTAAGGGTAAAATTGTTAACTGTTTGTCGAAAAGGATAGAATATGCGCTTTGATTACGTACGCATTGCGGGTTTGGCTTTGCTTTTTTTCGTGCCCTTTCTGGGCGGAGTGCATTTGTTCGATTGGGATGAGATCAATTTTGCCGAAGCGGCACGAGAGATGCTCGTGACCGGCGATTATTTCCGGCCACAGATCGATTTTGAGCCTTTTTGGGAAAAGCCCCCGCTCTTTCTTTGGTTCCAGGCCGCTTCCATGAAAATTTTTGGGATCGGTGAGTTTGCCGCCCGGTTTCCAAACGCGATCAGCGGGGTATTGACGCTGCTGTTGGTTTATCACATCGGCCGGCGTTTGCACGACCGCTCCTTCGGCTGGCTTTGGGCGCTTGCCTGGCTGGGAAGCATCCTCCCGCATTTGTATTTTCGCAGCGGCATTATCGATCCCTGGTTTAACCTGTTCGTTTTTGCCGGGCTTTACGGCTTCATCGAGTTCCGCTGGCTTTTCTTCACCAAGTTTGAAGGGAAAAATTTTTGGCAACGGTACCGTTATCTCCTTCTTGGCGGAACCCTTATCGGTCTCGCCATTCTCACGAAAGGCCCTACTGCCTACATGATTGTCATGCTCACACTGGGGCTCTATTGGGCCCGTTACCGCTTTCGGAATAAAGGTTTTTTCAAACACCTCATCCTGTTCTCCGCAGCGGCGTTTGCCATGGCTATGCTTTGGTTTGGCCTGGAGACTATCCTTTTTGGCCCTGCATTCATCCGTGAGTTTGTTGAATACCAGATACGCTTGTTTTCCACTCCGGACAGTGGACACGGCGGTTTTTTCGGGTACCACGCGCTGGTGCTTTTACTGGGCTGCTTTCCCATTTCTGTTTTTGCACTGCCCAACCTTTGGGGCGACCGGCAGACGGAGGATGAATTGCTGGAATCCGATACGCTGGCGAGCTGCAAACGCTCGGATATGGCCACCTGGATGCAACTGATGTTCTGGGTGGTGCTGATCCTGTTCAGCATAGTACAAACCAAGATCGTTCACTATTCCTCCCTGGCCTATTTTCCGCTTACTTACCTTGGCGCACTCACGCTTTGGCGGGCGCTGCACTGGCAGGTAAAGCCCCGGTTAATCGGGATAGTATTGCCCCTACTTGGTATCACAATCGGGTTGGCCGGACTCCTGCTTCCCTGGTTGGGACAAAACATACATCTGCTCAAACCATTCTTTGCCGGCGATGCTTTTACGCTGGCGAAACTGGATGTGCCGGTTACCTGGTACTGGTGGCAGGGGCTGCCTGGTCTGGCGCTGATCGCAGCGACAATTGCCGGATGGTGGTTTTGGCAAAAACAAAAACCCTGGAAATCGGCGCATACGATCTTTGCCGGAGGCGCAATTTTTACGGCCTTCACCCTGCTCCTTTCCATTAAGAATATCGAGCGCTATTCGCAGTACTCCAACATCGAATTTTATGAAACAAAGGTGGGCGAAGACTGCTATATCAAACCCGTGGGCTTTAAAAGCTATGCCCACCTGTTCTATACCCAAAAACCACCCGTCGGACCCGATTGTACCCGGGACGACTACCCCACCCTATCCCATGGGCACCCCGGGAAGACAGTTTACTTCGTTGCCAAAATAAGTAACCTTCAGGATCTTCCGGAATTGCCGGACTGCCGGGAGTTGTTCCGGAAAGACGGCATGGTCTATTTCGTACGGAACCCGGAATGACGACTCTTCCTTGTTAATCATTTGTAAAAAGAATTTCCCGAAGAAATAAGCGTTCAGAGAAGGTGTAGTTTTGCAGCGCATTTCGCACATCCTGTTATCATCCATTCATTCACAAAAAAATATCCGGATAAGCAATGGAAAGAAGTAAGCAAATCCAAATTGGTCTGCTGGGCCTGCTGGCACTCCTGCTGATCGCCAACCTCTTTGGCGGTGGCTTTAAAAACTGGTTTGGCCTGTCGGAAGGTGACCAGATCCGCGAGTCTGCGGCGGCAACAGTGTCTAACGGACCGGAACAGATCAGCGTCGGAGGCCGCCGGAGCGGCAACGGAAGCGGCAACATCCCCGGCACCAACGTAAACAACCCATCGGTCCCGACTGGCCCCGTCACTGCGATCAAATACGACGAGCTCTCCTTTGATTTCGGCGTGGCAGATGAAGGCACAGTGGTCAAACACGTGTACAAGTTCACCAACATCGGTAACGAACCGCTGGTGATCTCCAACGCCAAAGGCTCCTGCGGTTGCACCGTACCGACCTGGCCCAAGCAACCCGTACCTCCGGGCGGCAAAGGCGAAATCTCCGTAGAATTCAACACCAAAGGCAAGCCCGGTCGCCAGATCAAGCAGGTTACCGTTACGGCTAATACCAACCCAACCGA
>CAYVDV010000308.1:0-6834 GCA_964450465.1 uncultured Saprospiraceae bacterium
CGCTGTTAAATAAAACTGAAAATTCGTCCGGGCGCCATTAAAATTCAACGCCTTTCATTTTTTTTGCCTGAAAAAACGCACCAGAATATGATCACCAAAACGTACACACTCACCGCACTCGCGTTGGTTACCGCGCTCCCGCTTTTCGCACAACACCAGGTTTCCTTGCAAGCAGGCATAGGCATGTATTCGACACCCGACACTTACGTTTACGACGCTGTTTCGGAAAGCGGAAGCGTCTTCTTGACCGGCAACTCCAACCTGGCCGACTTCGTCGCCGACCCGGCTTCCACGCTGGCTTACCAGTACCGGCTTTCACCGCGCTTTCGCCTGGCGGCCCAGGCGTCTTACCTGCGGTTCAAGGGCATCGACGGTAAAGAGGCATTCTCCAGCCGCTCCGTCAATGGCGGCCCGCCAACAATTGTAAGCCTCGCTTCTCCGCGTAGCCTCCGGGCACTCCGGCTCGACGGCCTGGTCTGGTACAATGTACTTTCGCAGAAAAAAACAGCCCTCCTTTTTGGCGCCGGCTTTTCCTACGTGCACCGCAGCCAAAACTTCCGCTCCAATTACCAGCTCGACTTCGACGACCAAAACCAGGCGAAATTTTTAATGGAAACCTATACCGATGAAGCCAAGGATAGCTACGGCCTGCCCGTCGCGCTTCAATTGGGCATCCCGATCGTATCGAACTGGCAACTGATTGCCACGGCAAGCGGCGCCTTCTACCGCAACTCCGATGCGTTTTTGCTGTTCACGGCCGGCGCAGCCTATCAGTGGTAACCCGGGCCGGCATTATCTTTAGTTGAAATTCCCTTACCCGAGGCTTCTATTCCGGCAAATGCATCAGGAAATCCTTCATCCCATGGTAGTGGTCCACGTGATCCGGCGCTGAATTGCCGGCAAAGGAGATCACCCGGAACTTCCCCTGCCCGGCAGCAGAGGTTTGTTGCATGCCCACAGGACCTTCGGCTAAAAACGGCTGCCGCGCTATACCCAGGCTATGCAACAGGTATTCGGCCGTTTCGGTCGTGCTGGCATAGGTGCCGGGGAAAACGGAAGAATGCGTGATCAGAAAAGATTTCCTGCCGGCCAGCGCCAGTTTTGCCCAGTCGAGGAAGGCCTGCATTTGGGTGCTGTCAATAGCGCCGCCTTCCGCCAGCAGCTTTCCTTCGGGGACGTACGAACAGTGCAGCCCATCCAGCAGCAGGATGCCGGAGATGCGGCCGGCGGCCGGCACATCGCTGATCAGGCTTCTGACCGCACCGTAGCCGGCGCTCCAGCTGCTGAGGTAAATACCGTCGAGCTGCGCTGCCGGCAGCGCCTTATGCACAGCGCGCAGTACAGTGTCCAGGAAAACGCGGGCCCCCAACGCCTGAATGGGCCGGCTGTAAGCGGACGAACCGCTTCCCCACTGGCAATGCAACAACACCCAGGGTTCGGACTGCTGATCTACAGCGTATTGGGCTACCCGGCAGTCGCCGTGGAAATGAATGACGAGGCGGACGCGGTTTTCGTTCCGAACCTTCTCCGGCACATACAGTTTGCCCTGAAACCCGCCGGGAAAGCCAACAGGCACCCCACTATCCACAACGGAAGCGACAGGCGCCCGATAGTGGGGCCTGGTGTAATCCACCATGGGCGAAGGGTTCTGGGGGCGCATTTGCGGCGCGCCCGGCGCCCGGCAGGAAAGGAGCGCCAAAACAAGATAAAATACGGAGATCTGTTTCAGTTCAATTGATTATCGTACGAACATATTGAAAAATTTCGGCTTCGGCTTACGCATGCCCGGATCAGTTGAAATTCCGAGGACCTGAGGCCAAGGGGTTGTTTTTAAAAAGATAGCGGTTGATACATGGTTAGCCGCTCGCTTTTTTACAGCCCAGTCTTTTCGGCAATATACTCGCTATATAACCGGGAAAACAGAACAGAATCCTCAAATTGGCCGGCAACGAGATAATGTTGCCGCAATACACCTTCCTGTTTAAAGTTATACTTTTCCATCAATCGTAAAGACGGGCCGTTTTCAATCCCAACCAATGCTTCAATCCGGTTCAAATTCAAGTTGTTGAACCCATAGTCTATTATTGCCTCGACAGCCTCAGACATTAATCGTTTCCCTTTAAAACGCTCATCCTCCATGACATATCCTATTTCAGCCCGCTTATGTTCTTTATTCCAGTTATGAAGTCCGCAACGGCCAATGATGGCATTGGATTCTTTGTCGAGCAATAAAAAAACCATGAAACTTCTGTTGTAGCAGGAATACCCGTTTTTGTATTTGGCTTCTTCTTTCCGGTAATCTTCTTCTGAACGATGTCCCAATGTCTTCATGATCGCCGGTTTCGTCAGGTGCGCAAAAATATACGTCATATCCTCTGCAGAAATTCCGCGCAATATCAGCCGGCTTGTTTCAATTGTTACGAGATTCATTGCACTGTTTTTGAGATGGCTTCTAGTAATGACGGCTTGGGACCGGACACGAAACACTAAAAGCGCACCGGTCTTCCGGACAAAAATACGGGTAAGCGCCATAAACTTACCGACACACTGTTTCGCCCCGAGCCTTCCCAAGGGTATCGGGCTCACAAGCACAGCGGCTTACCCCCCAATCATAACAGTAGGGGCTCCAAGCACAATACTTCCGCCATGTGCGGTAGTGTCCCCGATGCGGGCTGCCGGCCGGCCATTGATCAAAACAGTGGCAGAGCCTTTCACAATGATATCGGGCGGACCGACGCAAGTGCACATATCGCCCTGCACAGCGGCGGGCAAGCCTGCAATGAGCACATTGGGAACGCCCGGTCCTGTGATAGGGCCGCCGACGTGAGGAATCGGCGGTACGCCCGGAGTGACCATGGGGCAGACGTGCATGTCTGTCAAGCGAGCTGCAGGTGGCATAAATGGATATATTTTAGTTGATCATGACCATGGCTCCTTTAACGGAGGTTTGTCCGGCTGAATGGAGTTCCGCCTGTGCCGTACCCTGGGCGGAGAAGGCTACACTGGCTTTAGCCTCGACGTTTAATCCTGCGAGGAGGAGGTTGCCTTGGACGGAGGAGGCTGAAATGCCGGTATTGGCTACGAGATTGATATTCCCTTGGGCCAGGAGACTGAGATCCTTGGGACTGCGCAAAGTAATGCCGCCGGCGTTCAATTCTACTGTATTCCCGTTCTGGTCCCTCAATTGAATGGACTTGTCTTTGTCCGACAAGATGAACCTGTTGCCGCCGGGTGTCTGGATGGCAAGCACTTTATCCGCGTCGTTGAACTCGATCTTCAGGTCGTTTTTGGTAACAATTGCTTTGATCTTGTTTTCGGCTTCAGCAGTATAGGGCGGCTTGTGTTTGCTGCTGTACAAGGTACCGAGAATGACGGGGAAGCGCGGATCGTCGTTGAGAAAGCCCAGCGTAACTTCATCGCCTGTTTCCGGCAGAAAAAACGCGCCTTTTCCTGAAGTAGCATAAAAGTGTGCCATCCGCGCCCAAATGCCCTCGCCATTGTAAGTGATGGCCGGGACTTGCACCAATACGCGGTGCTCGCCGTCGGGATCGGCGTCTATTTGCTTTACGACGCCTATTTGCAATCCGGCTATGGGAGGCAGGAGCCCTGCGTGCAGCGAGGGCGCCAGGGTAGCGGATGCTGCTTCAACCGGGTTTTCAGGCGATGTGCCCAGGGATACCGTTGTAAGCCATTCACCCTTCCGGATGCTGTGCCGCACCCCTGTGATCAAGGCATTGCCGCTGAACCTGTCACCAAAACCAATTAACCGGATGAACGTATTCAATCTGGCTTTGGCACTGCCTAAAAAAGTGAGGGTGCCCTGAAAGAGGCTCATGCGTGCATGTAACAATTCGGCATCGGCCCAAGCTTTGAGTTCGGTTGATGCCAAGGGCGCCGAAGTGGCCATCCGGGATTCCATGAGGCCAATTTTGGTGCCCAGGTCTTTGGGGATTAGATTGCCCAGATTGTTGCGCGCAGGCTCCGTCGAGCTTGCTTCCGCCATCGCCTGCGTTTTCATATCCCATGCGGAACGGCTCGCGGAAGGTATCTGAAAGCGCGTTTCCATTTGGAGGTCGTATGCCAGTACGTCGCGGCCAATTGTGCGTTCCAATTCGGGTTCGCCGCTTGACAGGGGTTTTTTCAGGTAAATTTTTCCGTCTTCTGCATAAACGAACAATCCATTGGCGGCTGCCCGGATCAGCATGAAATCCCAGTCGGTGGATTGATATTGCACCACTTCCCTGTGCAGATCGGCAGTGGCCTCTACGTCGTGCTCCAGGCCGTTGTCCGTAGCCACAGCCCCGGCGATGTCGCTGTCCGACATATCGCGGTAATAGCGACTTTTCCGACCGCCGGTCAGTCTGAACGCTTTGTCCACGCAATACAGCACCATTTCGTATCCGGCATCATGTCGACTGCGAATGCCCTGGTTGACGAGGATACCCTTGAAAATGGTATTCTTCGCTTGACGCCCATAGCCCGCCTTGATCTCTATTTCCGCTCCGGGTGGGTAGAGTATTGTCAGCGCCTGGTTGTCGCCAACGTCAGCGGAAAGGATGAAAACCAGCGTAGCCGTAGGGATCTGGTAGAGCGCGCGTTCCACCTCGATGGAGGCAAGGTTCAACTCATCCGGAGCCGGCTTTCCGTCAGCGAATACCTGAATGTCAAGTATATGGCCGGCTTTTAAAAAAGGGGAATCAGGCATAGTATTCAAATTTTGTCAAGGATAGGGCGAATCGGGCAGCATCTGATGTGAGCCACCATATCATTTTACGGAGGGGCCAAGGTCGGAAAATTTCTGTAAAAGAGGGGGCGATGGTCCGCTTGGCGTTATGCAAGGTTCTGGCACTGAAATATTAACACGCTGAGATGCCCTAATTAAAGTAATGCAAACATCATAAACTTCCCGTTTTTCGGAGCTCGCGAACGATTATCGTACGAATATATTGAAAAATATCGGCTTCGGCTTACGCTTGCCCGGATCAGTTGAAATTCCGAAGACCTGAGGCCAAGGGGATCATGCCGATCGGGAAGGATGGAAACGCGGATTGCCGCGGATTTCGATTTTGGCTGCAATGCATTATTGGGTAAACAAGGCAATTTTCTCCCAATCGCAAATCAGATCCGCGACAATCCGCGTTATCCGCGTTTCAATCCCTCGCAAGCGGGAGATATTGCAGCGCCGTGTCAGGATTGCGCCGCAAACCCATATCGTATTGCCGCTTCAAGCGCATCCACGTTTATATCTTTTAGCGTTTTGAACCTGATGCAATACCCGGTCACGCTTGCCTTTCCGAGTTTATTACCATACGTCCGGGCCAGGTATGTCTTATCCTTGATACCAAGGATATAGACCGAGATTCCGGTCTTGTTTGCACTCAAACCAATTTGATAAAACGCCCTGCTTGTTCCATCTGCATATTTTATGGTGTAAGATCCATATCCGATACCGGGGTTGGCGATAGTTTTACCTTCGCTGTTTTTACCATCGCTGAACCATAATGTGCACCCCGGTAACACCTGAAGCGTGAGCAGGTGCAACGATTGCATGTCACTGCGTTTTGGTTCAGGCTGGCTGGCAATATATGCGTCGATTTGCTCTTGTACGGTCATATAAAATTATGGGTTGCTCGCGGTTGGAGGGGTAGTGGCGTTTAGGGGGGTGGATACTCGCGCTCAGCAGGGGCACAGCGCGTTATTGTTGAAATTCCCAAGACCTGACGCTAGCAGGGGGTATGCACTCCGTTTCGGATTGCATATCCTCACCTGCACATCTTGATTAAATTGAAATTCAGAGCACTTCAAGCCAGCGGGCTCAAAACCGTGACCTTATTATTTCATCGTTCCTAACATTTGCTCCAAATAGTTTAATGTCATAGTGAAACCTTCTTTAAAGCCCATTTCAATCATTTTTTGCATACGCTCCAAAGAGTCATTTTTTATAAGGATACTTACTTTTGTTATCCCGTTTTGGTCGCTAAAGGTTAAATCCCAATCAGAACCTGGCAAATCCGGGTTTTCATCCTTGTCTGCAAAGGCACTGGTGTATTTGAAATTAGTTTTTGGCGTGATAGAAGTGTACTGTTGAAGTTGCCAATGCTCTTGCCCTTCAGGACTAACCATTGCATAAAATCTGCGTCCACCAACTTTGAATTCCATTACTTTCGTTTTTGATTCGAAAGGCTTGGGCGCCCACCATTGGTCAAGAAATTCTTGTTTGGTAAATGCATCCCAAACAAGTGAAAGTTCAGCATCAAATTCTTTCTCAACGAATACAGTTTTGGTTGCTGTGTCAACCTTAAAGTCAAATTGCAAATTGTTCATTTTTCATTTTTTTTAATTGTTGCCAATAAATTGTCTAATTGATTAAACCGGGTTTCCCAAATCGTCCGGAATTGTTCTATCCACTGGTCTATTTCTTTCATTTTTTCAATTTCAAGCGAGTAATAAATTTCTCTACCCTTTTGTTCCTGTTTTACAAGTTCACATTCTGTCAAAATGCGTAAATGTTTTGAAACGGCTTGTCGTGTAGTATTGAAGTTGTCGGCAATGGCGTTTGGCGTCATAGCCTGTAATGCTATTAAGGCTATAATGGCTCGTCTTGTAGGGTCGGCAATAGCTTGAAAAACATCTCGCCTCATTTTGATTGTTTTTTAAATATGAAACCATTCGGTTGCAAATATATGTGCAACTTTTCGGTTTCGCAATTTTTTTTAGATTGTTTAGAAACAAGTCGGGATTGCCGGCTTGCAGGGTGTCGCTAAAATTGCCCATAACGTTTTGCATAAGTACCTGGACTGAATTAATGGAAAAAATAAACGCAGGGATTTTGAG
>CAYVDV010000309.1:0-6798 GCA_964450465.1 uncultured Saprospiraceae bacterium
TGAGGTCCGAATGGGAGGCCGTATCCGGGGTTCGGGTGATCACGTTGACGATACCACCCATGGCGCTGGAGCCATAAAGCGAGGAATAGGCGCCCCGGACCACTTCAATGCGTTCGATGGAGCCAAGCGGCACCAGATTCCACAATGCACCGCCGGACTCCGGGCTCAATGCCGGGCGGCCATCGATGAGGAGCAATACCCGGTTGCCGATGCCGCCGCCGGCCACTTCGGAGGCTCCGCGAATGGAAAAAGCCTGTACATTGGCGCCCCCGGACCGCGTGACTACCACACCAGGCATATCGTCGAAAGCCTGGTCGAAGGTTCGGATGTTGCGCTCCTGGAGTTGTTTGTTGGTTAGTACCCCGATGCTCACCGGCGCCAGTTTTATAGCCTGGGAACGCAGGCTGGCGGTAACGACCACTTCCCCGACGGCAAGTGACGCCGGCTGAAGCGTAAGGGTTAACCGGAGGCACTGCCCGGCTATAAGCTCGATCGAATCCAGACGCAATTCCTCATAACCCAGGTAGTGTGCAACCAGGGTGTATTTTCCGGATCCGGGCGCATCGAGGTGAAACCCACCGTTGAGGTCGCTCAGAGTGCCCAGGGACGTTTCCAGTATACGGATAGAAACGGCAGGTAACAGATCGCCGTTTTCCGCATCCCGTACAATTCCCTCGATGCTACCGGTAGAGCGCTGCCCCGGGAAAAAAGACTGGGTGGACAGTCCTCCCTGTTCAGCCTGCACCGGCAAGGGCAGCAAACAGGCAAGGACTATCCACCCCGCACAGCCTAACGCCATGCAGTGGATTCCGGTGGCAGGCCGTTTTAGTGGTACCACTGTTTAACGAAGTTGAAATCGGCTTTAAAGTTGATCTCTTTCTGTTCTCCGTCGGCAATGTCAAAGGACACGGGCGCCGGGTAATTAAAGATGTTCATGACTTGGCCGCCGGCATTGATGCGGATCACTACGCCATGGCTAACCTGATCGGGATTGTTCCAGTGAACACCCAATGTGGCTGTTTTCAGGGTGGGGTCGCTGACGTTTTTGTGGCGGAAACCAAGGGCCAGGGCCGAGTAGGTGCCCGGCTCCAGTTCGATTTCGTAGGCGTAGGTGTTTGTGCCTGTTTTGTAGGTCAGAATGACCGGGTTTTGGGAGTTGTAGGGAGCCCCCACTGCGTAGGTGCCGCCCAATACCCCGGGACCAAAGAAATTGTCCGGCACTTCACCCCAGCCTGCCAGGGGGTCGAGACTGAATTTCGGAAATACAGTCAACTCCACCTCGCCGCTGTCCACCCAGGTAGCCCAGGTATCCATGTTTTCGATGGTGACAGTGCCGTACACCTTGGTTTTGGCAGGTTCGTCTTTTTTGCAGGCGCCGAAAAACAGGGAGGTAGCAAGAAGGAGAAGGGAGAACGCAAGAATGGTTCGGTTTGCTTTTGCGATGAGCATGGCAATAAAGAATATGACAGGTGAAAAGATAACGCGGAGCGCGTTTTTCAAAAAGTGCTGCAAACGTAGGGGGCATTCAGACGCCAATATTCACGGCATTGTAAAAAAGCAAAATACCTGGGGTTATTTTGCCCAATGCCTGCTGCCCTCCTCTCCCCCGGGATCCAGCTTTAGAATTGCTTCCAGCGTATATTTCCGGGCTTCCTTTTTGGACAGCACATGACTCCACCCTACCCGGTTTGTCCGGACGGCGCCGGGGCCTGTATTGCCGTATTCCGCATAATATGCTGTTTTATCGCGTGCTGTGCCCGACCAGTTCTCCCAACCTTCCGGACGGATATGGGAGCCCATTGCGCAATTCAGGAATACTACACGGGCAAAGTCACGCCATGGGCGACCCAAATACACATGATGGACGCCGGTATCCGCGGTTAGGTTGCAATTTCGAAATACATAGCCGAAGCGCTTGTTCTCCGGCGTGCTGGCTGCCGTGATATAGGAATCGCTTTTGCTGTGAATGGTACAGGAGTCGAATAAGACCGTGGCCGGTCCGAAAATAAAATCTGTAGTGCCTTCGATATAACAAGTATTGAAATACTGGCGGCTGTTCGAACCGGCGGTATAAAGGGTGTCCTGATTTCCCCGTACCCGGCAGTTGTAAAATACGCAGCGATCGGCTTCCACGGCAAGCGCCACGGCCTGGCCAACAGGGCCCGCCGTATTTTCGATAGTCAGGCCTTCCGCCCGAAAATCATCTCCCTGAACCAGAAGCGTATAGGTATAAAAAGTGCTGTTGCGCCCGCGATTTATTTTGTTGAAATGGTCGTCCCAGGATATGATCGTGGTAGCCGGATCCTCTCCTTTCAGGGTAAGCATGGTGTTCCAGGCATGGACCTTTACCTTCTCCCGGTAAATACCGCTTTTAATGAAAATGGTGATCCGCTCATCCGGAAAAGCCTTTGCATTGTCAATGGCTTCCTGAATTCCCTTAAAATCGCCACTGCCATCCTGTGCCACAACGATCTCCGTGGCGTACTGCGCCGAAGCCGGGCCTGCAAGCAGACAAAACACCGCAACATGCCAAAAAACAAGCGGGCAGACCAGGGTGGAGGAACAACAAAAACGCATCATGCTAAGTGGTTTCAATTTTAATACCCGGAAAGGCTCTCTTGCGTTGGATCCCAGTCCCCCAGCAAATTGCCCAGTGACTGATAGAAGGCTGCCGTTTCCGCAGGGAGCATTTGCGCCCAGGAAACACGGTCCTGGTTTGACGCCCCCGGTCCTGAATTGTTGTATTCCGCGAAAAAAGCCGTTTTCTCATTATCTTCTTTGCCCCAGTTGTGCCAACCTTCCGGCCGAATGACGTTTCCCAGCGCACAGTCCATGAAAACAACCCTGGCATAAGGGCGCCAGGGCCGGCCCAGATAAACGGAATGCTCCGGGGCACTGCCGGCAATCGTACAATTCCGGAATACAAACCCGACGGTTTTTTGTGCTTCCGTTGAAGCAGCAGTAACATATCCGGCTGACTTACAATAGATCGTACAACTGTCAAAAACAGCGGTTGACCAACCGAAAATGAAATCCACCGTTCCTTCGATATAGCAATTTTTATAATACTGACGGCTTTCCCTGCCGTGCGGATACAAGGTATCCTGGTTGCCAAGAAAACGGCAGTTTTCGAATTTTACCCGGTCTCCGTCTATTCGAACGGCTACGGCCTGTCCTACCGGGCCGGCTGTGTTTTCAAAAGTGATGTTCCGGGCCTCGAAGCCGTCGCCGTATATAAAAAAAGAGGCTGAAGCAGAGGTACCAATGTCTTCGCCGAATCTGTTTTTTCGGCTGGCGTAATCGTCGAAACTGAGCACGGTATGGTTGAGTTCCTCTCCGACGAAGGTCACGTTTATAGCGGTCGGGGGCAGAATGAGTTTTTCCTTGTACGTACCCTTTTTGATCAGGATTCTGGTTCGGTTCTTGCGAAGCGGCGGCACGGCATTAATCGCTTCCTGCACTGTGCGGAAGTCGCCGCTGCCATCGGGTGCAACCACAAAATCAAAGGCTGTTTGCGTCGCAGGTTTGTCGATTTGCGCCAGTACGGGCGCTGTAATTAAAAGAAGGAAAAGACCAAGCAGTTTCATCGCAAAAATGTAGTTGTGAGCAAGTGCAGCGGACAAAGTCCGTCGGCAAGGTAAAACCCAACGCACAAATGCGCCGGGCTATTTTGCGATATTTGAGCCGGGTCGCCCGCGCCCGTACACCTGCCGGACAAAAGATGGGCAACCTACCCCCTCGATCCTGCTTCCGGGAACGTTCCCGATAACGTTTGCGTACAAAAATATACTATTTTGTTTGTCGGGGCTGTCCTCTAAAAAGTACCTTTCCACTGAGAATACAATTTTTTACAAAATTTTATTCACCCTGATCCCACCGGATTGTTTGTAAAATTCTTTTTATGCCGCTTTCATCCTATTTTGACCTGCATGGTAAAACTGCGCTTGTAACCGGGTGCAACAGAGGCATCGGGCGCAGCATGGCGATTGGTCTGGCAGAAGCCGGAGCCGACATTATTGGCGTGTCCGGCAGTTTACAGGCTGGCAGCGAGGTCGAGCAGCTAATCCGGAACTTGGGCCGGCAGTTCTATCCCTATCAGGCCGATTTTTCTGACAGGGAAAAGTTGTATGAATTTGTCCGGGCGGTAAAGTCCGACCATGAGCATATCCATATTTTAGTCAATAATGCCGGTACCATCCTCCGCGCACCTGCGATTGAACATCCCGATGAATACTGGGACAAAGTACTCACGATCAACTTGGATGCACCTTTTATCCTGGCGCGGGAGTTTGGGCGCGACATGGTAGCCCGGGGATCCGGGAAGGTGATTTTCACCGCGTCGTTGCTTACCTTTCAGGGAGGCATCCTGGTGCCCGGCTATGCAGCCAGCAAAGGCGCGATCGGTAGCCTCGTTAAGGCCCTGGCCAATGAATGGGGATCAAGAGGGGTCCAGGTAAATGCCATTGCCCCGGGTTACATAGCCACCTCCAATACCGAGGCGCTGCGCAACGACCCTGTCCGCAACCGCGCCATCCTCGACCGTATCCCTGCCGGGCGCTGGGGAGAGCCCGATGATTTCAAAGGTCCGGTGGTTTTTCTGGCCTCCGGAGCGTCCGATTATATCAACGGCACCATCCTCACCGTCGACGGCGGATGGATGGGGCGTTAAAAATACACGATAATTTAAAGCACACAACGCAATATGTACATACGCCAAACCTGCAGCCCCAAAGAGACCGCCGGCATGGATACGAAAGCCCTCCGGGAACAATACCTCGTGGATCAGCTTTTTCAATCCGATCAATTTCAATTCACCTACACCCACTATGACCGGATGATCATTGGTGGTGTCATGCCCGTAAAAAGCGAACTTACCCTGGGCAATCCCCCGGCCCTGCGCGCCGACTTTTTTTTAGAGCGCCGGGAAATGGGCATCATCAATATCGGTGGCAACGGGACCGTACGCGCCGGAGGGGAAACATTTACCTTGAACAAACTGGACTGCCTCTACCTCGGCAAAGGAACCCGGGATGTGTCGTTCCAAAGCCAGTCCGGCGATAACCCGGCCCGTTTTTACCTGCTCAGCACGCCGGCGCACCGCAGCTGCCCTAACCGTTTGATGAAGGCAGCCGAGGCCAATCCGGCACAACTCGGTGGCCCAGAAACGGCCAATGCCCGAACCATTTACAAGTATATCCATCTGGATGGCATAGAAAGTTGCCAGCTGGTCATGGGGCTGACGGTGCTCGAACCCGGAAGCGTTTGGAATACGATGCCGCCGCACACACACGACCGGCGCATGGAGGTATACTGTTATTTTGACCTGCCGGACGGGCAACGTGTACTGCACCTCATGGGCCAACCGGACGAAACCAGACACCTCTGGGTCAGCAATCAGGAAGCCGTGATCTCTCCCCCCTGGAGCATTCATGCCGGTTGCGGTACAATGGCTTACACATTTATTTGGGGTATGGCTGGCGAAAACCAGGCATTCACCGACATGGATCAGGTAGCCCTGGGCTCCCTGCTTTAAAAAACGACTTGCAGCGTGAAAAAACTCATATTTTTTATCCTTCCGCTTTTTGCTCTTGCTTTCGGCGCCAAAGAACCCCCTACTGTGTTTCTCGCCGGCGACTCCACTATGGCGCCCAAAAAACCGGAAGTCGCTCCGGAAACGGGATGGGGAATGGTGTTTCCGGAGTATTTCGATACTACGGCAGTCCATTTTGAAAACCATGCGGTCAATGGACGTTCCACCAAAAGTTTCCGCACTCTCGGACACTGGGACAAGATGATCGCCAGGGTCCGGCCAGGCGATTATGTTTTTCTGCAATTCGGCCATAACGACTCCAAAGTTGACGATACCACGCGCTATGCCCCCGCGCAAACCGATTACCGCCAGAATTTGATCCGTTTTATTGCCGAGATCCGCGAAAAAGGCGCGCAGCCGGTCCTGCTCACCCCCGTAGTCCGACGCAAGTACGATGACAACGGCCGGTTTGTAGACCAGCACGGCGACTACCCTTCTGTGGTGCATGCGGTGGCCGCCGCACAACATGTCCCCGTAATCGACCTTTGGGCCAAAAGCCGGGCACTGCTGGAACAACTCGGACCGGATGATTCCAAACCCATGTTCCTGAATTTGCCTGCCGGTGTTTATCCCTACTATCCGAACGGAAAAGTGGACAACACCCATTTTACACCGTATGGCGCCGCCAAAATTGCTGCCCTCGTGGCGGAAGGCGTACGTGAGTCGGACTTGAAACTGGGGCAGTTTCTGAAAAAGTCGATTTTTTCCGATGCGAAGTATGCTTATGAGTTGCCTGTAATCAATGAGCCGGCATTCCGCAGGGATACCTTCAATATCCGGGACTTCGGAGCGAAAGCCGGGGGGATTGACCTGAATACGCAGGCTATTGCCGCTGCCATCGATACCTGTAGCCAACGCGGCGGTGGCACAGTGCTTATTCCCGCCGGACTTTGGCTGAGCGGCCCGGTTCGCCTGCGCAGCCACGTCAACTTATACCTGGAACAGGGGGCCTTGTTGCAGTTTACCGACGATCATTCGCAATACCCCCTCGTCCGTACCAATTGGGAGGGCATGGAAGCAATCCGCAACCAGTCCCCGATTTCCGGATCGGATCTGGAAGATGTGGCGATCACCGGTTCGGGCATTCTCGATGGCGCCGGCCTGGCGTGGCGCCCCCTGCGAAAATCCAAGATCGTTGAAAGCGAATGGAAAAAGATCGTCGCCTCGGGCGGGGTCCTCAATGAAACCAAAGACACGTGGTATCCAAC
>CAYVDV010000310.1:0-6776 GCA_964450465.1 uncultured Saprospiraceae bacterium
CTTGCATTTCCTTTGCGGCATTGATCATGTCGCGCAACTGACTGCCGCCGCCGTGTGGCAATCCGCCGGCGGCCATATAGGCATCGCCAATGGTTTTGATCTTTTCCAAATTGTTTTTTGCCATGATGGCATCGAATGCCCGGAAGCAGGTGTCCAGTTCACTCACAAGTTGTTGCGGGGTGAGTTTTTCGGCAATTTGGCTGAATCCCACGAAATCGGCGAACAGCACGCTGACGTCTTCATAATATTGCGCGCTGGTGCTGCCCTGTTTTTTTAACTCTTCGGCTACCAGAGCCGGGAGAATATTCAGCAACAGATTTTCCGAGCGTTCCTGCTCGGCGCGGATCACCTTGTTTTTCTCTGCCAGGATTTTGGCATTCTGCCGGGCCCGGAAGAAGCTGAACATCGCCCCACCTGCCAGAAACAGCATGGCGACAAAAGAAGCCAGGTAAAAGTTGCGTTTGCTTTCTGCCTCCCGCAGTGCCAGCGCTGCATTGTCGACATTCAGGGCGTCAATTTGCGATTTCCGTTCGAGCGAATCCAGCTGATTGCGTTGCCCCATTACCAGAAGGGTCGCTTTTAACTGCTCTTCGGTCATTTGGTTGATCTGCTTTTCCTGTTCCGCTAGCTGTGCCTGTAGTTTCTGGCGCTCGAGTTCATAGTTCATGCGCTGCACGGAGGAGTTTCTTGTGGATTTTTTCAGGTCGAGCAATTGGTCCGAGATCACCGACAATTCCTCTTTTACCTCCTCCCGGGTAAGTGGTTTTTCCAGGGTCTGGGCTGTAGTAGCGGGCAGGCTTTCAACCAGTTCCTGAACACGGGCGATCTCCCCGTCGATTTCCGCTACGTCATTCTTGCGGCCGTTGCGTTCGGCCAGATCACGTAGTTGAACCAGATTTTGGAGCAGCAGTTCCTTGTTTGGCCGCCGTTGTTTGCGCAGCAATTCATTACTTTCCCTAAACTTGCCGGAAGCAATATCTTTTCCAAAAAGCCCTTTTTTGCCGGTCTTGGAATAAACCAGACCTTCCCGGTTAAGCGCTTGCGCTTCCAGATCGGATCGCCGGATACGGCGGGCCAGGTCAGAGGCGTCTTCTGCATATTGCTGGGCATTCTTCAAGTCGCCCTGTTCGATGCAGGCATCTGTCAGGCTGAGCAGAATCTCAACCCGTTTAAATCCCGAAGCCGAAGTAAGTTCGTTTTGTAGTTGTTGGATTTCCTCGTTTTGTGCGGAAAGCCGGGCGGACAACAGAAGCATTGCCACAGAAACCAGGATACAGGACAGAATTGTTTTCATTTTTCCTAATACGTTGGCACTTTTTACAGAGCAGGGACAAATATAACGCCAAACTTGCGATGTTTGTGTCATGCTAACGTTTACGGACCGGCAATTTGTCCGGGAGCATTTCAACGACGACCTGCACCGGCTCCTGTTATCGGCCCACCGGTATCCCGGCATTCAAATGCCGTTAGTCGTGGAGCAGATCGAAGCATTTCGCAAGGTGCAAACCAAAATCCCGTCCTGGTTTCGCTTCGATCTTGAGCTGCCGGCGCCTCTGTCGGTCGAACAGGCATCCTCCGAGCGCACAGCCCGGTTCAAGGCAGGCTTGTTCGCCGGTAAAACCATGGCTGATCTCTCGGGTGGAATGGGGGTGGATACCTTTTTTTTTGCGGAGCGATTTGAACAGGTGTTTTATGTGGAACCCAACCAGGATCTTGTGCGCCTGGCCCGCCGCAATTTTGCCGTCCTGGGTGCTGTGAACATTCGTTGTTTTCAGGACAATGCGGCAGACTTTCTGGCGAACTACCGCGGAAGTTTTGATTTCCTCTATCTCGATCCCTCCCGCCGCGACGACCTTAACCGCCGGGTGTTCCGGCTGGAAGACTGTCAGCCGAATGTCCTGGAACTCAAGAATAACTTTTTGATCAAGGCCGGCGTGATGCTTCTGAAAACCGCGCCCTTGCTCGACCTGCAACAGGTAGTGGAAGAACTGCGCATGGTAACCCGTGTCTGGGTAGTATCGGTAGACAATGAGTGCAAAGAGGTGCTCTACCGCCTGGAACCGATGGTTTTCGGGTTGCCGGACAAGTGGGAGCGCCGATATCCGATCGAAGCGGTTTGCCTGGGCAGGGAAACGCGCATTTTCCGCTTTACCCGGGAGGAGGAGCTGGCTGCCGTGCCGGAATATTCCGTACCCCGGAAGTTCCTTTACGAACCCGATGCCGCTGTTTTAAAGGCAGGGGCTTTCAAATTATTCGCAACTCGCAACGGGTTGGCCAAACTGCATCCAAACACGCACCTGTACACGTCCGAAGCGCTGACGCCCGGCTTGCCGGCGCGCAGTTTTGCCATTGAGGCGGTATTGCCGTATCAGCGCAAAGCGGTTAATGCGCTCATCCCTGAGGGCCGCGCGAACATCACAGTGCGTAACTTTCCCGATCCGGTAGCGCAGGTGCGCAAAAAACTGGGTCTCCGGGATGGGGGGGATTGGTATCTGTTCGGGGCAATTGATACCACTGATCGACCGGTTTTGATCGCCTGTCGGCAACTGCTTGACAAAGTCGATGCGAACTCCCCATCTTTGCACGCATAGATTTTGTCAAAACGTTAAAGTGAAAAACCCTGAAAATAAGAGCAGTGGATACACCGTCTTTTGTTTCGCTGCTCACATCTGCCACCAAACTCCCCGCTATGCAACCGAGCCTTTTTGCAGGCTGTTTATTCATACTGGTCTTTTTCAGTCCGACCGCCCTCCGGGCCCAGTCGCTGGATTTGCGAAAAGACAAGGCCTTTTTCCAGGCCAAGCTCCCGGAGTTCCAGTCCTGGCTGCAACATAACCAGCTGGACCAGGTACTGTACGCCGACAGTGTGTCGGTGGCGCCCCGCAAGGTTACGCTGTTTCTGAAGGCGGCGTATAAGGGTGCCCGGGTTTGCGACTCGCTGCAATGCGCCTGGGACCGGCTGGAGAAGAACAACCAGCGGGTGAATGGCCAGTATTTCCACGAGCGCCTGCTGCACAAATGGGCTTTTCTGGCCGAGGTACACGAAGAACAGGCCGAAGTAGTGGTGCGCTGCCACGATCCTGCGCACTTCATCGCCCGGGTCAACAGCAAGAACGGTCAAATGCCGGTTGATGGACGCAATATCCGCTCCGGCGCCGTGACGGAAGTGCGGCTGCCGGCTTCCCTGCAGGGCATCAATGTCGGGGACAACACAGCGGTGTTGCCGGGGAAGAACGTGCAGGCGGTTTGCAGCAAAGCAAGGGCGTACCTGCGCAATTTTTACCAGTCCAAAGGGACGCCGGTGTTGTGGAAAGCCCGGGTGGACAGTTCCTACACGACGGTCGATGAATTCGTGCTGGAAGTAACCCATATGAGTTACGAAATTTGTCCGGATGGTTTTTTTGAGTACCACCGGGTTTACGTAAAAGGAGTACAAAAAGGGGATGATGTGGAACTTTCCTGGGAATTTCAGGGGAAATATGGCAGTGGAATAATTTTTCCACCCCGTAAAAACGACTATAAAGACATGGATTTACGTTATAAAAATTACCTGGAAGATTACCAGCGAAAACTATTTAAAAAATTATTGGACTATCTTCGCCAATGACGACGACAAGATCCCACGCTATGGCAGCTACTCAAGCCACGACCACAACAAACACCAAGGCCGAATCAAGCCAGGCTTCTGCTCCGGCCTTGTCTCCGCGCGCCCGAATTGGCCGGCAGATACTGATCTACCATTTTATTCTGATCGGGATTTCCTGTGTGTACTATTTGCTGCGGGGGTTCGATTTTGAAGAATTTACCTCACTGATCGGTATTCTTGCGCCTGTGACGGCGATGTACGGAGGCGCTGTCTTTCGCTATATCGGCCGGAGTATTACCGAACCCAATCTGAACGGCCAAAACGGCGTACCGATCAACAGCATGGTCAAATGGCTGGTACACGGGCATTTTGTTACCGTTCTGGTCCTGATCTCTTTGAAAGCGCTGGCCCCCAACGTGCTCAATTTTCAGGATATGACCATGTTCCTGACGCTGGTGGAGTCCGCCCTCGGGGTGTACATGGGCAATATCATTCTGGCTCTTTTCGAGCCGAAGAAAAATGAATCACAATAACTGTCTGCCTTACACCCGGGTTTCCGCGATAGCGGCCACCAGCGATTCAAACAGGCCGAGCCCATCTGTATTTCCCAATACGGCCTCTGCAGCGCGTTCCGGGTGCGGCATCATTCCGAATACATTGCGTTGTGCATTGCAAATGCCGGCAATATTGCGCGCGGCCCCGTTGGGGTTAGCCTCAGCAGTAACAGCCCCTTCCGGGGTGCAATACCGGAAGAGAACCTGATCGTTCGCCTCCAGCGCATCCAGTGTTTTTGCGTCAGCATGAAAACGGCCCTCTGCATGGGCAATCGGGATTTTCAGCGCCCGCTCGGGGTCCAGTCCGTTCGTAATGGGCGAGTTGTTCGTGACTGTTTTCAGCCATACATTGCTGCAAATGAACTGCTGGTTGGAATTGAGCAATAAAATCCCGGGGAGTAAATGCGACTCGCACAGGATCTGAAACCCGTTGCACACTCCGAAAACATATCCTCCGGCCGCTGCATAGGCTTTTACAGCCTTCATAATGGGCGAGAACTGTGCAATGGCGCCGGCCCGCACATAATCGCCATATGAGAAACCGCCCGGTAATACGACGCAGTCCAGATCCGGAAGATCCGTGTTTTTATGCCATAACTTGACGACATCCTGGCCCATAACGTCGCCCAGAACGTGTACCATGTCGTCGTCACAATTGGAACCGGGGAAAACGATAACACCAAATTTCATGGAGTGATTGTGTAGTTAATGTGATGAATGTGGCCAATGCGGCTAATGTGGAAAAAACTGTATGAAAAAGATAACTGCAAGCAGGGTAAAATGGAAGATTTCCAGCAAGGCGGTATTTCGGGTTGCCTGAAACCAGTAGGCAAGGAAAATTCCCGTTGTAGGCATTAGAAGTAAAAAAGGCCCGGATCGCACGGTTGATTGGAAAAAAGTGGCCGCCAGTCCGGCAAACATAAACCAATACAGAATGGTAATATATTTTTGGATCTGTATGAGTCTTTTGTGGTAGAATAAATTGAATCCGACCAAATTAAGCGCGATAAACAGGCCTATTAGTGCCGTTTTCAGGCTGGTGTACAAGTCGTTGGGCCAGTGGAAGCCCGGGATAAAAACCCAACGGCTTAACTGCGTATTGATGAATGCCCCGCCCTGGTCAAACCAGAAGTATCCGGTCAGGGCAAGAAAGGACGGGGCTAAAATACCGGTCAGAAAAACCAGTTGTTCCCTAGCCGGGAAAGAGCGCAGGTTGAACAAGGCAAAATATGCCACAGGCAGAAACCATACAGCCGGAGGATAAAAAAGGACGCCGATGGTAGTCCAAAACGCTCCGTCGAAGATACCGCTGTACGCCAGGGATTGCTTGTAGACCTGAAATAACCGCATCAGTGCGATGGGAATAAAGGTTATCCCCACTAATTCCGGTGTGATAAAATGAAAGTCCGGCACCGCAGAAGCTGCCAATGCATAAAACATCCCGGGCAGCCAGTTCCGGTCGTCCATCATCCGGTAGGTGTCAACAAGTCTGTTGACCAGCAAAGCCTGGATAAAGACCAGCACGGCGGCCCCTATTGCCGATAACTGTGCATTTCCATCCGCCCAGCCGAAAATATCCCGGAACAACAACCCTCCCATGGCTTCCTCAGGGCCTGCCGGTGGTGAAAGCCAGCCCAGCATAGCCGGCAGACGCAACAAGGCGACATAAAGTGCCAGCAGGAAGACCGTCGTGGACTGGTTGTTGCGGAAGAGTTGTAACATGCGGCGAAGTTCTGTAAAACACGACAAAGGGCAAAGTGCGATTTAAAAAACAAACGCTTACGGGCTGCCCGTATGGATCAGACGCAGCGTTTTGCCTTCTCCGTTTGACAACCGCACCATAACCCAGTACAATCCCGGTGGCCACCGGCTGATGTCGATGGGTATTGCATACCGGTCCGCTTTTTCCGGGCTTTCCCAGGCGCTCAGCAGTTGTCCGGTTCCGGAAAACAGCTGCATTCGGAGGGCTTCCGGGCTTCGAAGTTCGACCAGCAGCCGGCTGTACCCGGCGGCCGGGTTGGGCGCCAATGCCATGTAGCGAATCGCTTCAGCCTGTTGGACTCCTGTAAAGTTACCGACCGGTATTTGCAAGATAAGTGCGCAATCATTCATGTCTGTGACCGTCACCTGGTAAAGACCGGGCGCCAGTCCGGAAGCAGTGGGGCCGGTCTGATTGCCGGTTTGGGCATCCCATTGGATATCGTATGATGCCGTGCCTCCGCTTGGAGTAAGTGTAATTGCCCAGCCGCCCGGAAGAGAATCGGTCATCCAGGTAGCCTGCAGCGGGGATGCGGGTTGCCCGACGGTAAACATGTAAAACGCGAAGCATCCGCCGGCATCTGATACGGTAAGGGTATAGTTTCCTGCGGGTACTGCGGTCAGCGCAGGGCTGGTGGAGCCATTGCTCCAGGCATATTGGTAGCCTGGAGTGCCGCCGGTAACGGCAGGCACGATCATTCCGGTGCTGTCGCCATAGCAGAGCACCGGGTGGATATCGGATGAAGCAAGGACAAGCGGCGGTGCAAGTAAAACGACTTCGTAAACCGGAGACACTTCCGTGCAGCCCAGGAAATCCGTTACGGTGAGCTGATAGGTTCCCGGTGCCAGGTTTGCCAGGGAGGCTGTAGTGGCGCCAT
>CAYVDV010000311.1:0-6765 GCA_964450465.1 uncultured Saprospiraceae bacterium
TACTCGCAGGTATTCTCGTTGCCACAACCGTCGTATATGATCCACTGGATACGGTGATTCCCCAACGGCAATTGCGGCAGTATCACACCCGAGGGCGTGCCTGGAGCGTCCCATACCAAGCGGACCGTACGCCTGCGCCCATCGACCGTAGATCTGGTGGCAAACTGGAATTTATCATCGGAAGCTACCGGCCGCAAGTCGTAAAAGCGCGTTTCCCCCGTGCCGTTGTTGTTGTCATATACAATAGTGCCGGCACCCGGCAAATCGGTGCTGTTGACCACCGTTTCCTGGGTACCGTTGTCGTCCAGATCCAAATACAGGATGTAATCAACTCCCAGATCAGCGCCGAAGCAGGCGTCCGTGATCACCACCGACAAATCCACTTCGCCTTCGCAAAGGTCCTGATCGGGGTTGTCCGGACTGGAGGAGTAATTGGCGTTCCACAGGAAATAATCATTGTCACTGCTGTCCGTGTAGGTCACATCTGCAGCCGGACAATTTTCAAATACCGGCTGTTCGATGTCAACCACCCGGATGGTCTGCTTATACCGGTACCCATTGGCGCCGGCAGCCCAAAAGGTACTGTAATCGGTAGGCGCCGGGTCGGCAGCACCTATCTTGACCACCGAAGCCGCCCAGTTGCCCGTGGTACCGGGTTCCGATACTACCGGACCGGGAAAGTTATCGGGATGTATGGATAACGCATTCGGGCTGGGGTTGGGTATGGTGATCAGGGGCTGGTTGGGATTGTAGGTGCACCAGTTCAGCACCCGCCAGGTCCGGTCGATCCGGAAACAGGCATCGGGTACAAATTTAACTACGGTATCCACCGAACTGACGCTCATGTTTTCACAAGTCACGCCGAACAATTCCGGTGCGCCGTAATTACCTGCGGTGTCGCACATGGTAATGACCAGATCGTCCGGGAAACGGACAAAATAGTGCTGTTCGTTGTTTACAGTTATGGTTTGCGTGCAACTGCCGCTTGCTCCGGAAGCATCGAAGACATGAAAAGTACGTGTGATCGTGCCCTGATGGCATACGGTATCGAATTGTTGATAATTCAGCGATACGGCACTGGAATCCACCCTGCAAGAGGCATCAATAACGCCATAACTCATCAGGGTGGAGTCGAATAGCGCACAGGTAACCGTCACATCAGTTGGAGCATCGCATTGGGGCGGATTGATATCCAGGACCAATACGGGCACCGTGCATTCGCTGTATTGGCCTGTGGCCAGGCTGTCGGATATCCCGCCGGCCGGGAGCGGGACATCATAGATACGCAGCACAACCGGAACGGTATCGTTCAGGTCGTCGCAACAAAAATTCAGAAAATCACTGAAGGCATTCCCCAGCGTATCGCAATTGGCCGGCTGCAAACGCCGGATTTTAAAATATACATCACCACAGGAATCGATCGAGCCGTTGTCGGCGCTGCTGGCAAACAAGGTGGCGCGACCCATTTCGTCCAGGTAAGCCGTCAGAAAGGTATCGCAGTGGGCGACCGGCGGCAGGGAATCCCATACAACCAGGGTCATCTCACAAGTGCCGGTGTTGCCACAGGCATCGGTAGCCACATAGAACAGGTTGGTATTTCCCACCGGGAACCCCGAGACCATGCCAAAAGCGGCCAGCGTATCTGTAGCCGTGGTATCGTTGCCCGGAAAATCGCTCAGGACACCAGTCAGGGTATCCGGCACGCCGTCGATTGTCCAGTACACCATTGCATCGGTGAGGTACGAGCAGGCATCGCTGACAATCAGGTCAGGCAGATCCAGCGTAGCCATGCAGTTGACCACACCAACCTGTACGACTGTATCGACAGGACAATGAAACAGCGGTCCCTCATCGTCTGCCACTTCCACCAATTGCACTGCCTGGACCGGATTATCGGTTGATGTAGGCCGGCAGGCATCCAGCACCGTCCAGGTCCGGAATATTTGCCGGCTGCCGCCACAGAGCGGCGCTACGGAATCAGTGTAGCTGGCTTCGATCTCGCAAAAAGGCGCCGCCAGTAAGCTGTACCGCCGGCCGCCGACTTCCACATAGGGGCCGCCGGTGGCTGGAGGAAGCAGATCGCCGGAACAAGAGGCGGCGGTATCTGCCGGGAAGCGCACATCGTCCAGCGAGCGGTGCCGGTTGATGGTTTGCACACAGGTCGCCACATTGTTGGAGGCATCCAGAGCTGTCCAGAAACGGGTAATGAATCCCGTCACGGTGCCCGGTGAGTCGCAGGGCAGGTTGACCGGTACATCTACAAAAGTGAGCGAGCTGTTACCCGGGCAGTTTTCCGTAACGAGGGGCATGCCCTGCGGAATACCCAGACTGTCTTTTAGAAACTCCGGACTCAGGTGCGCCAACGGCAGGGCACAGGGCACATTGACGGTCTGACAGTCCAGCGCGGGGGCTATGGTATCAAGCACCTGCACCGTGCCGGTACAAAGGTTCCCCGACAGGGTGTCGCGCACGCGGTATCCATAGGTTTTATCCCGGTCTTTATCCTCAAAAAACATAGGCACCCAGGGACCGTTGCCAAATGGCGCGGTCAGGTCTGCCTGGATGCTCAGACCGGCCGGGCATCCCAAAGGCGGCAACAAAGCCTCCGTGGCAGCAGGCGAAACCCAACAGTCCACGCCCAGGTAGGCTTTGAGGGTGGCCCGGCAAAACAACATAGTCACTGCGGGATTGACCGTTACGGAAAACGAGCAGGTTGCGGAATTGCCGGCCGAATCGAGGGCCAGGAAAGAGTTTAGCGTCGTGCCAAGCGGAAAGCTGTCTCCGGACACCAACCCCTGCACCTGGTAAGGCTCCAGTGCCATAAGGCTGTCGAAGGCCGTGACTACATACGTGTACACGGTATCGCAATTCCCGGGGGCCAGGGTAAGCGTATCACTGGGTGGGCAGGTAATGACCGGCGGGATGGTATCGTTCAAGAATCCTGTGGCAGTTGGCACAGAACCGGCAGACATGGGCAGCAGGGCCTCGGTGTATGCCAGTGCAGGGAAAAGGAAAAGTATTATAAAAAATCGGCTCATAGGTATGTCGGCATGCTTTGAACATCTATTTATCCAAAACTGCACCAACTTTTAAGCGTCAGCCTCCCCAAACCAATTATTATAAATCCGATCGTCGAAAAAATCCCGGCGGAAAACCTTTTTTGAAAAAGAGCGTGCCTAGGATTTCATTTTCTTCGTCATGCTTTTGGGAAAAAGACCGGATTTACTTCGTTTAGTCTTTTTGATCTCCCCTTTTTTGTTGATCGGCGCGCGCAGGCTTTCGTTGGCCGGGCAGCCTGATTTCTGGCTGCAGGCCGGTGCGGCAAGGGCAAAAGCGCAGAAAAAAGCGCCGGATAAAAGCAAATAGCGGTATTTCTTCATGTCGTTATTTTATATCATTTGCATTTACTTCAACCCAATGGCCATCGACGGGATAGATCAGCGCGGTACCGGACCGCTTTTCCTTTAGCTCCACCTCCACAAACCAGGGCTTCACCCTAAAAACGTATCGATCGTTCTCATAGTCTGTGGCGCCGATACCACTGTGCCACCACCAGTTGCCATCTTGCAAAAAACTGACTTTGTACAGCAGGCCGCTGCTATCCGCCTCGACCCGGATTCCATCAGCAGGTGCTGTCATGTTAAACTGGACAGGCTCCCATATCACCCCTTTGAAGGGCTTCTTGCGCCGCAACTCCAGCGCCTCGTTAAACCCGCTGTCTTTGCCGATGATCCGGAACATATAGACGCCGTGGTAGTTGTCCGGCGACCCCAGGATGATCACCTCGTCGCGGTCATACCAATCGAAGCGATTCACCAGGTCGTCGTATAATTGTTCGGATACTGCCCACCGGTTGTTCATCCCCAACAAAAGATACAAAGAAAGGCCAAGCAGGCCGATCGTCACAAGGCGGGACAGGATTTTCGGCAAAAATGACAGCATTAGCGCCAAACCCAACCAGCCGAAGCCCGTGGCAAAGTATCCGTAGCGGTCGTTCTCCGAATACATGAGATAGCAAAAGAAAAGGTTCGACACAGGCAGCAGCGCCACAAAAAACCAGGCAAAAGCCGCCCCGCTCCATTGCAGGCGGGCGGGCAGGCGGCGGAAAAAAGCCAGCCAAAGCAGGGCGCCGGCGACTATGATTCCGGTGCCCAGCCAGAAAGTCCAACCGGCCGCCAGACCGTCGAACACCTGTGTTTTTACAAAATGATCCCAATGCCGGCCAAAACCGAACTGCTTTACGGTGTAGCGCAGCAGGTTGGCCATCATCGGCTGCGGAGTTATTTTCAAATGGGTGTCTGCGCCGTAGTGGCCGACCCAATCGCCGATCACAAATTTGTTCAACAAAAAATACACCGTCCAGAGCGCAGCCTGAGGGGCAATCAGCCGGCCTGCAAGCGCCGGCAGCGAAACCGTGCTTTTCCGGGAAAAATACCATACCACCACGAGCACCAAAAGCAATACCGGGATTACCAGCGACCACTCAAATGCAAAAAGGGCGAGCAGGACAAACACCTGGATTTTCCACCAACTGGTCGCATTGGGCCGGCTGAGGTAATCCAGGGTATGGTGCATGGCCTGGAGTGCAAAAAACATGGCCAGCAGATAATGCAGGCAAACCCGCCACACCACGGCTTCGGCGGCGTAGGGGGAGAGCAGGAACAATCCGCTTGCAGCGCCGGCGATAAAAAGAGATTGCGGGACCGAAACCTGCAGCGGCAGTCGTAGTGCCAGGCGGAACAACAACCAGGCATTCAGACCGTGTATGGCGGCGAAAACCCCGTACCAAACCGGGGAGTTTGCCCCGAAAAGCCAATACAGGGTGTAATTGGCCAGGTGCAAAACCGGATGCAGGCCTGGGTAGCCGAAGCTCAGCGGCACACCCGCCCAGCCATCTCGGTCGTAAGCATATTGCCAGCCCAGCCAATCCGTGACAAAGCCGGCATGCCGGGTAGGCCAATACACAGCCAGTGCCGCCAGGACAAATAATACGGGGGACAGCCGGGGGGACAGCGCTATGCGGGTGCCGGCGCCCGCAGCGCCGGTGTAATGGTGTACTGCGACAGGCATATTCAGGAATATTCGAAAGGGGGCAAAAATAGGGATTCAGGGCCGGACCCGTTCATTTTTCCGCTATATCGGCTATGACCGGCTTCTGGAGCACCTCCACCTGGCCCCGGATACCGTCGCGCTCTTCTACGAAAATACCTTCCCAGGTTTTGCCGCAGGCATTGTGCAGGCGGCAGCCGTCGAGCAGGAGCACAGCGCCCGGCTGCACGGTGATGCGCCCGCCCGGGGGCATGGAAACGCGGCAGGACAAGCGTAATACACCGCCGGGTGCTATGATCAGGTGCCCTTCGAGGTCGCGGGCGCCGGTCCAGCTTACGGAATCGGAAACGACCAGGGTCCGGTCTTCGTGCAAGGTGCACCAAACGGGCGACAGGCAGTGGCGTACGGCGCTGTATTCATTGGCAAAAGTAGCCTGCGCTTTTCCGATCTGGCAGGGTGTCATAGCCACTTGATAGGCATTGTAGTCCATCACGTTGTTGGTGGCCAGTTGGCGGCAGGGCCCTTCCGGGGTCCATTCCCAGCACTTGTTGGGGTGGTTTTTGGTGTCGGGGCAGCCGTCTTCCACCCAGGCATGGCTCAGACCGAGGATATGGCCAATCTCGTGGTTGAGCAGGCCGTCGAAACTTTTGGGACCTTCCCGGCTTTCCAGCACGCCGGCCATCTTGAGCGCGGTGCCGAGGGCAATGCCCTGGCCATTGGCCCGGTAGGTAGGAGATGTCATGCTGTCGCGCGGATGAACCTGCAGGAAAATATTGATGATCGAGTCGGTACCGATCCCGTATTTATTGATGACGCTCCGGTCGTAGTTATTCTGGTTGCTGCCCATGGACACGAAGTAGTACAGGCTGTCGTCGTAATGGAAATAGATCCCGTCGTCATCCGGCCGACCGGGTTGCGGGGTCAGGAGATAGCGGTAGCGTTTGGGCAGCACCGGCGTACCGTCGGGCGATTGCCAGTTCCGGATATTGGTATCCAGTTCGGCATTGGCATACTCCAGCAGTTCCCGCACAAAAACCCGTACGGAATCAGCCGGCCGGTGGGCTGTTCCGGTGCTGTTGTCCATCACATGAATATTGACCCGCAGGTAACGCAGCGGCAGGTGCTCCGGATGAGCGGGGTCGGGTATGTAGCCACTCCAGTTTCCGCACAGTGTGCTTACTCTTCCGCGATTGACCGGCGCGGGCAAATCCTTACCGGCCGTCGCATCCGGCCTGTATCGCTCGGTATGCAGGCGATGCGAGCAGGCCGACAACGAAAGGGCTGCAAGCAGGAAGATACTCCATGAACAGATACTCCGCATAACTGCTACGGCCGGCTGGCGCCAAAGGCATCCTGCCAGGCGATCATGCCACCGGTAAGGTTGCGCACATTGGTGAATCCCTGTGCCTGCAGAAAGGCCTGGATCATCCCGCTGCGCGCGCCTGAGCGGCAATACACAACAATCTCGTCGTTTTGGTGATCCTTGAATTCCGCCACACGCATCATCATTTCCGTAACCGGTATCAATTGTCCGCCCACATTGAAGGCCTGATGTTCGCCCGGTTCCCGCACATCAATAAGGAGGAATTGCTCGCCGGCTTCTATTTTTTTTCGTAATTCCTGAACGGTGATATCCATGGAAGAGTTTTGAGTTTTGAGTTTTGAGTTTTGAGTTTTGCGTTGAGGGGAGATCAGGGGTTGATATCGAGACGATTG
>CAYVDV010000312.1:0-6752 GCA_964450465.1 uncultured Saprospiraceae bacterium
AAAATTTTAACGAAGCATGAAATAAAATTGGCCGCTTGCAGCCCGGTGACTGAAACTTAAACATGCTCTAAGCGGTGCTCCGGCTCAGAACCGCTTTACCAGTTCAAACTCCACCCGCCTGTTTTTGGCTTTTCCCGCCGCCGTCTTGTTTGTCGCAATCGGTTTGCTTTCTCCATAACCCTTTGCCGACAGGCGCTCCGGTTCGATGCCCAGTTCGACCAGTTTGTTTACGCAGGCATTTGCGCGCCGTTCCGAGAGTTCCTGGTTTTTCTTTGCAGCACCCTGACTGTCCGTATGCCCGGAAATCGCCACATTGTAATTGGGGTAACCTGCCAGGATTTCCGCTACATGCTCCACGACCGGAACCGACTCTGCTGTCAACTTATCGGAACCGGTTTCAAACTGGATATTCCGCACCTCTTTATCAATCTGCTTTTTAACTTCCTTTTTTAGCTCGGGGCAGCCCTTGTTCGAAGCCGGGCCCGCTACCCTCGGGCATTTGTCCTCCGAGTCCTCGATGCCATCGCCATCCGTGTCCGGGCAGCCCTGGAATTTTTCCTGGCCGGCAATGGTCGGACAGCGGTCTTCGGCATCGGGAATGCCATCCCAATCGGTATCCGGGCAGCCCCGGAAACGGAACTGCCCAAAAACGTCCGGGCATTCATCCAGGGCATCCTGCAGGCCATCACCATCGGTATCCGGGCAGCCCATAAACTGGATGGGACCGCTTCGGTCCGGGCATACGTCCACCATATCCTCGATGCCGTCGCCATCCGTGTCGGGGCAGCCATGTGTCGATGCGGGGCCTGCCAGGTCGGGGCAATCATCGTCGGCATCGGCAAGCCCGTCGCTGTCGCGGTCGGGGCAACCATGCAGGAAGACCACCCCGGCAGCATCCGGACATGCATCTTCTATGTCCGGAACAGTGTCGCCGTCGCGGTCGGGGCAGCCGCAGAGGGTAGGCAGGCCGTACACGTCCGGGCACAGGTCCAGACTGTCCTGTGTGGCATCGCCATCGGCATCCGGACAGCCGTGTGCGGATGGCACACCGGGAATATCCGGGCATTCATCATCAGCATCGGTAATGCGATCACCGTCGGCGTCCGGACAGCCCTTCATGGCCCGAAAGCCCGGAGCCAGCGGGCATTTGTCGCGCCGGTTGGGTATCCAGTCCCGGTCGGTATCCACCTCCCGGATTCGGTGCGACAGAGTGATGCCGCCAAAGGCGTACCAATCGCGGTTGCCCGGGTTACCGGAGATATCCACGCCGTCCAGGCGGTCGGTATCGGCAGGCCGGAGTCCCAGTTCGAAGCCAAGGAGCCAATAGCGGCTGATGTCCCACTTGAAACCTCCACCGAAATTCAGGACAAACGCCGGCGTGCTGTACCGGTAGTTTTTATCGGCCAGAATACGGTCGGCAGCTACGCTGGGATTCAGCTCCGGATAGTCGTTATAATTGGTGTTCGGCTTATAAAAGGTATAGCCTGCACCGGCAAAAACATAGGGGGCGAAGATCTTCCGGAAGCGCCAGCCGTTTCGCCGGCGGCGGCCAAAGATATCCCATTCCAGCAGCAAGCTTGATTCATGGATCGGCGTTGAAAACCGAAAGGCGCGTTCCGCGCGCCAGGAAGGTTCCGGGAAACGCGATTCATCGCCACTGACCTTGCCGCCCAGATAATTAAGGCGCAGGGCCCAAACCGGACCAAAATGCCGGCGCACAAACAGGCCGTAACCATAATCCTTGTTTTCGAGATCGTAGAATTTCTCTGCATTAACATCGCCGGCATAGGCGGTAACCCCGCCGGAAATACCCAGCTCCCAGGTGGCCTGAGCCGGCAAAAACAGGGGCAGAAACAACAAAAGGCAGAATAAACGGATTATTTTCATAGTAGGAAACCGAAGGTGATGCAAATTACGCCGGGCACTGACTTCCCAAAGGAAACCTGAACCGTTGAACCGGTACAAGACCGGCGCAAAGCACAATTAATTACCAAAAGATATACCTGGGATAGCGCTGCAAAATCCGCTCCAAATCGGCCGCCCAAACCGGCATTACGCCAGCGGCGCTTATAGCAAGTCCGGGCAAATCAGCAAAAGGCGGAAATACAATCGCACAGGCGGTTGCAGGATTAAAGCTTAACGGAACAAAAGTACAAAGCCCTGGCACTTGTTGATAACTTTCCTTCCAAACTCGCCCCCCTTTTCCGTAATTTTGCCGGCTATTTTTTTAATTGTGGCCCGGTGTACGTTCTTTATGTGATTCCGTACACGAGTGGGCCTTCCAGTCTGATTTGCCAGCCATGCGACTGAAAACGCTTGAATTGAAAGGTTTTAAGAGTTTTGCCAACGAAACGGTCATTCACTTCAATTCCGATGTGACGGGAGTGGTGGGCCCCAATGGCTCGGGCAAAAGCAACGTGGTGGACGCCGTGCGCTGGGTATTGGGCGAGCAGAAAAGCAGCCAGTTGCGCCTGGATAAAATGGCAAGCGTTATTTTCAACGGCACCAAAAAGCGCAAGGCCGGTCAAATGGCCCAGGTGTCGCTGACCTTTGAAAATTCGAAAAACATCCTTCCGACAGAATACCAAACGGTCACGATAAGCCGCCTGCTGTACCGCAGCGGTGAAAGTGAATACCGGCTCAACGGCGTGCCCTGCCGCCTGAAAGATATCACTTCGCTTTTCCTTGATACCGGGATTGGCTCCGATTCCTACGCCATCATCGCCCTGAATATGGTGGAAGACCTGTTGAGCGACCGCGAGCAGGCCCGCCGGCGTATGTTCGAACAGGCAGCCGGCGTGAGCAAGTATAAAGCGCGCAAACACGAAACGCAACTCAAACTCGAAGCTACAAGCGCCGATCTGGATCGCGTGGAAGATCTGCTCTTCGAAATTGAAGACCAACTCAAAAAACTCGAAAAACAGGCGCTTCGCACGCAAAAGTTCTACGAACTCAAAGACGAATATAAAAAGCTAAGCATCGAACTGGCGGTGCACAACCTGGCCCGCCATCGCAAGGCTTATAAAGACCTGGAAACGCAGATCCATCGCGAAGAAGACAATTATCGCGGCGACGAGGCCAAAGCCCGGCAAATCGAGGCTGAAATCGAAGCCTTGCGCAAATCCCACACCGATAAGGAAACCTCCCTAAGTGAACAGCAACAGGAAGTCAACCGGCTCACCGGACGCATTCGCGGTAAAGAGAATGAAAAAAACATGCTGGCGCAAAAGTTGTCCTTTGTAGAACAGGATATCCGGCGGCTGGATGATCAAATGCTCCGTGCCGGCGAAACCATACGCCAGCTGGAAACCGAAATCGAGGGGTACCAAACTGATCTGAACTACGAAAAACAACTGGAGGCAGAACTGGAGACAGCCCTGGAACAAGCCCGGCAGACGCTCGAAAAAGTGCGCTCCGACCATAACCTGCTCAAAGGCAACCTGGACGAATTCCTGCGCGAACAACAAACGATCGAACGCATAATCGTCGACCTCGAAAAGCAAAAGGCCGTTCAGCAAAACCAGA
The DNA here is from genome assembly GCA_964450465.1 of uncultured Saprospiraceae bacterium. Classification (GTDB taxonomy): domain Bacteria; phylum Bacteroidota; class Bacteroidia; order Chitinophagales; family Saprospiraceae; genus M3007. Next base: position 3,526 of record CAYVDV010000312.1, read on the forward strand.
TCGAAAATCTGCATCGCGATGTCGAACGAACCCTGGCCGACGTCGCTACGCGCCGCTCCGAAATGCTGGACCTGGACGGCAAGATCGCACAGATCAGCCAACTGGCGCAAGCCCAACAGGATAAGATCGGAAAACTCGAAGCGACGGAAGAAAAACGGCGCGCCGACATTGCCAATACCGAGCGCGATATCGAGGCAATGGCCAAAAAACTGACCGATCAGAACCGGATACTGGACGCCAAGCGCAACGAGTTCAAACTCACCAAAAGCATGGTGGAAAGCCTCGAAGGCTTTCCTGAAAGTATTAAATTTCTGAGCCAGCAAAAGGAATGGGCCAAAAACTGCCCCCTGCTCAGCGATCTGATCTATGTTCGGGAGGAATACCGCGTGATCATCGAAAACTACCTCGAGCCCTACCTCAACTACTACGTCGTACCCAATGCCGATGCCGCTGTACAGGCTATCCAGCTCCTGGGGAACAGCCAAAAGGGCCGGGCCAACTTTTTCCTACTCGATGCTTTTGCGCAATACGAGCCCCCGCTCCTGCTGCTGCCCGACGGCCAGCAGGCCATCGAGTTGGTGGAAGTGGACCCGCAATACCGCCCGCTGGTGGCCTACCTCCTCGAAAACGTTTTGATCGTAGATGATACCTCGGGCGCCGGAAAAGACTTGCTCAGCGCTCCCTTAAGCAGCTCGGACAACAGCGGCCGGGGACCTATTCTTCTGTCCAAATCCGGCGCATTTGTCCGGCGGCGCTTCAGCCTCAGCGGCGGCTCCGTAGGGTTGTTTGAAGGTAAAAAAATCGGCCGGAAAAAGAACCTGGAAATTCTGGATACGGAAATCCGGAAACTGGAAGCCGCAGAAACAGATTACAACAACCGGCTGGCGACCCTGCGCACCCACCTGCAAAGCCTGAAAAACGCCGATCAGTCGGCCTTGCTTACCCGCGAGCGCGAAGCCCTGGGCCGCCTGCAGTCGGAACAGGCAGGCCTCCGCGCCCGGCTCGATAATATTGCGACATTTGTTCAGAATTTCGATGCCAAAGCCGCAGAAAGCGGAGAACTGATCGTCAAACTGGAAGCCAGTAATGCGGACATTGAAAAGCAACTGAAAGAAAAACAGGCCGCTGCAACTGCTCTGCGCAATCGGCTGGAAAGCGCCGACGGATCATTCCGGGAAGTCGCCGAACAACTAAGCCACAACAGCCAGGACTACAACCAGAAAAACATCGAGTTCATCCGCCAGCAAAACAAGGTGACAGCCTTTCAGCAGGAACTGAACTTCCGGGAAAAAAGGCTGTCCGAACTGCGCGCACAAACCCAGCAAAACCAGGCGACTAAAGTGCGCAGTACGGAAGAAATGGAATTTGTACGCACCGAAATCGCCCGACTGGAAAGCGAGCTCGCCGTGGGATATACCGAAAAGAAAGCAAAAGAAGCTACACTCAGCGAAGCCGAGCAAACCTACTTTAAAGCGCGCAATGAAATCCATGAACGGGAAAACCTGCTGCGTGAGCTGTACCGGAAACAACAGGACCTGCAGGGCATGATCAACCGCCTGAAGGACAAATTCAGCGATGTAAAATTCGATATAACGGCTATCGGCGAACGCCTGCGGGCTGAATTCGGCATGTCGGTCAATGACGTGATCAACAACGACCCCAACCCGGAATTCAACCGTGAAACGCTTGAGCGCGAAGTAAACAACCTGAAACGCCGCCTGGATACCTATGGCGAGATCAATCCGCTGGCGATCGAAGCCTACAACGAGATCAAGGAACGCTACGACAGCATCGCCCAGCAGCGAAATGACATTCTTGCTGCCAAGGAAAACCTCCTGCAAACCATGAAGGAAATTGAAGAAACCGCCACCCAGCGTTTTCTGGAATCCTTCGGGCAGGTTCGCGAAAACTTTATCCGTGTTTTCCGCACCCTCTTTACGGATGAGGATACCGCCGACTTATTGCTGGCCAACCCGGACAACCCGCTGGAGTCGGATATCAATATCATTGCCAAACCCAAGGGCAAGCGCCCCCAAACCATCGCCCAGCTCTCCGGTGGAGAAAAGACGCTTACCGCCACCGCCCTGCTCTTTGCACTTTACCTGCTCAAACCGGCGCCTTTCTGTATTTTCGATGAGGTTGACGCCCCGCTGGACGATGCGAACATTGAAAAATTCAACCGTATTATTCGCCAGTTCTCCCAGGAATCGCAATTTATTGTGGTCACGCACAACAAGGCTACAATGGCCGCAGTAGACACCATTTACGGAGTTTATATGCCAGAGCAGGGCGTGAGCGCCGTAGCGCCTGTGGATTTCCGGAAGTTAAGCCACGAAGCAATGGTATTTGAGGCAGGGTAAAAAAAGGGCCTCCCGCATTTTCCTTTGAAAACGAAGAGGCCCCACCTTGTGAAAAGATGTATCTGTAGCGGGAAACTTTCCCTAAAACTTATACTGCACGCCCGTCCGGATCACGATCGCGTCAAAAATCGGACTTGAGGCTCCGGAACTTTCCATCCAATCGACACCGGCACGAAAACTCAACCTGGGCGTTTCATGCTCCAGCGCAGCGCCCAGGCGCCAAATATTGTGTATCCACTTGTTTTCGGGACGGATAGCCATGTAATCTATGTGAACATGTGTGGGGTCCCAGAAATTTTGCTTGCGGTATTCAAATGTGAACACACCCGGCTCCGAACGCACCCAACTGTGTGAAAAATGAATGGAAGGACGCACCCAAAACCGGATTGGCACCGTGTACTGTAACCCCAGGCTGATCTGCTTCTGCCGTGGCCGGGCATCAATCTGGTATAATTTGTAGAAAAACTTGTGGTCGGGATAATCGTCTGGGAAAACAGATGCCGGCAGCGAATCCGCGCTTTGTACCGTATACGAGAGCCAATCCATCGAACCGGTTATCCAGAAATTGCGGACGGGGCTGAATTCTGCTTGTAGCCCGGCGCCGGTTGGTCGGGAAACGCCCTTTATCTGAGGGTTAAGCAAAGCGGTCTGGGCCTGCACGCCCACCCGGAACCGGCTTTCCCGCTCCCGGTGTGGCCGGATAACAGGAGCCGGTTCCGAGGGCAGGCATATTACCCGTGTATCGTTTTTATCTTCAATCTGGTTTCGAAGATTTGCCCGGGGTACAGGCAGGAATGGAAGATTTGCTGTTTCTTCCGGATGAGCGCTTTCCGGCTTAACCGCGTCCGCCTCCTAGCCGCATGGCAA
>CAYVDV010000313.1:0-3728 GCA_964450465.1 uncultured Saprospiraceae bacterium
GCAATGAAAAAGGTAACAAACCGCTCCCTTACTTTGTTTCAGATCGGCAAATTTGTCCCTTCCAGGCGGTATTTTTTGCGGTATCGGTTAACTTGGCGGCCAAATAGCATTTCACATGAAAAAAATCGCCTTACTCTCCCTGTTAACCGGCCTGATTGCCTGGGCTGTTGTGCTCACTTTATCCCACTCCCGCGTAAAAAGCAGCCCGGCGCTTCGCATCCCCGGCGGCGCCAGTGAGGAAAACGAGGAACTCCGCGAAGCCTGGGAACGCAGGCGGCTGGCCGATCCGGCTACGGGAGAGATTCCCGCAGGGATCCGTTTTCTGGAACGGCGTTTCGTAGCCAGCCTGTTCCGCAATGCCGCCGACCGCTCGGGCAGTACCTGGCAAAAACGCGGCCCCTTCAACTACGGCGGCCGCACCCGTGCCCTGGCCATCGATGTCACCAATGAAAACCGGCTGTTGGCCGGTGGCGTTTCGGGCGGGATCTGGCTGAGTGAAGACGGCGGACAATCCTGGTCGCGGCGTTCTCCCATTGACGGGCACCCCAGCTGCGTTGGCCTGGCCCAGGATACCCGGCCGGGAAAAACCGATACCTGGTACGCTATTGCCGGTGAACTGTACGGCAACAGCGCCGGCGCCACCGGAGCCTACTACTTCGGCGACGGGATGTATAAAAGCACCGATGGCGGCCTGAACTGGGCGCCGGTAGCCTCCACTACCGATGGCAATCCACAGTCCTTTACCACACCCTTCCAGACCGGCTGGCGGGTTATCACCAGTCCGGTGGACTCCGCCGATGTCGTGTATATGGCCCTTTACGGCGGGATTTACCGCAGCAGCAACGGCGGCGACAGCTGGACGCTCGTCCGCGGCACCAATAACTTGTCCACCGGCGCCTATTTCAGCGACATCGCCATCAGCAGCACGGGTGTTCTGTATGCCACCCTCAGCAGCGACGGTCCGAATAAAGGAATCTGGCGAAGCACCAACGGCACCGACTGGACGGACATCACGCCGGCCAATTTTCCGGCTACGTATGATCGCATTGTGATCGGTATCAATCCAAACAATGAAAACGAAGTGTACTTCCTGGGCGCCACACCGGGCTCCGGACATTACAACTATTACATCAGCAGCGAAGACTGGAGCAGCCTCTGGAAATATACCTACCTCGGCGGAAACGGCAGCGGCGCCGACGGCCAGTGGGAAGACCGCTCGCTCAATTTGCCAAGTACCGGTACGGCATTCGACAAATTCGCCTGCCAGGGCGGCTACGACCTGGTGGTGCGCGTGCAGCCCGGCACCAACCACCTGTTTGTCGGCGGCACCAGCATCTGGCGCTCCACCGACGGTTTCAGCAGCCCCGACAATACGACGCATATCGGCGGCTATAAACCGGGGACCGACCTGCCCTTTTTTGAATTATATCCCAATCACCACCCAGACATCCACGATCTTCTGTTCCTTCCTTCCGATCCCGAGGTATTGCTCTCGGCCAGCGATGCCGGCGTCCACCGGACGAATGCCAGCAACGCCGCCGAAGTGGTCTGGGAAAACCTGAACCGCGGCTACCAGACCACCCAGTTTTATACCGCCATGATCGAACACAGTATCCCGGGCGACCCGGTTATTCTGGGTGGCCTTCAGGATAACGGCAACCTGTTTGTAGGCAATGCAGACCCGCAAAAGCCCTGGAAACAGACGATCAACGGAGACGGCGGCTACGGCGCTATTGCCGATGGCAAAAGCTACTATGTGGTGTCGGCCCAATCAGGGGGCGCCAAAGTAGTGAAATGCACAATCGACGACGACGGCAATGTAACTGCGTTTCAGCGCATCGACCCTATCGGCCCGGCGGCAAGCGACTACGACTTCATCAACCCGCTGGCTATCGACCCCTCCGACCAGAATATCCTCTACCTTCCCGCCAATAATTATTTATACCGGCAAACAGAAGTCGGCAGCATAGCCCTCACCGGCGAATGGGATTCCATTGCGCAAGGCTGGACTAAGTTGCCAACTGCCACTGTAGGCCGGATCACCGCCGTCGGCGTCTCTACCCGAAACCCGGCGCATCGCGTATATGTGGGCACAGATACCCGGCGAATCTACCGGATCGACAATGCCGACACCGGGACCCCCGCACTGGTGCCGACCAATAACCCACTGACGAGTACCAATGCCAATACTTCCTGCCTTGCCGTGGATCCGGACAATGCAGACCGGGTGATCGCCGTATTTTCCAATTATGGTATCTACAGCATGTTCCTCTCGGAAAACGGCGGGACAAGCTGGAAAAAGGTGGCTGGCAACCTTGAAGTCACCCTGGGTGGCGGCGGCGCCGGGCCCTCCATCCGCTGGGTCAGTATCCTGCCGCTTCCCGACGGCTCACGCAAATATTTTTGCGCCACCAGCGCCGGCCTGTTCAGCGCTGATACCCTGCTCGAACACAGCATTACCAAGCCGGGCACGCAATGGACCATGGAAGCGCCGGACCTGATCGGCACCGCAGTCGTTGATTTTATCGACGTACGTCCGGTGGACGGCCTGGTCGTGGCGGCCACCCACGGCAACGGCATGTTTTCGGCCAATTTCATGCCGGTAAGCGGCACCACTGCCGCCGGCAACAAGCCGGAAATCCGGGTATTTCCCAATCCTGCAAACGACTACGCCCAATTTGTCCTGCCGGAATCAACCACCGGCAGCGTTCAACTGCGCCTGTTCGATCTCCATGGCCGGATGATCCGGCAAACCAGCTGGTCCGGCCCCAGCGAACGGGTATCGCTGCAGGGGCTGGAAAGCGGAATTTACCTGTATGAATTGCGCGGAGCGGGCTGGACAAGCAGCGGAAGACTGGCCAAGGCAAGGTAATTTTACGATTTATTCCCCTAAAACCTTTTGATTTGCTTGTTCTGCCTATATTTGCGCACTTTTTTCAAAATCGATAAATCACTCATCTCTCCTGAGGTATGCAAAGCAAAGGTGTTGTACGTTTTTTCCTGATTGCGCTGACATTGGTGTGTTTGTACCAGTACGCACTCATTATTCCGACAAATAGTGTAGAAAATGCCGCCAGCCGTTACGCTGACGAGCAGTATGCCAAGAATCCGGCAAACTCCAAACGCACCTACTACAGTGCGTATCTGGACTCACTCTCCAGTGAAACGGTCTTTTCGATCCCGTTGATCAAAAAATTCACCTATGCCGATCTGAAGAAGAGCCAGCTGGCTATGGGTCTTGACCTCAAAGGCGGCATGAGCGTGTTGCTGCAGGTCGACCTGAAGGACTTTTTGAAGAGCCTGGCCGGTAATACGACTGATCCTGCCTTCGAACAAGCGCTGGTGAAAGCCACCGATGCGCAAGTCACCGCACAGTCGGATTATATCACGCTCTTTGCCGAAGCCTGGAAAGAAACCGGCGGCGGCAAGTCCTTGGCATCGATATTTGCCCGCAACGAGTCGCTGAAAGGCCGGATCAATTTTGAGTCGCCCGATGCCGACGTGCTTCGGGTTATCCGCGAACTGGCAAACACCACGGTGGATGAAACCTACAAGCGCCTCAAACAGCGTATCGACAAACTCGGCGTGGTGCAGCCCAACGTCAGCCTCGACGCCGCACGCGACCTTATTCTGGTAGAACTGCCCGGTATCGACAACCCGCAGCGCGCCCGCAGCATGCTCCAAAAGAGCGCCAAACTGGAGTTCTGGGACACCTACCGCTTTGGCGA
>CAYVDV010000313.1:3828-6724 GCA_964450465.1 uncultured Saprospiraceae bacterium
CCGCAGCGCCGTGATCGCTTATGCCGATAAAAACAAGATCAAGGCTATTTCCGAAATGCTCAACCGCCCGGAAATCCGGCCCTTGTTTCCGGTGGACCTCATGTTCCGCTGGAGCCTCAAGGCCTATGAAGATAAAAGCGGCGGCAATAATTCCTCCATTAACGGGAAATACGAGCTCTACGCGATCAAAAAATGGCGTAACCAGGAAACTGCCCGCCTCGATGGGTCTGTCGTGACCCGTGCAAGTGAACAACCGGACCCAACCTCCGGCGAAGTGACGGTAAGCCTGTCCATGAATAACGACGGCGCCAAGATCTGGGCCGACATGACCCGCCAAGCCTATGAAGGCGGCAACCGCGAAGTTGCCATTGTCCTTGACGACGAAGTAGTGAGCGCTCCCCGGGTTATCAACCCGATCGAAGGCGGGAACACTTCCATCACCGGCGGATTTACCCTGGATGAAGCCAAGGACCTCGCAAATATCCTCGAAGTAGGTAAACTCCCTGCGAGCACGCACATCGTGCAGGAAAGCCAGGTAGGACCTTCACTCGGAGCCGACAACATCAACAAATCGCTGATCGCACTGCTGCTCTCCGTGTTCCTGCTCTGTGCATTCATGATCGGCTACTATGCTAAAGGCGGTGTCGTGGCTGTGATCGCCCTGCTGGCCAATATATTCTTCATCATTGGCACACTGGCTTCCATGGGTACGGTGCTCACGTTGCCCGGTATTGCCGGTATCGTACTGACCCTGGCAACCGCCGTGGATGCCAACGTAATTATCTATGAACGAATACGGGAAGAGTTGCGGGACGGTCTGACCACCATCAAATCAATCGCCACCGGCTTCTCCCGCGCACTTCCGGCCATTATCGATGCCAACGTGACCACCCTGCTGACGGCCTTCGTCCTCATGTATTTCGGACTTGGCCCCATCAAGGGCTTCGGAACGGTCCTGATGATCGGTATTTTCAGCTCCATGTTCACGGCTATCCTCGTAGGGCGCCTGCTGACCGACTGGTGGACCGACCGCGGCCATGAAATGACCTACAGCATGCCCTGGTCTGAAAAATGGCTCGTGGGTATCAATATCGACTGGATCGGCAAGCGCAAATGGGCGTACCTCTTCTCCGGCGCTATTATTGTCGTTGGTATCGCTGCCTTTTTTGTTCGCGGCGGATTCGAACTTGGCGTAGACTTTAAAGGCGGATACTCCTTTAACGTACAGTTTGAACAGGATGTGGAACTGGAAAAACTGCGTCCGGCCCTGAACGAAGCTTTTGGCGGCAATCCAATCGTCAAAAAGGTAAGTACGGAGAATACCTACAACATCACCACTTCCTACCTGATCAATGACCAGGGGAGCGATGTGATGGACCGCGTGATCGCCAAACTGCAGGAGGGACTGCAGAGTGCCGGGATCAATACCGAACTGGAAAACTTTAAAAATACGGATGGTACAGGTACCCACATTACCTCTTCCAGCCAGGTTGGACCAACGGTAGCCGACGATATCCGGAACTCCTCCTACAAGGCAGGGGTTTGGGCGCTGTTGCTGATCTTCTTATACCTCATGCTGCGTTTCCGCCGTTGGCAGTTCTCCATGGGCGCCGTACTGGCCTTGTTCCACGACGTACTGATCACCCTGACTTTCTTCATGCTGCACGGCCTGGTGCCCTTCTCCCTGGAAATCGACCAGGCTATCATTGCCTGTATCCTGACGGTTATCGGTTTCTCCGTGAACGATACAGTGATCGTGTACGACCGCATCCGGGAATTTATCAATACCTACGCGGGGCGGCCCAAGGAAGAAGTATTCAACCTGGCCATCAACACCACGCTAAGCCGTACCCTGATCACCTCGGGCACCATCCTTGCAGTGGTGCTCCTGCTGTTCCTCTTCGGCGGATCGGCCATTCGCGGCTTCTCGTTCGGTATGTTGATCGGTATCCTGTTCGGTACCTATTCCTCGATCTTTGTGGCCTCTTCCCTGGTTGTGGATATGACGAAAGAAAAAGTGCTTGTTGGTCAGGCGACTGAAGCCAAACCTGCAGCATCGTCTTCCTATTCGAAAAAAGCAAGAACCGCAGCGAAGTAATTATCCATCGCTACTACAAAGCAGAAAACCTCCCGGGCAACTTTACCGCCCGGGAGGTTTTCTTTTTTACCTTGCCTGCATTATTTCACCAGATAAAATACGATAAGCATGTCGCATCCGTGGACTCCCTGCTTCAAAACAATGTTCTTCCTGCTCGCATTGCTTGGCGCCGTATCCATGCAAGCCCAGCAAACCCGCGATCCTTATCTGCAGCGGGCAGTTCATGTTTTGAAAAAAACGCCTATCATCGACACCCATATCGATTTCCCGGAAAGCCTGATGGAGCACCGGGAATGGTACACCCCGGGATACACCGCATTGGCCCTGAAACACCCTGTGGGTAATTTTGACTGGGAACGCGCCAAAAAAGGCGGACTATACGGCGCATTTATGTCTATTTATATCCCGGCTTCGTACCAGAAGGAGAAGGGCCGCGCCCGCGCACTGGCCGACTCGCTGATCAACATGATACACGCCATTGCCGCCGAACAACCCCAGGCTTTCGATCTGGCCCTCCGGGCTGACGATATCGAACGGAACTTCAAAAAAGGGATCGTCTCCCTGCCTATGGGTATGGAAAACGGCGCACCCATCGAAACCCTGGCCGATGTGAGTTATTTCCACCAGCGCGGTATCCGCTACGTAACCCTGACGCACAGCCGTGTCAATCAGATATCCGACTCCTCCTATGACACAGTGCGGGTGCATCACGGGCTGAGCGCCTACGGTCGCGATGTAGTGCAGGAAATGAACCGCGTTGGGATCATGGTCGATGTCAGCCACCTGTCCGACGAAGCC
>CAYVDV010000314.1:0-6722 GCA_964450465.1 uncultured Saprospiraceae bacterium
CTCGACTTCGACGAGAACAAAAAACGGATCAGCCTGGGTCTCAAGCAACTCACCCCGCACCCCTGGGAAGTGCTGCCGGAAGATATCACCGAAGGTGCAGTGGTCAAGGGCCGCGTAGTCAATATCGAAGACTACGGCGCATTCGTGGAGATCATGCCGGGCGTGGAAGGTCTTATCCACATCAGCGAGATCAGCTGGGGCAATCAGAGCGTGAATGCCAAGGAGTATTTCACGATGAACCAGGAAGTGGAAGCCCGCGTGGTGACCATCGACCGCGCCGACCGCAAGATGTCGCTTTCCATCAAGCAACTCACCGCTGATCCCTGGAGCGAGATTGACCAGCAGTTCCCTGTTGGCAGCCGCCACACCGGCACGGTGAAAAACATGACCAACTACGGTATCTTCGTCGAACTCAGCGAAGGCGTGGGTGGCATGGTTCACATCAGCGACCTGAGCTGGACGAAGCGCTATGCGCACCCCAGCGAGTTCACCAAGGTAGGCGAGCCGATCGAGGTGGTTGTACTGGATATCGACAAAGACAAGCGCCAGATCAGTCTCGGCCACAAGCAGACGGAAGAGAACCCCTGGGATGCTTTTGAAGCAATCTTCCCCATCGGTTCCTACCACGAAGCTACGGTGCTGAAGCGCGACGATAAAGGCGCTACCTTCCAGATGGCCCACGGCCTCGAAGCTTTCGCACCGGCCAAGCATATCCGCAAGGAAGACGGCCAGGTCGTAGAGCCCGGCGAAGTGCTGACGGTGAAGGTTATCGAATTCAACAAAGACGACCGCCGCATTCTCGTTTCGCACACCCGCTATGTGGATGATCTGAAGTACAAGGCAGAATCCGCCGTCAAGGCCGAACGCGCCAAAGAAGAAGGCGAACTGAAATCCGCTGTAGCCGACGTACAAAAGAAAGTCGAGAAAGAAACCCTCGGCGATCTGGCTGCCCTTGCCCAACTGAAAGAACAGTTTGGCGAAGACAAAGAGTAAGACGATTTAACATACAGGATATAAAAAATCCCCCGCGGCAACCTGCCTGCGGGGGATTTTTATTTTGCATTAGCGCGGCAGTGCGCGGTTCCTACGGCTGTGGCCCGGCTACCAGCACCTGTGCCTGGCCGACCCAATCGTCGCGGACGATCTGGGTGAGGGAAATGCCCAGCAGTTTAGCCACGCTGGCAATATCGTCGTCTTCCCATTCGCTGATCTGGACAAAGGTGAACACGCCAATGGTATGCAGGCGGAGGGCGAGTTCAGTATTGATACCCTGGATACGAAGCAGGTTATCGGGTTGCCCCGGCGTTTGGGTAGGGCCTGAATCGCCATCGCTGGAGGACGCGCTATCGGAGAGTTGTTTTAATTGTTTGGCATACTGCATGAGTTCGCGTTGTTGCTGCTCAATCTCGCTGCGGGCGGCCGCCAGGTTTTCGCGCATCTGCTGGCGCTCCTGTTCCAATGCGGAATTTTGCTCTTCCAGCTCGCGCAATTGCTGGTACATGGCCGAAAAGCCGGCATGCAGGGTTTTCCAGGCCTGGATCTGTCCTTGCAGGCGGGTGAGTTCGGCCTGTAATGCGTCGTTTTTGCTGTGGAGGCGTTGGTTTTCCGCTTCGAGCTCGGGCAGGCGGGCCGACCAACGGGCGGCATTCGCCTCGGCCTGTTCCATGCGGGTGGTGTTGGCCTGTACGGCCGTGAGCAGGAAGCCGCGTTCGGACTCATAGGCTTCCACTTGCTCGCGCAAATTGGTCAGTTCGATCGAAGTTTTGCGCAAATCTGCTTCCCGCAAGTCATAATAGTGCTTGATTTGCGTGTACAAACGGGCTAAAGCGTTGCGTTCCTGTGTGGTACGCTCCAGCAGGCGGGCCATCGCACGCTCCGGCCACCAGGCGCGCAAATTCCAACCAATCAACACGCCAGCCATCACGGCAATTGCCCAAAGCAATGCAAATAATACCGGATCTTCAAGAATGGTACTCACAAACAACCGAAGGATTTTGACCAAAGGTAACGCAAATTAAAGTAAATCAAGGAAGTATATGCATTTTTTTGTTTGTTTTGACGTTAATTTGTCCGGTGTGCAAGGAAAAGAGGACCCAGCTGCCAACCATGACGTATTGTAAAAGCCGATTTATATTCTTCCGGGAAATATCCCCCCTCCTGCTTTGGCAGGTTTGGCTCCTCCTGTGTACCCCTGCTCTTTCTGCTCAGATCAATACAGCCGTTCCGCCTTTTATCCGCATCGACTCCATCATACTGGAAGGCAACCGCAAGACCCGGGACTACCTGATCCTGCGCGAACTGGAGTTTGCGGCCGGCGACACCCTGGCATTGGCCACCCTTGCCGAAACCCTGGAGCGCAACCGCCTCCGGGTGATGAATACCAGCCTGTTCTCCAGTTCAACAGTATCGCTCGACACGCTGGCCGGAGGCACCGCGCTTGCCGTGCGGTTCCAACTGGTGGAAATGTGGTACATCTACCCGATCCCCCTGTTCGAACTGGCCGACCGGAATTTCAACGTCTGGTGGACGGAGTTCCGGCGCTCGCTGAAACGCGTCAATTACGGGGTCAGCTGGACCCACCTGAACCTGAGCGGCCATGCCGATATCCTCAAGCTAAACCTCAACTTCGGCTATGCCAACCGCTACGAGATCGTGTACGAACGCCCCTGGATCAACCGCCGCCGCACCCTCGGCATACGCGTGGCGACCGGCTTCACCCGGACGCACGAAGTGGCTTACCGCACGGTTGGGAACAAGCAACAGTTTTATGTCAATCCGGATATCTGGCAACTGAAACGGTATTACGCGAATATTGGCTTCAACTGGCGCCCCGCCCTGCACACCAACCAATCCATATTGCTCGAATACCACTTCAATGAAACCACTGACTCCATCGCCGCGGAGGTCAATCCCGACTTTTTCCTGCGGGGCCGCCATCAGCAACGCCATTTCAGCCTCATCTACCGGCTCACCATTGACCGCCGCGATATCCGCCCCTACCCGCTCAATGGCTGGCTTGGGGTGCTGGATCTCCGCCAAAACGGTCTGCTCCCTTCCGACGACCTCCATCTGTTCCGCGCTACCGCCGAATTAAAAAAATACATCTCCTTTTCCCGCCGTATCAGTCTGGAAACTATCGCCAAAACCCGGATTTGCCTGCCCCGCCGCCCGCCACCGTTTTTCAACAACCAGGCCCTGGGTTATGGCAACGATTTGGTGCGCGGCTACGAATTCTTTGTCATGGATGGCCTCGACTACGGCCTGTTCCGCAGCTCGCTCCATATCGGCGTGTTTGACCGGAATATTAACTTCGGCCGTTTTATTCCCTTGAATGCCTTCCGGCTTATGCCAGTCAAGATCTATCTTTCCCTGAATAACGATCTGGGTTACGCCAACGATCCGTATTATGCCACGGCTAATCCACTGAACAACCGCCTGCTCTACGGCTTTGGCGTCGGATTCGATATCGTGGCCTACTACGACAAGGTGGCCAAATTCGAGTGGAGCTGGCGGGGGACCGGCGGTAGCGGATTTTTTTTAAACATCAATACCGGGATTTAAATGCGCTGGCTCTATCGCCGTTTCTGGCTTCCCTTGTACCGCCGCTGGGCCCTGCGCCATATCCGCAGCGAACGCACATTCCGATACGGCGACCTGCGCCTGCAGGTGCCGCCCGGCGTGTTTCACCCCGGTATTTTTTTTAGCACCCCGGTATTCCTGGAATTCTTGGGCGCCGTTGATTTTGCCGGCAAAAAAACGCTCGATATCGGCACGGGCAGCGGGGCCCTGGCCCTGTACAGCGCCAGCCGGGGCGCTCGGGCTGCTGCGCTGGACATCAACCCGGCCGCCCTGGAAACTGCCCGCCAAAATGCAGCCGCCAACCGCCTGCCGCTGGAACTCTGGTGCAGCGACCTTTTTGACGCGGTGCCGGAACAAACGTTCGACTATTTCCTTATAAACCCGCCGTTTTACCCCCGCGAGCCGCAAAATGCTGCCGAACACGCCTTTTTTGCCGGCGAGGATCTGGGCTATTTTGAAAAACTGTTTCGCCAGCTGCCAAACTACGCTCACCCGCACACTCGGATCTGGATGATCCTTTCAGAGGACTGTGATTTGGAAAAAATACAGGAAATTGCCGCCCGGACCGGATTCCGGTTTACCCTGGCCGCCCTGCGGCGGAAATGGGGCGAGCGCCTGATGGTATTTGAAATCAACACACCGCAACCTTGACCCAGCGCGAGGCATATCAGCACTTTTGCGCTACGGCGCCCGACCTGCCGCTCTTCATGCAGCCCTGGTATCTCGATGCCGTATGCGGCACTGAACATTGGGCCGTGGCGCTGGCGCAAAAAGGCGATCGGGTGGTGGCAGTGTTGCCCTTTTTTCTCAAAACAAAATTCCACTGGCGCTATGTGGCCATGCCTCCGCTCTGCAGAATGATGGGGCCCTACCTCTTGCCCGAATTCCGCACAACGCGCCAGGAAATCCCCTTGCTGAAAACCCTGCTCGAACAATTGCCGCCCCTGGCCGCGTTCTCGCAGGACTTCAACTACACCGCCCTCAACTGGCTGCCCTTTTATTGGGCAGGCTTCCGCCAAACCACCCGGTATTCCTATGTGCTCCCCCTGACGGACCTGGAAACCCTCCGAAATAACATGGCCCCCGACTACCGGAATAACAAACTGCCCAAAGCAGCCGCTGAGGTCAGTGTGCATACCGGCACCGATCTCGAACAGTTTTTTCAGGTGCACAACCGCAGCTTTGAGCGGCAGGGGCTCGAAGCCCCAATCCGTCTCGCCTTTTTGCAAACCCTGGACGCTGCGCTGGCTGCCCGCCAGGCGAGGGAGATCTTCCGGGCATGCGACCGGAGAACCGGCGCCGTACATGCCGTGGCCTACCTCGCCTGGGATCGGCATTCGGCTTACTATCTTTTGGCCGGCGACGATCCGGCCCTGCGCAGTTCCGGCGCCGGCATCCTCCTGGCCTGGGAAGCCATCCGCTATGCAAAGGAAACCCTCGGGCTGGACACCTTCGATTTTGCCGGCAGCATGATCAAACCGATCGAGCGGGTGCGCCGGCAGTTTGGCGCCGAACCCAAACCCTATTTCCGGGTGGAAAAAGAATGGTCGCTGTGGTGGAAATGGGGCAAGCGGCTGCTTCGGTAAATTTTTTTCCCGCAGTCTGTGTAATCGGCATTTTTTGGGCATCCCTTACCCGCAAGACTTGCCCATTCGTTCATTTTCCAAAGCACCCTGTTCGCATGAAATACTTCCTTATCTTCCTGTTTGCTGCCCTGTTGGGACTTACCGCCTTTACGATCCAGTCAAAAACCGATACCGTGCTCAGCGGTAAAGTCACTGACGAATCCGGCGAAGTCATGATCGGCGCCATCATCCGAATCCTGAAAGGCACCGATCTGGTCATCGGAACCATGACCGATACCGAGGGCAATTACCGGGTCAAATTAGAACCCGGCGTTTACAACGTAGAGTCTTCCTACACCGGCTATGAAACCCGCCGTATTACGGAGGTCGAGGTACTGGCCGACCAGGTGAATACCCTCGATATTGTGCTGGCCAGTGGCACCCTTCTCGAAGAAGTGGTTGTAGTGGGCTATGAAATATCCCGTAAAAAGCAAGAAAGCAAGGCTCTGGAAGCAAAACCTGCTGATGCTCCGAGCGCCCGTTTCCATAAGCGAATGGCCAAACCCGCAGCGAAAGAGAAAGATGACGCCATTCACATAAAGGGTGCGCGCGAAGAAGCCAAAAACTACTATATCGACGGCATCCGAATCTCCGGCGAGGCGCCGGCTGTAATGCCGGTTGAAACCATGGCTGAGCCGGTCATGCTGTACGATCGCGCCGAGGCGCCGCCCGAACCCGCACCCCGGCCCGGTATTCCCGGCCAGCCGGCCCCGCGCGCCGGCCTGCTCACCGCCGGTGAATGGAACGACCTCCACAACTGGAATACCCATTGGGTTGATTTGTTGAAAGACGGCGAACTGGACGCCTACCAGAAGATGTACGGCTTTTACCCCCGGCAGCACTATTCCGTGCTCCTGACCAATGACGAGGACTTCCCGTTGCCTGATGTGCCGGTTGCACTGTACGACCGCTGGGGGGGAGTCGTATGGGAAACGCGCACCGACAACACCGGCAAGGCCGAACTCTGGGCAAATCTGTTCCAGGACAAAACAGATGCCGGCCAGTACCTGGCTATCGCCACGGTGGACGGCAAAAAAGAAAACCTGGGCATTTTACATGCCGCGGAACAAGGCCTCAACCGCCACCGCATCCGGCGCGAATGCCAGCACCCCAAAACGGTGGATATCGTGTGGACCGTGGATGCCACCGGCAGCATGGGCGACGAACTTGAATACCTCAAAACAGAACTGCTGGATGTGATCGGCAAAGTCAAAGCAGCAAACCCCGACCTCGGCGTGCGCATGGGCAGCGTATTCTATCGCGACAAAGGCGACGACTACATCGTTAAAAGCAGCGCGCTCAACCACGATATCGCCAAAACAGTGGACTATATCCGCAAACAATCGGCCGGCGGCGGCGGCGACTACCCCGAGGCCGTGCACAGCGCGCTCGAAGAGGCCATTTTTCGCCAACCCTGGAGCAGGGAAGCCATCGCCCGCATTTGCTTCCTCGTGCTCGACGCCAGCCCGCACCAGGAGCCCGAAGTGCTCGAAAGCCTGCAAAAAAGCATCCGGGAAG
>CAYVDV010000315.1:0-6712 GCA_964450465.1 uncultured Saprospiraceae bacterium
CGATCACGGCCAGATCGCCCGGGCCGTTGGACATTTCCTTGACCAGGATCTCGATCACTTCCTTGCCGAAGTCCTTGGAGTCTTCGGTGGATCGGGCCAGGGCATAGGCTTCGTCGATAAAGAGCACGCCGCCCCGGGCCATTTCGATGGCCTCCTTGACCTTGGGCGCCGTTTGGCCGATGTATTCGCCGACGAGGTCGGTGCGGTCCACTTCATGCACATGGCCTTTGGTGAGCAGGCCCATTTTTTTATACAGGCGGCCCATCATTTTGGCCACGGTGGTCTTTCCGGTGCCGGGATTACCGATAAACACCGAATGGACATTGATGCTGTCCTTTTCCTGAAAGCCCTTTTCCTTGCGCAGTTGCAGGAACTGCAGGTACTGGGCGTGTTCGCGCACTTTTTGTTTGATCTCTGTGAGGCCGATGAGCGCATCGAGGCGGGACAGCACTTCTTCGAAGGATTCCATGTCCTCTTCCTCGGGCTGCAGGTACACCTGCTGGCCTTTATCGGGCAGCCATACGCCATTGACGCCTTCCTCCCAGTCGGCGCCCACCTCGAAAGGCATGACGGCGAGGAGCTGGTCCATGAAAACGATCTCGGCGGTATAGCGGTCGTTGCGCCAGGAGCCTTTTACGTTGCTGCCCCAGCCGGCAGTGATCTTTACACCGTCATCGCCTTTTTCCACCCGGTGGAGGCGCACTACCTGTCCTTTGAGTTCGCGGGCGTCGTTGTAGAATTTAATAAACAGTTCGCACTGCCACTGCTTGCTCAGGAGTTGGTTTTTGAGCACTACTTCGGCGTAGATATAGCGCGTTTCATCGCCGTTAAAGCGGCGCAGGTACAAGCGCTCAAACTCGGGCGTATCGTCATAAGGCCCTTCGTACATACGCAGGGACGTGATCTGCGAGTAGGGGTTGTCTGTTTTGGTGATGGGCCGGCCGGCGTCTTCCACATAAAAATAGCGGGTGGCCACCTTTTCCCCTTCAATCCAGGCTTCCCAGTAATAGGCGCCTTTTTTCCAGAAAACGCCCTCCTGCTTGTTGCCCCAGCCTTCACGGATGTAGCCTACGGGATCGTACTTGCTGACTTTCCGGCGGAAGGGCAGCACGCAAATTTCTTTTTTTTGTTTTTTGACGGCGTAACAACGCAGTTCTACGCTTACCTCCCAGTCTTCATTGTCAAAGAACTTGTTGTAAAACGAGAGCTCGCCGTAGATATAGGTCGTTTCATGCCGGTCGAACACCTGGCGGTACTTCTTCTTGTTGTCCGCCAGCCATTCGGTAGAGGCATAGATCTTAAGTTCCCGGAATTTCCAGCGCTTGAAATCCGGGTTCTCCTCTGGAGGTTGCGATTGATGGGATCCGAAATACATATCGTATGATTACCTGCCTCCTGTGCCTGTTTAGGGAGGTCTTTACATGCATGTGTTAAAAGTGTGTGCAAAATAACTCAAGTCTGACCAATAATAAAAGTCAACTTGCCAATACTGTTAAAAATTGCGGTTTTCGTGTATTTCGGGCATATTGCCTATTTTTGCGATATATTTTAATCCACACCTGATAAGAAGTCCCGCTGCTATGAAGAGAAGATTTGCCAAAAACCCAAACCGTACTGTTTCACTGTTCCTCCTGGCAGCGATAGGTATGGTTTGTACCCGCCTTGCCGCCACACCGATCCATTTCCTAGAAAACGCTCCTGTCCCAGAGTCTGGTGCCTCCGGGGCAGAAATTACAACAGGCTCCCTGCCTCCCCTGTCCGGGTGGTTGGAGAGCGATACGGTGGTCCACTGCAAGGGGCCTTCCGACACCTTGCGTTTTCACTTTTCGGGTCCGGGGCCAACCACGTTTTTTTATGCGATCAACGGCATTTTGCAGGCCCCGGTTACCACCACGGATAGTCTTTATCTGTTACCAGTGACCGTAATGACCCCCGATACGACTTTGTTCACACTCGACAGTATTGCCGGTGTCGATCCGGGGATGGTAAGTGGCAGTTTTGCCGTGATCATTCCCATTCCGAAAGTTGTCCATAAAAAACTGAACTGTGCACAGGTTCAGGGGCCTTCCGGCACCTACCGGGTGGAATTCGACGTGACTGGTGCTACGCTTCCGCTCACGCTGGTGTCCGGCTTCGGTACGTTCACCGGCGCCCACTTTGTCAGCACCAATATTCCTGCTGCACAGGGATACACGTTCGTCTTCCATGACGCCAGCAATTGCGACAGCATAACGGTATCCGGCCTGAACACCTGTTTCTGCGATACCTATGCCGGTACGATGGTAAAGGTCGATTCCCTGACAGGATGCCTCGGCACTCCGGTCACTGTTCCGCACAACGGCGATCAGGTATTGGACGCAGACGATGTTTTTATGTTCGTACTGCACACAGAGCCGGGGCTTACGCTGGGCACGATCATCGATACCAATTATACGGAGGCGACCTTTGAATTCAACTTTGCTACGATGGGCATCCATGTAAATTACTGGATATCGGCCATTGCCGGCAACAACAACGGCTCGGGGGGCGTTGATCCGAACGATCCCTGTTTTTCCATGACCCCCGGCGTGCCCGTACACTGGCATCTGCTGCCAACCATAGCCATGGACACGCTGATCGATATTTGCCCGGGCGAACCTGTAAAGATCCCGGTGGAATTGCGGGGATCCATCCCACGGATATTCACCTACACCAAAAACGGGCAGCCGGATACGATAATTACAACACAGGACCTGATCTACCTGACGGATACTATTTTCAACTCCACCCTGTTTCTACCGGTTTCGGTGCATGATCTGGATTGCCCGAATTATTCTTCGGACACAGCAGAAGTCCGGGTACACCAGGCACCCCTGATCCAGAATGTCGTAACACGCTGCAATCCCGCAAGTACGGCTTATATCCTCGAATTTGACGTGAACAATGCCGACTTGTCTTCGCTGGTGTTCGACGGCTCTGTGCAGGGCACGTATGATACGCTTACCGGTCATTTCAGCAGCCTTCCTGTTCCGATATCCGCTCCCTACACTGTTTGGGTCCGCGATACTTTTCAGTGTGGTGTGGATTCGATCAGCGGTACAGCAATGTGTAATTGCGCGAATTTTGCCGGTACTATGGCGCCGGACACCCTGAGTGCCTGTGTCGGGGAAATTGTTTCGGCCCAGTATATGGGCGATGCGGTCCTTGCTCCGGGCGACAGCCTGGTCTTTGTCCTGCACACCAGCCCGGGCATCCTGCCGGGTACGGTACTGGCAATGGCCGACAGCAGTGCTTTTGCCTTTGATGCCGCACAAATGGCGCCGGATACCCTGTACTATATTTCGGCGGTGGCAGCAGACAGCGCCGCCACAGGGATCGACTGGAGCGACCCCTGCCTGTCGCTTTCTCCCGGCGCTCCTGTTCGCTGGCACGCCTTGCCGGAAGCCATGCTCGATACGCTGCTCAATAGCTGTCCCGGGGAAACGGTCTCCCTGGCAGTACAGTGCAGCGGGACGGCTCCGTTTGTTTTTTCCTATGCTCTCGATGGACAAACGCTCACCGATACATCGACTTTAAGTCCTCTTGTGCTGGAAGCATCACTGCAGCAGTCGGCTGTTTTTCAGGCGCTTGCGATTGCAGATGCAAATTGTAAAAACAATGCTACCGGACAGGCGGAAGTGACCGTACATCCCCAACCCGCCGTTTCAAACCTTGAAATAAGCTGTAATCCCGACAACTTATCCTACACCGTGGCTTTTGACGTGCTGAACGCAGACCTGCCTACAGTTGGGATCAGCGGAACGGTATCCGGCACCTATGATTCGCTTAGCGGCCATTTTCTCAGCACAGCGATCCCGGTCCAGGATACATTTTATTTTACCGTTTCAGATGCCTGGGACTGCGGGCAAGCCATCCTCAGCGGCGGGAATACCTGCACCTGTATTACCCTGGCCGGCAACCTGGACCCTGCACCGCTTTCCCTCTGCGCCGGTGATGTAGCCAGTATTGCGCCGGTTTGGGGCGGCAATCTGGATCCCAACGATACCTTGCTTTATTTCCTGACAACGGCCCCGGCTCCGCCGGGCTGGACAATTATAGCCAGTAACGTCTCTCCTTCCTTTCCCTTTGATCCGGGCAATATGACCCTGGGCGCCAGCTATTACATCGTAGCCGCTGCCGGGAACAAGCAGGCTTCCGGTGTAAACCCGGACGACCCCTGTTTTTCCTATAGTACAGGCCCGGTGGTGGTGTGGAAACCTGCTCCGGAAGCCAGTTTAAGTGGTGATGCACAAATTTGTCCGGGTGATACGGCAGTGCTGACGCTTCAGTTTTCAGGAAATGGTCCCTACCAAGTTGCGTATACCGCCAATGGTGCGCAACAAAACCCTGTTAGCGCCGCCACAAACACCCTTTTGCTGCCGGTATCGCCGTTGGAAACAACAGCCTATATCCTGACAGGTGTCAGCGGTGATGCTTGTCCGGGCCTGGTCAGCGGCAGCGCCGACGTGGTGGTTTCGCCGGTGCCGGAGATCGTACAAGACACGGTCATTTGCTCCCCGGCGGACCAGACTTATGTGCTGGAGTTCCATATCAGCAACGGAGCTGCGCCAAACCCGGTCTATTCTGTCCAGGGGCTGCTGGGTACCCTGAACGATTCGGTGTTCGTCTCCGAACCCATACCCTCCGGGTCGCCGTTCAATGCCCTTGTGCTGACTCCCGACGGTTGCCAGGCCGGCATTTCCGGCTCGGCATCATGCCAGTGTCAGACCAACGCCGGTACGCTGAGCCTTGCCGGAGCAATGGATATATGTATTCCGGAAAAAGCAGTCGTTTCGCCGAATAATGATGCAACATTGGGCGCCGGTGACACCCTGGTCTATTTGCTTTACACCGACAGCGCCAATCCGGTAGCCAGCGCGACGAGCTGGAATGCCGTTCCGGAATTTGCTTTTCAGCCAGGCATACAAGCGGGGCAAATCTGTTTTATTGCCGCCGTTGCCGGCAAACGGCTGATGAACGGGAATATCGACCTGACAGATCCCTGCTTATCCGTTTCTCCCGGCATTCCGGTAGTATTTCACCATCCGCCCACTGCCGTTCTTGCCGGCGACACCAGCGTATGTCAGGGCGGAAATGCCAGCCTCCTGGTTCAATTTGACGGTACAGCGCCGTTTTTATTTCAATATGCCAGAAATGGAAATCCGCAAACGATGGTTTCCGTACCGCAAAACAGTTTCCCTATTTCCACCAGTAATATCCAGCAAACGCAGGTCTTTACCCTGGTTTCGGTTCGCGATGCTTATTGCGCCGGCAGCGGCAGCGGCAGCGCTACGGTTCAGGTTATTCCCCCCCCATCGGCTTCGCTATCCGGGGATACCACTGTTTGCAGCGGCGCCATAGCGGTACTGACACTGCATCTGAGCGGCGGGACGGCGTTCGATGTGGTTATTCTTGGGACAGCACAACCCACGCAACTCAGCGGGGTGCCCGACGGAACACCCATTTCGGTTTCGCCTCCGGCAACGACCACCTATTCGATAGCGACCTTGACAACCGCAGGCAATGCCTGCCCACCGGTGATTGGCAAAAGCGCTGTGGTGACCGTTTCGCCCCCGCTCACGGTGCATGCCGACGTTACCGACTACCATGGTTTTCAAATCAGTTGTCCGGGGGTATCGGATGGCGCAATAGTGTTGACACCTTCCGGCGGTACCCCCCCGCTCAGCCCGGAATGGAACAACGGCGCCGTGGGATTTGCACTTCAACAAATGCCGGAAGGCCAGTACGCCGTAACGCTGACCGATGCCATTGGCTGCACGGCGGAACGCGCCTTTTTGCTGGAAGCGCCTCCGGAACTTTTGCTGGCAAGCAGCACCATACCTCCCGGATGCACCGGCATTCCCGACGGCGCAATCCGAATCGATCAACTTGAGGGAGGGGTTGGGCCTTATCGCTATTCGTTGGACGGTGCACCGGATCAACCTGTGGGCACATTGCCTGCCCTGATCGGAAATTTAGATTCCGGAGTGTACACCCTTCGGATCACGGATTCAAACGGTTGCGAAACGCAGCAAACGGCAGATGTCCCGGCGCCAACTCCGCTGGAGATTTTCCTTGGACCGGATACCACCCTGAACTTTGGCGACAGTATTTTGCTGGAAGCACTAATCAACGGCGTTATCGATACGTTTGCCTGGACCCCCGTGACCGGCCTGGCCACGCCTTATGCGCTCCAAACAATGGCGGCGCCAGGGCAAACCACCCGTTACCGGCTTTGGGTGCGAAACAGCCAGGGTTGTACCGCCAGCGACGAAATATTGATCGAGGTCACCCGGGATTTGCGGGTTTACCTGCCGACTGCCTTGAAACCCGGGGCGGTCAACGGCAACGGGGCATTCACCGTTTTTGGCGGACCTGAGGTGCAAAGCATCCGCTTTCTGCGCATTTATGACCGCTGGGGGTCCTGCCTGTTCGATAAAATGGATTTTAAGCCGAATGACCCCGCCGAAGGATGGCCGGGTACGTACTCGGGAAAGCCCGTAGCGCCAGGCGTTTACTTGTATGTTACGGAGCTGGAATATTTGGACGGCACCCGGGAAGTGCTTACCGGAAGCGTAACGGTGGTGCAATAACCCTTCTGGTATCAGCTAAACGCCCCCATTAGTCGTCTTGTTACTTATCAATGCCAACAGGGATCTGCAGGGCGGCTATCCCTTCCGGCCAGGCCAAAAGA
>CAYVDV010000316.1:0-6698 GCA_964450465.1 uncultured Saprospiraceae bacterium
ATCTGGCAAATAAAAGGACATTGATATGCAAAAAATGCAACACAAACTAAAATACAGGAACATGAAAAAAACAGCACTTTACCTGATCGGCGGCGCCCTGAGCATTTGGTTGTTCGCCTGCAACAAAGATTCCGCCACCGACTACCAGCAGCTCGACGACGCAGCGCTTTCTACCGCCATCGCCGACGATCGCGGCAAGCAGGAAGTCGATCCCTCGAATCTGCCGGCCGAGGTCCTGAATTATGTGTCGGAAAACTTTTTCGAAACCTACATCGACGCCGCTTATTTTGCCGAAGGCAAAGGGTACGATATCCTGTTCGCCACCGAAGAACACGCGTATTTCAACCTCGGCCGTCGCGCCCTGCTGCATCGCCTCAATGATCGCATGGGCCCCTGCGGACGCCTCATGGGTGGGGAAATGATCCCCGTGAGCGAACTGCGCCCCGCTATCCTGACTTACCTGGAAACCAGTTATCCGGGTGTGGAAATCCTGCGGGCCAAACGCAAAGGCGATAATATCATCGTGTTGTTGCGCGGACATATTCTGGTGGTGTTCAACCAGAACGGCGTGTTTGAAGTCAATGCCCAGCACTGGTTCGACTGCCGTGCCTGTGCTCCCGGCAGTGCAGTGGATATCCCGGCCAACGTCGCTGCCATGATCGAAAACCGCCTCCCCGGCGCCGGGATCAAGCGCGTGTGCCGCCGCGGCGACCGTATCGTGATCGGCCTGATCGCCGACGACGGACGCCATATTCTGGTGTTCGACAACAACTGGAATTTCCTGTTCTCCGCGCCGTAACGGAACTTGCGGCATGAACAACCGCCATCTTCAAAGGACAAAGGGCATTGGGCTCTTTGTCCTTTGCCTGTTTGCCTGCCAGCCCGTGCCCCGGAAATTGACACCGGCTTTTTACCACTGGCAAACCCAACTTGCGCTGAGCCCGGAGGAAACGGATTTTCTTGATCAACTGGGCTGCGGGCGCCTGTATGTAAAGTTCCTGGATATCGCCAAAGCGGACGGGGAGATCAGCCCCTATGCCTTGTTGGAAGTGATCGATACGGCAGGGCTGCAAGGACGCACTGTTATCCCCTGTGTTTTTATTGCCAACAGCGTTTTTCAGGACATAGATTCGGAGAAAACCGAATGGCTGGCGCAAAAAACCGCAACGGCCCTGAACAGCGCGGGCCGGCAGTTTACCCCGGCGGTTTTCCCGGAGGTTCAATTCGACTGCGACTGGACGGCCTCTACCCGGGATGCATTTTTCGTCTATCTGAAAAAAATGCGTGCGCAATTGCCGGCTGGTATCCGGATCAGCGCCACCATCCGGCTTCACCAGTACAAGTTTCCGCAGCAAACCGGTGTGCCGCCTGCCGACCGCGGCATGCTCATGCTGTACAACACCGGCGATATCGATGACCCGGAGGAGTCGAATTCCATTTTTAAACCCGCTGACGCTGATATTTACCTCCAGGGCGCCCCGCCCCGCTACCCGCTTCCTCTGGATGTGGCCCTGCCGGTCTTCTCCTGGTCGCTGGTGTACCGCGACGGGGAATTGTGGAAGATTATCCCCGATGCGGGAGCAAACCGGGATACTGTTTTCTATGTGGAGCGCAGTACTTTCCTCGGCGGGCACTATCTTCGCCCGGGCGACCTGGTCCGCGTAGAAACGGTGGATTCGGCCTTGCTGCTACAGGCGGCTGTGCAAGCGGCCGGCTTGCCGCTGGCCCCCGATGCGGCAGTAGCCTTTTTCCATCTGGACAGCTCCGCCGTGCGGCGTTTTCCGGTCCGGGTCCTGAAAAAAGCATGGGAAACAATTCAATTCAACCGATAGCGCATGGGCCGTTGCGGGCGAAAGGCTGGGCCTGGAGCGCCTGGATACTGCTGCTTTTAGCACTGGCATCTTTCTTTCCGGCCCATAATGCGGCGCCGCAACCGGAAAAACGGGCAGGCGCCTGCGACCCCAATGCCCGCCCTTTTTCCGGCTATTCTTTTTTGATTCCCGACATCATCAATAAAAATGCCGCGTATGCGCCTTTTTTCGTGACCTGGGACGACTACTATCAGCGGTATTATTTCAATCAGGATATTCAGAAAGACGACAATATCGGAGAGTGGAAGGGCCGGTTCTGCGATCTGCCCACCACTGCCGATGTGGAATATGTGGTGTACCAGACCAGCATAAACGAACTGATCGGCCTGCGCGAGGTAGCCCTGCAGAAAGGCGGCGCTGAACTCCTGCCATTCACGCTGGGCGGAAACACCTTTGCGGAAGTACTGGCTTTCAACGGTTGCACGGAAGCCATCGATTACCTCATGTTTGCCAAAAAATGCGAACCCCACGTGGTCTCTTATGGCGACGGCTGGACGCTCCCCAAGCGCGATACCGAACTCATGCAGGCACTCATCGAAGAAGGGCAGGGCCGGTTTTTGCAAACCCGCTCGCATTTTTTCCGGCAGCGCTATGCTTTTCAGATCGTTCGTCTGGCGCACTATGCCCGCCAATGGCAGCAAACAGTGGATCTGTACAACTACCTTCTCCCCAAATACGACCGCAAGCGGGCCAGCATCGTGTATTACTGGACGCTGGGGCATCTCGCCGGCGCCCTGCAGCAACTCGGCAAGTACGGCGAAGCAGCCTACCGCTATTCCATTATCTTTCGCAACTGTCCGTCCAAACGCACACAGGCGTTCCGGAGTTTTCGCCTCCGCAACGACAAGGACTGGCAACAGGCCCTGCGACTCTGCCAGTCCGACATCGAACGCGCCACACTGTACATCCTCCGCTCCGGGACTTCCCACACGTTCACGGTGGAGGATATGGAAACCATTTACCGGCTCGATCCGGAAAGTCCGCAACTGGACCTCTTGCTGGTAAGCGATGTACAGCAATTGGAAAAGATCTTCCTGCGCACGCCGGTAACCGAAAGAAAATACGGCGCTTCCCGCAGGCTGGAACAGCGGCAGGTAGCCGCCAAACACTTGCTCAGCCTGCAAGCCTTCGCCCGCCGGGTGGCCAAGGAGGGCAAAACACCCAACCCCAAGCTCTGGCGGGCCATGACCGGCTACCTCGAATTGCTGGCCGGCGACCGCTATGCGGCGGAAAAATCCTTCGAAAGCGCCCGGGATTTGTTGAAAAAGAACAAGGAGTACGATAAACAACTGCTCCGCCAACTTGATATCTGGGAACTGCTGCTGCAAATCCTGAACCTCGAAGGCTCCTCCGCTTCAGCCGACCAGGCGGCTTTCCGCATCCGCAGTTACGACACCTTTAAAGCGCTGCCCAGTTTTGAGCCCTTCCTCCAGGATTTCCTGTCGGCGCGCTATGCCGAAAGCGCCCACCCGGGCAAGGCAGTTCTCGCCGCCTACGATCCTGCAGCCATCATGTACAACCCCCGGATAGATGTGCTCGACGATTTGCTGAAGCTCGCTGTCAGCGATGATCCGGTCCTGCTCGAACGCGCCATGCAGATCGACACCAACCCCAACCAGATCATTGCCAAGTTGCTGGAGATCAAAGGCGCCTACCTGTTCAGTGTCGGGCAGCCGGAAGCCGCCTTGTCGGTGTTGCGGCAGGTGCCGGCTTCGGAAGAGTTCCGATTGCCCAAGTTCAGCCCGTTCAAGGAAATTTTCGATGAAAAAATTCACCGCCCTGTCACCGATACCCTGTTGTTGAATCGCCGGCAAATCGTGGAAAAACTGCTGGACTATGAGTTCAAGGCTAAAGCTGCCGTGGCCATGGGGAGTCCGGTCGGGGCCTGGTACTATTATCTCATTGGGTTGGGGTACTACAACATGTCGTATTTCGGCTATGAGTGGGAGGCAATGGATTATTACCGGAGCGGCTACAACTGGCTCCGGCTGCCGCAGGGACCGGTATTTCCGCTGGCCAACTCGCCGCACGGCAACCGGGAGAATACGGACGTCAGCCTGGCGCTGAGTTTTTTTGAAAAAGCCCTGGCCGAGACCAAAAGCCCGGAGCTGGCTGCCCGGGCGGCTTTTATGGCCGCGCGATGCCAGCAAAAACAATGGTTTTGTCATCCGGATTGTACCTATAAACCCGGGAGCAAGAATATTCCACTGCTTCCGGAAGCATATCGCGGCTATTACGACCGACTGGGGCGCTATGCAAATACGGAATTTTACCAGCGGATCGTTAAGGAATGCAGGTGGCTGGCGGCATACCGGTAGCCTGGCAACAGGATATGATGAAAATGAAGCGCAACTATATTTACCTGCTCTCGTTTCTGGAGGGCGGGTCTGTAATGGCCTGTGAACTGGTGGGCGCCAAGATGCTCGCTCCTTATTTCGGGACTTCCCTGTACGTGTGGGCCGCCGCCCTGGGACTCACCCTTGGCGGACTAATGACCGGTTATTTTATCGGTGGTGTGTGGTCGCAACGCAACAAAAACAACATAGTCGTGCTGTACCGGGTGCTGATCCTGGCGGGCTTTACGCTCTTTTTGATGCCGCTGACCAGTAAGTGGATCATGGGGGCTACCCTGGGGCTCTCGCTGCAACTCGGCACAGTTATTTCCTTGCTGGTGTTTATGTTCCCCCCTCTGGTTTTCATGGGCATGGTATCGCCGCTGATCATCAATATTCTCACCGACCAGGCCAAAGAAGCCGGTAACCGGGCCGGCAATGTGTATGCTATTTCGACCCTGGGGGGCATCGTTGTCACCTTCCTGATGGGCTTTTGGATCATTCCGGAATTCGGGATCTCCATGCCGGCCATGGCCGCCGGGCTACTTCTTGCGGGGCTCCCGGCGTTTTCCCTGCTTCGACTGAAGCAAATACCGGCGGCATTGCTTTGGTTGCTCATGCTGACCGGGCTGCTGTCGTTTCGCTTCTGGAACCCCGATGCGGAGGAACACTGGCATATACACTACCACTCGGAAGGGGTCATGGGACAGATCAAGGTGCTTGATTTTGCCCCGCTGGAGCAGGAGCCGCAGCGCATCTTCCGCGGGCTGGTGGTGAATAATACGCTGCAAACCGTGCTCGAACTGGCACAGCCGGAAAAAGATTACTGGCAATACACCCACCTCCTCTGCGACCTGGCGGCGCAGAGTCCCTCCGGAAGCAAGGTCCTGGTACTGGGCATGGGCGGCGGCACTCTGGTAAAACGCTTGTGGGAGCGGAAATTTGAGGTGGATGCCGTGGAGATTGACGCCCGGTTGAAAGCGGTGGCGCAGCGTTTCTTCCATCTGCCTGCGGCCATCCCGGTCTATTTGGATGATGCCCGGCACTTTATAAAAACGACCCCCGATAAATACGATGTGATCATTTACGATATTTTTCGGGGGGAGTCTGCCCCCGAGCACGTACTTACCCTCGAAAGTCTGGAAGACACCAAGGACAACCTGAACTCCGGAGGCCTGTTGCTCGTTAATTTTTACGGGTATTGGGATTCAGACCGGGGAGCCATTGGCCGTTCCGTGTACAAGACGCTCGTCCATGCCGGTTTTCAACCGGAAGTGCTCGCTACTTCCGGCACGGAGGATGAGCGCAACCTTGTCTTTGTGGCCCGTTCTCAATCTCTGGAAGGCACTTCTGATTCACTGACTGCTTCTGCCGCTATGCATGCTGCGCATCGCATTCCGGTGCTGGAGCGGGATACCGCCCAAGCGGTAATCCTTACGGATGAACACCCGCAATTAGGCCTTTACGGCCGGGCATCGGCACAATGGCGGAGGTTGTATAACGACTTCTATACCAGACAGTTCTCTAAATACCGGTTTTATTGATTTGGCTTTTGGAGAGCGTTCACCAAACTGTGTCGCTGATATTTTGGATTTTCGTGAAACGCCGCGTACGGCGCCTTTGATCCAGATTGAGGGTAGTGGCACAGTTTAATGAACGCTTTCGTTTTTTACCTGTTGACTAAAAACAGCCCAACCAATCAGCAACCAGCCGCTACTGCCCTGTTCCGCATTGCCGGCTTCCGCCGGAGCAGTTGTACAAAGGATTGTATTTCAGCACTTCGTACCGAGAGCAACCATTGTTTCTGGCTGAGCATAGCCGGCGCAATATCCGCCAGATATACCCGGAGCCCTGGCGTGTATGTGTTGTTGCGCCGGACCCTGCCGCGGCAGTTCGGCGCGCCGCACTTGCATTCGAAGGTTTCAAAGTGGCCGAAATAGCAATAGTAGTCCTCCACGATTTCCTCATGGGGTTCGATATCGCGCAGCGCAACGCTGATGTTGTCGAATTCGAGCAGGCCGGTAGAGTTGGGGTTGCAGGAGTGGTTGACGTACTTGCCTTCGTCCCAGGGGATAATGACCCGGTTTTGATAGTCCAGGTAGCTGTAAATGTTCAGTTTACGCCGGATGGAGGGGTGCATGGCCTGATAGGAAGCCAGAGGAATGGCTACGTCGAGTTCATCTTTGATCCAGAGGATCTCGCCTTTGTTAAAGCGGCGTTTGGCAAACAGGGAAACGCCTTTTTCTGTGGTACCGATGTAGGTGTCCGGATGAATCATGGTGTTGGTGATGGCTTTTTATTCCTGTATAAAAGCCGGAGTGCGGACATAGCGATCCACCCCTTCCGGCAGTATGCATCCTGAGGCATCTGTGAAAAGCAGGTAGTCGTCGCACCTTCCTTTTTTAGCGTAACAGTGGCGTTCCCAAGCCCTCATCGAGGCCATTTGGCGGCCCAAATATATGGGGCAAAAATGGGTGTTGTCAATAAAAAAAAC
>CAYVDV010000317.1:0-6690 GCA_964450465.1 uncultured Saprospiraceae bacterium
TTCTTCTTTGAACGATTTGGCATCGGGAGCACCCCAGAACGTGGTGTTTTTGTAGAAAATGATCGTCCACTCTTTTTCACCCGGGATCGTGTACAGCGCATAGGTACCCTTGCTCAGTGAAACGTTGTTGGCCTGGGCATCGTCGCTGAATGTCACTTTGGTGGATGCATTGGCGCCAGTGCGCCACAATTCGCCGTAGGGTACAAGACCGCCAAAGATCTTGCGGCCTTTCATGCTGGGGCGGGAATACTCCACCTCCATGTTGATCAGGCCAACAGCCTGGCTGATCGTGCCCGTCGGGCTGGGGGCAGGCGTTTTGATTTGTGCGAGACCGGCAGTAGCGGCCGTAAGGAAAGTCAGAATGGTTAAGGAAAATAATTTCATCATGAATAGATTTTGTTTAATTGTCTAAACAATGGTTTGCAATATTGGTTGGCAAAAGTAAAATCAATACCGGATGATTTCTGTGTTGTAAGCTGTATTTCCTGTCCTTTTCAGACTAACGGATGTTGTTGGACCGAAAGCGGTACCTTTGAACCTATAAAACTGCCTTGTCATGTTGCGTTTTTCCTGTCTTCCGTTTCAGGACCTGAGCCCCCAAGAACTGTACGAGATCATGGCGCTGCGGCAAGAGGTCTTTGTGGTGGAGCAGAATTGCCCCTACCTCGATGCCGATGGAAAAGACCCGGAGGCCTGGCATCTTCTGGGCCGGGATGCCGACGGAAAACTGGTGGTTTATACGCGACTCCTGCCCATAGGGGTGTCATATTCGTCGTACTGTTCCATTGGCCGGGTGGTGAGCGCGCCGGCCATCCGGGGCACGGGTGCCGGCCGGGAGTTAATGCGCCGCAGCATCGATATGTGCCGGCACCTGTTCGGCGACGTGCCGATCAAGATCGGGGCACAAACGTATTTGGTGCATTTTTATGAAAGTTTCGGTTTTCGCTCCACGGGGGAGGAGTACCTGGAAGACGGCATTCCACATACGAAGATGGTGATGCCGTAACAGGCTACTGGTTCACATACCTCAAACCAGCAGCCCCGTTTCGCCGGCCACTTCCAGTCCGGCGGTGCGGGCCGTGCCTTCAAAAATACGCCGGCCGTTTTCCAGCAGTTCAGCGTGGATGGTCGCCTGGAGGCTTTCATTGATCTTTCCGGTCATTTCACCTTGCATGGGCGATTGCAACGCAGTACCCGGAGCCTGACTGGCCCGGATGCGGAGGGTGGTATGCGGATTGACAAACTCCAGCAGCACTTCTGTTTCCCCGATCTCCAGCCGTTGCCTGGCGCCGGTATAGGTAGCAAAGCGAAAGAGGCGCCCATCCAGCCAGAAGCCGCTGATAAAGCCGATAAACGCACTTCCCAGCCAGGGGATATGCGCCACGGAGGCCATCAGCGAGGCGCCGTTGTGACTATCGAAGTGGTTGGTTTGCATCCACACATAGGCTCTCGGAAAAGAGCGCCCCCAGTCTTTTTCGATATAACCCTTACCGCCGGTAAAATCGATCTCCCGCTCCCCTACCCTCAGTTTGCCTTCCAGGCCGTGCTGCATACTCACCACTCCGTGAAAACACTCCATAAACGGCACGAAGGAGTACCAGCCCATGATGCCCGGTGCGCCCAGCATTTTGGGCCAGGGGACGGGATCGCGAAAACGGATCGCTCCGCCGAGCCCCGGCAGTTGCAGCTCAAGTTTTTGCCCGGAGAAGAAATTTGCCCCCAGCCGAACCGAAAAACTCCGGGAGGAAGGGCGAAATTCATCTGCCGGGAAACGGTGGTATTCCGCCGTGCAGGCCTTGCCGTCCATTACCTGAACAAAGGCGTGCTGCACACCGTCTTCCCGCATGGATATTCCGGGAATAACAGCAAGGGCAGCCTTCTCGTCTGCGCTTACCAGTTTGAAGTACCAGCCTTCGAAGTAGCGGCGCTTCCGCCCCCAGCCATGATACATATCGGGGTTCCAGAGAGCCCGCCAGCGGTGCAGGAACTGCATAAAATATGTGCTTCTAGTCGGCCAGCAGGAGATCGGCGATCCGTTCCAGTTCGGACTCCTGGTCATAGGCATTCTGTATTCCAGCCTGGTTGAGTGCCTCCAGGTTTTTATCCGAAACATTGTCCATGTCGTCGCTGGCCGTAAAAAGCTGCGGCATGATCCGGATATATTGTTCGGGCCTGCAAATGGCAGAATACAGTTTACGAAGTTGATAGTCCACCGTTTCCGATACGCCGCTCATCATGATATCGATGATGGGCGCGACCCAGGAGATCAGCCCCCATGGCCTTGCCCGCTGGAAAAAATAGGGCTTTTTGATGGTACCGGTGCCAATGGACAAGATAAACATTTCGGATGGATCGAGCAGTTTGCGCTCACCGTAGTCCTGCTCCTGGCCAAACAATTTGAGCGCTTCGATCACCGCGCACATTGTGGGGTTATTGGCAAACAAGCCGCCATCAATCGCATTGGCCGTGAGCCCGCCCAGCGACTCTACCTGCCGGGGCGGAAAATACGTAGGCGCCGCTGAGGTGCAGCGGGCCACATCGCGCAGGTAGTAGTCGTACATAGAACCTTTATCCCGGGCATCGTGCGAGGTAAAGAAAATAGCCCGGCGTTTTTCGATGTCGTAACTGGTGATCAGGCAGGGACGCAGCAGATCGCTCAGGCGCCGGTCGCCGAATTTTTGGGAAAGCAGTCCTTCGATGTTTTCACCGGTATATTTCGCCCAGCGAAAAGCAGGGACGCCCGGAATACGGCCGGAAACAGTTTTGGAAAAGATCACTTTGCCGTTTTCCCGGTAAAGGTCAATTGCTTCGCTGGCACTGTACATGGGACGCTCCTTATCGTTGGGATCGGGGGTGAGCAGTATACATGCCAGGATGCCACCGGTGGACGTACCGGCCACCATATCAAAAAAATCAGCCAGACGCAGGGGTTTTTCGGGGATTTTTCCGTCATGCAGCGCCGACCAGCGTTCGTTCAGTTTTTTTTCAAGCGCAGCCAGAATATGTGCAGTGAGCAAGCCGCGGATGCCGCCGCCATCGAGGCTGAGGATGCGAAAAAGACGTTTTTTCATCGTTTTGGTTGTTTAAAAAATATACCGGTTATAATCGAGTGGTAAAGATAGCTCTTCCAATCCTTCCTTCTTTTACCGGACCACTGTATTTTGCACTTTCTTTCGCAATAGTCGTGTCCATGTCCTTCCTTCACAACAGATGGCTCTTGTTGGCGCTCGTTCTGACCGCCGGTATCTTTTGGCTGGCCAGGCCGCATTCGGAATCCGCTCCCCGCGCTGAAAAAATGCCGGCGGTGGTGGATTTCAACTGGCATATACGCCCCATTCTCAGCGACCGCTGCTTCGCCTGCCACGGTCCGGATGAAAAAAAACGCCAGGCCGGGCTGCGGCTGGACACCCGGGATGGCGCTTTCGCCGCCCTGGATTCCCTGAAAACGCGCTTTGCCATTGTGCCCGGTCATCCGGAGCAAAGCCTGCTCGTTCAACGGATCTATACTGCGCACCCGGACTCGGTGATGCCGCCGGCCGACTCGCACCTTTCCCTGAGCGATTTTGAAAAAAAATTGCTGGTCCGCTGGATCGAACAAGGCGCCGCCTGGAAAGAACACTGGGCGTTTATTCCCCCAAAGCGGCCCGCTGTGCCGGAGCCGGACAAAAAGGGCTGGGGCACTAACCCGGTAGATGCGTTTGTGCGGGCGAAAATGCAGGAGCAGGACCTGAGGCCAGCGCCCGAAGCCGATCGCGCCCGCCTGTTGCGCCGCGCCAGCTTTGTGCTGACCGGCCTGCCACCCACGCCGGAACAAACCGATCGTTTTATGGCGGACAACACGCCCGGCGCCTACGAACGCCAGATCGATACCTTGCTGGCTTCTTCCGCCTACGGGGAACGCTGGGCCATGAACTGGCTCGACCTGGCGCGCTATGCCGATACCCACGGTTACCAGGACGATCTGCCCCGCACTATGTGGCCCTGGCGCGACTGGGTGATCAAGGCCTTCAATGAGAATATGCCCATCGACCGCTTCGTCGGCTGGCAGCTTGCCGGCGACCTGGAACCCAACGCCACCAAGGAAATGCTGCTGGCCAGCGCCTTCAACCGCAACCACAAGATCACCCAGGAAGGCGGCGTCATCGACGAGGAATACCGGGTCGAATACGTGGCCGACCGAACCAATACCCTGGGGAAAGCCTTTCTGGGCCTGACCCTGGAGTGCGCCCGCTGCCACGACCATAAGTACGACCCCATCACCATGCGGGAATACTACGGCACGTTTGCATTTTTTAACCAGCTGCCGGAAAAAGGGTTCGTTCCCAATCTGGAAACCCCCAAACCTTACCTGTTCATCACGGCCGCCGATCTCGACAGCACCCTGCCCTTCCTGAACGGCCGGAGTGTATTGAAAATGCCGACGGATACCCTCCGGCAAATGATCATGCACGACAGCGCCGGCCTGCGCCAGACACACCGCCTCAACCGGGGCCAGTACGACCAGCCCGCCGAACCCGTACCTTTCGCCACACCGGCGGCCATATTGCCCTTCGACACCGTCCGCTGGCCGCAAAACCGCCTGGGCCTGACCCAATGGCTCTTCGACGAACACAATCCGCTCACTGCCCGCGTATGGGTCAACCGCCTGTGGCAGGAAGTGTTCGGGCGCGGCATCGTGGCCACAGCCGAGAACTTCGGCGTCCAGGGCGCCCTGCCCACCCACCCGGAACTACTGGACTGGCTGGCCGTGGAATTTCGCGAAAGCGGTTGGGACATGAAGCATATCCTGCGCCTGCTGGTCAGCTCGGCTACCTTCCGCCAGGCAGCAGTTGCCGACCAGGAGTTGCTGGCCGCCGACCCCGAAAACCGCTGGCTGGCCCGTGGGCCCCGGGTACGCATGCCGTATGAATTTATACGCGACAACGTGCTGGCTTCCAGCGGCCTGTTGGTCCGGGAAATTGGCGGCCCATCGGTAAAACCCTGGCAGCCGCCGGGGATCTGGGAGGAAATTTCCACCGAGAAAACATCCAATGCCTTCCGCGGCGAATATTCCTATATCCCCGATACCCTGCCGGAAAAAATGTACCGTCGAAGCCTGTACACCTACCAGCGCCGGACGATACCGCCACCGGCTCCCCTCAGCTTTGACGCACCGATGCGCGACAACTGCGAAGTGCGGCGCACCCGTTCCAACACCCCCCTGCAGGCGCTCGTTCTGCTCAACGACCGGCAGGTGCTGGAAGCAGCCCGGGTGCTGGCCGGGCGCCTGCTGTCGGACAAGGCCGCTGACAGCCCGCAGCAAAAAATCGCTGTTGCATTCCGGAGCATCCTGACCCGGGCGCCCGGGCAACAGGAAATGAAAGAACTGATGGCATATTTCAAGGCCGAACGCGAACGCTACCGCCAGCGCCCGGACGAGGCCCGGCGATTGCTCCAAACAGGTCCCTACCCGCAAGATGCAGCAGCCGACCCTGTTGAGCAGGCGGCATTGCTCCTGACGATAAGCCTGATGTACAACCTGGATGAAGCCGTAACTCTTTAGCACAATACAGAATTGATCCGCCGATCGAACAATAGCCTATGGAACTGTTCAACCACCATCAGCACCTCAACCGCCGCACCTTTCTGCACCGCGCAGCCGTAGGCATCGGCAGCCTGGCCCTGGGGTCCCTTCTGGGTGAGGGTTGCCGCCGCGAACCCGACGCAGCCGGCATTCTGAGCGCCCTGCCTCATTTTGCCCCGCGGGCAAAGCGGGTCATTTACCTGTTTCAGAGCGGGGCGCCCTCGCAGTTCGAATTGTTCGACTGGAAACCCAAATTGCGCGAAATGCATGGCCAGGAACTTCCGGCCAGCGTGCGCATGGGCCAGCGCCTGACGGGTATGACTGCCAATCAGAAATCCTTCCCGCTGATCGGCGCCCGGGTCGATTTCAGGCAATACGGCCAAAGCGGCACCTGGATCAGCGACCTGCTGCCCTATACTGCCCGGGTAGTTGACGACCTGTGCATTATCAAATCCATGCATACCGAAGCCATCAACCACGATCCGGCGGTTACTTTTTTTCAAACCGGACACCAGCAGCCCGGCCGGCCGGCCATGGGCGCCTGGCTGAGCTACGGACTGGGCTCTGAAAACAGCAACCTGCCCGCTTTCGTGGTGCTCCTCTCGCGCGGCAAGGGCAATATCCAACCGCTGGCTTCGCGAGTTTGGGGAAGCGCCTTCCTGCCCAGCATACACCAGGGCGTTCAGTTTCGCGGCGGACAGGATCCCGTGTTGTACCTGCGCGATCCCGATGGCATGGACAGCCTGAGCCGGAGAAACATGCTCGATGTGCTGGCCCGGCTCAACCACCGGGCTGCAGAGGAATTCGGCGACCCGGAGATCAGCGCCCGCATCAGCCAGTATGAAATGGCGTACCGGATGCAAAGTTCGGTGCCGGAGTTGACCGATCTGAGCGACGAGCCCGACAGCACGTTCCGGCTTTATGGTGCCGATGCCATCGTACCCGGCACCTTTGCCGCCAACTGCCTGCTGGCGCGCCGCCTCTGCGAACGCGGGGTACGCTTCGTGCAGCTCTACCACATGGGCTGGGATGCGCATTTCGACCTGCTGGGCATGACCGGGCGCATGGCAAAAGACGTGGACCAGGCCTCCGCCGCCCTGATCACTGACCTGAAACAACGCGGCCTG
>CAYVDV010000318.1:0-6654 GCA_964450465.1 uncultured Saprospiraceae bacterium
CAAAACCGGATCTACCTGCCGGTTGCCGAATCTGTCATTCCGGGTTACAGGTTAATCCGTATTTTTCCAGCAAAATCTATTGACACCGTTTGAATGCTCACCCGCTATGGCTTTTAAATTGAAATACGACGGACAATATATGGACATCCATAAAGCACTGCGTTTCCTTCCTGTTTTCCTGCTGCAATGCTTCAGCACCGCTTCCGCGCAACCCTCCTTTGACCAACCGCCGGCTTGGGCCGCCGACGCCATCTGGTACCAGATCTTTGTGGAGCGCTTTGCCAACGGCGACCCGGCCAATGACCCCACCCCGGCCGATATCCAGGCAAGCACGGATTTTTTCCCACTTCCCTCCGGATGGCAAACCACCCCCTGGACCCAGGACTGGTACCGGCAGGAGCCCTGGGCCGCCGCCTCCGGCCGGCCGCTCAACGAAACCCTGTTCTTCCGCCGTTACGGCGGCGATCTGCAGGGCGTGTTCGATAAACTCGATTACCTGCAGGACCTGGGAATTACGGCCATTTATTTCAACCCGCTCAACGACGCACCCTCGCTGCACAAATACGATGCCCGGAACTACCACCATATCGACGTCAACTTTGGCCCCGATCCCGAGGGCGACAAAAAGATCATCGCCGCCGAAGACCCCAATGACCCCGAAAGCTGGCAGTGGACCGCCGCCGACAGGCTCTTCCTCCAATTGGTGGAGGAAGCCCACCGCAGGGGCATGCGTGTGGTGGTGGACTACTCCTGGAATCACACCGGCGCCGAGTTCTGGGCCTGGAAAGATATCCTGAAAAACCAGCAGCAGTCGAAATACAAAGACTGGTACGAGATCCTGGCTTTCGACGACCCGGCTACGCCGGAAAACGAGTTTCGATATCAGGGCTGGGCAAATGTGAACAGTCTGCCGGAGATCAAAAAAGTGGATGTACCCGTGCCGCGCGTGTCGGGGCATCCCTATGAAGGCAATATCCATCCGGATTTCAAGGCGCATATTTTCGCCGTCACCCGGCGCTGGCTGGCGCCCAACGGCGACCCCTCCCTGGGTATCGACGGCTACCGGCTCGACGTAGCCGACCAGATCCCGCTGGGCTTTTGGCGCGAACTGCGCCGCGAAGTGCGGGCCGTCAAACCCGATGCTTATCTGGTAGGCGAGATCTGGTGGGAGCAGTGGCCCGACCGCCTGATGGACCCGGCGCCCTATTGCAACGGCGATATGTTTGATGCCGTGATGTTCTATCAGGCTTACCGGCCGGCGCGCGGTTTTTTTGCCCACCCTGCCGATGCGCTCGACGCCCGGCAGTTTGCCGACAGCCTCTTGTTTCAGTGGAACCGCCTGAAAAAACCCTTCCGCTACGCCATGATGAACACGGCCGCCACCCACGACTCGCCCCGGCTGCTGAGTTCGTTTTACAACCGCGGTAAATACAAATACCATGTACAACCCTACGAAAACCCGGATTTCAAAACCGGCAAGCCCGACGAGGACACCTATCGCCGCCTGCGGCTCTACCTCTTGCACACCTTTACCAGCATCGGCGCGCCGCATATCTGGAACGGCGATGAAATGGGTATGTGGGGCTCCGACGACCCCGACTGCCGAAAACCGCTCTGGTGGCCGGAATACAGCTTCGATCCCGAAACCCGGAACAACGTTCAAAAAGGTCCGAAGACCTACGATCCGGTGGGCTTCGATCAGGCGCAGTTCGACTACTACCGGCAGCTGATCCGGCTTCGACAGGCAAATCCCGTGTTGCGGCACGGCGACATAGAATTCCTGCAGGCCTCCGGCCAAATGCTGGTGTACCGGCGTTTCGACCGGAAAAAAGAGGTGTTCGTGTTGTTCAACCTCGGCGACAAAACTGAATCTTTCCGCCTGCCCCGGAGGGGAGAATATCGCGACTTGCGCAGTGGGAAGGCGCTGGGGCGGGATATTGAACTTGCCCCACTGAGCGGAATGGTGGTGGGTAAAGGGCGTTAAGAGCATGTTGCTTTGCGTATGATCTGTTGTCTTGACGTCGATTATAAGGAGTCCCGGGGTCGCTGCGCCGCGGTGTTGTTCCGGGATTGGGAAGATGTTGCGCCGGTAAAAACCTACAGTCACGTCACCGATCCGGTAGCGCCCTACGAACCCGGTTTCTTCTACAAACGCGAACTGCCCTGTATGCTGAACACATTGTGCGGGGTAGCGGAGGATATTTCGGTCCTTGTGATCGACGGTTATGTCTGGCTGGGCGAAAACCGCGGCGGCCTGGGCTACCATTTGTACGAAACGCTGGAGCGCCGGATTCCCGTTATCGGCGTGGCCAAGACCGCCTTCCGGGGCGCTGAAGCTGTAGCGCTACCGGTGCTGCGCGGCAAAAGCGACAACCCGCTTTGGGTGACGGCCATCGGCATGAATGTCCGCGACGCCAGCCTGTTTATCCAAAAAATGGCCGGCACCTATCGCCTGCCCACGCTGATTAAACTGGCGGACACCGAGTGCCGGCAGTGGTGAGCGTTTGTAAACCCGGACTGCCGCGCTCGAGCGAACGGATCTTTGCATGAGGGCAATGGAAGCGCCCGGCAGATCTTTCATTCCACGCATTGGAACGCCAGCGGTTAGACCACAACGTCCCCAAGTCACCGCTTGGTGACAACACCAAGCGGGGCCGAACACCAAGCGGAGCAACATGCCCCCAAGTCCGCTTGGTGACAACACCAAGCGGGGCCGCATGACCCCAATGACCCTAATGACCTTAATGACCCTAATAATGACCCAAGTGACCCCAAAAATCCCCCCCAATGACCCCGGTCATCAAACCGAAGCCTGCGGTGCCGGACCTTAGCGTTTTCTTTCCTGCTATGCTAAAAATAAAGTCGCTGCTCGTCGTTATCCTCCTGTTTTCCGGGGCTTCCCATCTGTTGACTGCGCAAATCGAAATTCCGGAAATGGGCCGGCAGACCGTCCTGAACGGCTACTCGGCCGCCCTTCAGGGCGAAACCCTGCCCTATTTCTCCGTTTATCCCGACTATGCCCGCCAGGCCTTGCTCACGCGTTGTACGGACGGGCAAAAGGCGATTGAATGGGAAACGGCCCCGGCGCCGGAAGTGCTCAACGAGCCCTATGTGTATTTCAGCTGGATTGCCGCGCATTCCACGGGCACCAGCGGCGGCGTCCGGCATTTCGATCTTTACATCGACGATCGGCCGGCCCTGAGATTTACGACCTATCCGAAACAGTACCCGTCCTGGTGGTCGTTTTCCGCCCCCGACAGCACGCGCCTGCTGTTCGAGTTCAAAACCCAGGACGGCGCCTTCGACGCGCATGGAATTGCTTACCTGCGGGTGCCTGTTGAGCGCTGCACACCCGGCAAACCGCTGCGGCTCAAAGTGGTGGGTCAGGCCCAGGACAGCCGCGACTGGTACATGACGTTTCAATACAGTTTTGAAGAAAAGATCGATATCGAACCCCTGCCCTTTTTGCTGCGTGGCGACCCGCCCCGGCAGCCTGTGCAACTCACAATTCTGCATTTTGGCGCCCCCGACACGCTCCGCGTGCGCCTCGGCAAGGGGCCGGAGCAGCGCTTTGCGGTGCAAAACGGTATTCAAACGGTCGAAATGTCGGTGCCAGCAGTCGCCCTTCCCCGTCCCCTTTCCGTAAATGCCCGTATCGGTGACCAACTGACCCTGGAGCGAGACGTGGAGCTCCGACCCGTGACCCCGCGCGAGCTCGATCTGGTGCACCACTCGCACACCGACATCGGTTACTCCCATTACCAGGAAGATGTGGCGGCTATTCACACGGCCAATATCCGGCAGGCCTTGCACCTGATCGAAAAAACCAGGGGCTATCCCGAAGGCAGCCGTTTTGTATGGAACGTGGAGTCGCTGTGGGCGGTGGAAAACTTCCTGCAGGAAGCCGGCCCGGCGGAAACACAGCAGTTCGTCAATGCCGTCCGGAACGGGCAGATCGGCCTCTCGGGCCTGTATGCCAATATCCTCACCGGACTGTGCTCGCCGGAAGAGCTGCGCTGGTGGACGGAATACGCCGACACCCTGCGTACCCGGTACGGACTTCCGATCCGTTCGGCCATGTTCACCGATATTCCCGGGCTTAACTGGGAGGTGGTGCCGGCTCTGGCGGAACGCGGTATCCGCTATTTTTCCAACGGCCCCAACTACATCGAAGCACTCCCCGACGGCGGCGACCGCATCGGATCCACCCTGCGCGCCCAGGGCGACCGGCCCTTCTGGTGGAAATCGGCATCGGGGCGCGACAGCATCTTGTTCTGGAC
The DNA here is from genome assembly GCA_964450465.1 of uncultured Saprospiraceae bacterium. Taxonomy (GTDB): domain Bacteria; phylum Bacteroidota; class Bacteroidia; order Chitinophagales; family Saprospiraceae; genus M3007. Next base: position 4,281 of record CAYVDV010000318.1, read on the forward strand.
CTGCGGCAAGGGCTATTCCTCCTGGCACGGTTTTGCCCCGGGCGCCGTGGCGAAACGCGGTCCCCGGAAAATCGCCGCCTATCTGAACGAACTGGACGGCGCCGGCTACCCCTACCGGCTGGTGCAGTGGCGCTACAATATTGTGTCGGACAACGGCCCGATTGACAGCACCATCAGCGATTTTGTACGCAGCTGGAATGAAAAATACAGCTCGCCCCGCCTCGTGCTGGCCAATGTGAACGAAGTGTTCGAGCGCTTCGAACAGGAATACGGCAATGCACTTCCGGTGTGGTCGGGCGATTTTACCCCTTACTGGGAAGACGGCGCCTATTCCTCCGCCGCAGAAGAGACTGAAAACCGGCTTCTGAGCAGCAAACTCACCCAACTTGAGCACCTGGCTGCCCAACTTCAGCTTGCTCTGGAACCCCGACGCTGGTACCAGGCCCGGCGCCATATCCTGTTGTTTCACGAGCACACCTGGGGCGCCTGGTGCAGCGTCTCCCAACCCGACGATCCGTTTAGCATCCGGCAATGGGAATACAAAAAACGCCTGCTCGATTCTGCGCGCTACGAAGTGCGGCAGCTCGAACGGGAATTGCTGTCCAACGATGCTGCCCCGGCGGCCATCGTCGTGTTCAACACCCTGCCCTGGCCCCGCAGCGGCGCCGTGGAAATAACCTGGCCCGCAAGCGTCCCGGGAACCGCGCTGGCCGATGAAACGGGTCAGGTGCTGCCGGTGCAGACCCTGTCGGACGGGCGGCGGATCTTTATCGCCCGCGATGTGCCGGCCCGGGGACAGCGCCGCTACCGGCCCATCGTCCCGGAACTTTCGTCCGAGACTTCCTTTGCGCCGGCCCTGCAGTACTCGGACGATCCGGCAACGGGTGCGCTCCGCAGCCTGCGCACGGTGGAACGGGAATGGACGGATCCGGCTGTTTACCGGGGACTGGGGCAAGCTGTTTACGTCGCCGGGCAGGATCCCGATCATTTTGCCCTGCCCGTGGCCGGGCAAGGGATCCGCTCGGAAAACGGCCCGGTGCTGCAGCGCCAACGCATCCGCTGCAACCTGACCGGGACCGACAGCCTGGTGTACGAAATTTCCCAATACCAGGGGCTCCATCTGCTCCACTGGGCTGTTCTGATCGACAAGCAAAATATCCGCGACAAGGAATCGCTGCACCTGGCCTTTCCGTTCCGGCTGGCCGGCGCCCCTACCGACCGCATCGGCGTGGGCGACACCTGGATCACGCCGGAAGCCGGGCAAATACCGGGCTCGAACAAGGATTTCTACTCCGTGCAGCGCTGGCTGGACGTATCGGATGCCACAGGGGGCATTACCCTGTGCAGTCCGCAGGGCGCTTTATTCGAAGTGGGCCGGCCGGTCGATGAGCGGCCGCTGCACGCCGGGTATAAAAAATGGCTGGGGGAAAACCGTTCGGCATCCACTGTTTTCCTCTATGCCCTGAACAACTACTGGCATACCAACTACAAGGCCGACCAGGGCGGCCTGCTGCGCTTCGAGGTGTATTTGTACCCGCACGGCGCATTTAACGGGGCTGAGGCCGCGCGCCGGGGGGCAGAGGTGTCGGAGCCGCTGCTGGGAGTGTGGCGGGAGTGATCACCCTATGGAATAAGCAACCTGGCAAACGACATGGAGATAAACATCCCCGGTGTGATGAACATTGGGGGGGGACCTGACGACAAACCGCCCTCAAATATTCCTGCATTATTGACCAGACGCGGCACTAGCGACCCACCAGTTTTTGCAACTGTTCCGGGTAACGGGCCCCATGCACTTCAATCTTTGACACTGCCGTATTAATTTCCTGGAGTTCATCAGCACCAAGCGCAATTGCTGCCGCGCCAATATTTTCTTCCAGACGGTGCAGTTTTGTGGTACCAGGAATTGGAACAATCCAGGGCTTTTGGGCCAAAAGCCAGGCAAGGGCTATTTGTGCTGGATGTTCAATTAGTGGAGTCTCACTTGTTTGAAACCGCTATTAATGGCGACTTGGGAATACCCGGTTTTTCCGCTGCGCATTCCAAAATTTTTCACCTTAGCTCTATCAAGTGATACCCACTTTGTAAAAACATTTGAAAAACGCCCGCCATGTACAAGTTTGTTTACGCCCTGGCCCTTGCTTTGGGTATTGGCAGCCTGCTCTCCGCACAAACGATCCGTGGAGTAGTAATCGATAAAACCACCGAATCGCAACTGGTCGGCGTAACCGTTGACCTTCCCGAACTCAGCCCGCCCCGGGGGGCAATCACGGATGTGAACGGCGCCTTTGTGATCACTGACCTGCCCACCGGCCGCTATCTGTTGCGCTTCCGCTACCTCGGATATGAAGATGAAGTTTTACCCGATATCCTG
>CAYVDV010000319.1:0-6621 GCA_964450465.1 uncultured Saprospiraceae bacterium
TAGATCCAATAATTGGCAATAAGTATAGAAATAACGGTTATTTTCATCGCAACATCGTATTTGAAGAAAACACAATTAAAGCGTTCGACCCCCTTATTATTTATGCTTTGAGTGTAGACGGTTTGGTCATTAGAAACAATACTATAATAAAAACGAACACCTACAAAGAGATCTTTTCTGACCTGTCACAGTTTGATATTCAGAATAGTAAGTCGGTCGTAATAGAAAACAACGTTTACCATGGAAATGGCCTGGCGCAAATCAGTATTAAAGATTGTGAAGACGTAAGAGTAGGCGATCAGGCAGGGTTTTCAAGTAAAATCGTCGAAATGCCCAATAAGTATTTTTATCAGAACTAAAGTTGACAATAAAAAGGAGTGAAATGAGGAAATTATTTTATTTCAGGGTTGTAGCAATATCGCTCCTGGTTCAATTTTTTTTGGTGCGCGTTACCCTCGGACAGGATTTTTCTTACAGCCTTGGGAATAGGGATGCCTTGAAAAACGAAGCGAAGGTGCCGGTATTCCCATGGTTTCCGGATGGCCATATCGTGGTGCTAGCCGAACCCGGCACGGACAAACACATAATGTACTGGCCGGAGTATGAGAATTATCGCACGTTCGGGGACTTTCCATTTCCCGAATTTCAGTACACGCTATCTCCGGAAGAAGCGATTTTTGGCGGGCGCCGAAACATTGAAAGCTGGGACAATGGTGGATCCTGGTTAATGTCGGTTTTTAGGCAATCGGGTGATAAACTTATCGGATTTTACCATGCGGAGGATCACTGGGTGGTAGCTACAAATCCGGAAGGAATCGCATGGAAGTCTATCGCGCGCACTACATCCAATGATAATGGAGTCAGCTGGGCAGACGGGGAACAAATAATTACGTCATCTGCAACCAGGCCGGCAACTCCAACATGGGGTGGAGTCGGAGACAACTGTGTTATTTGGGACAATAAAAACAATAGATGGCTATGCTATTATCAAGAGCATTGGTTGATGATGGCAGTGTCTTATGATGTGGAGGGGAAACCAGGCACCTGGTACAAGTACTACTACGGAGCATTTAATCAACCCGGTCTGGGCGGAGAGAATTCACCTATACCAGGATTGAAATCAATACCTGGAGGAAACCCATCCGTGCATTACAATTCGTATCTCGACAGATTCGTCATGGTATGGCATTCCTGGGGATCTCTGTCAATTTACATTTCTACCAGTACCGATGGCGTTGTCTGGGAACAACCCAGACTGCTGGAACCTAATACCGTATCCAGGCGGGCCTGGTATCCAACCATTATAGGCAAATCAGACACTGAAGCGGGAAAAATTGCCCGATTGTATTACGCTGATATTGCACCCGGTTTTACTTCCAGGGATTTTGTGAGTAAAGCGCTTGTATTCGACAAGGAAGAGGAATACCAACCTCAGGCAGCCTGGCAGCACCAGCGAATAGGGGAGGTTCCAATCCTTGGCCTAATGGATAGCACTAATGATGGCAGGCTCAGGATAGTTGCCTTTGATGGATCAATGGATAACACAGAGAATATCGAGTATTACTATAAGAATAAGGAAGGGTCTTATGTGGTATCCGGGAAATTCAAACTGGATGAATCATACAAGGAGGGATCGGTCGGCTTATCTGTCCGGTCAGGGTTGAACGTTAGTGATGTGATGGCCGCTGTTATTCTTAGTAAAGATAGCTTAACATTCCGCTCAAGAGAAAAACCTGGTGATTTGAACTTGAGTGATGGAAACTCAATTGAATGGACATCGGAGTGGGTTTGGTTGCAAATAGAAAAATCATCCGGAACCTTAATATGCAGGTATTCCTCAGATGGTGCGGACTGGACAGATATTGGAAGCATCCCGTTCGTATATGGTCTGTCTGAGCTGGGCTTGTTTTCTACCGGATCTCCTGATACTGTAACAGTTGCCTATATAGAAGATTTAGAGGAAACCAAGCTGTTTACGTCCTTGCAGGATTCTTTAAAAAAAAGTCCTGAAATTGGTTTTTCCAACCCAGTTGGAAACCAGGTTTTTATTACAAATCCTGAGACTTACACCCATTTTTCAATTTACGATCTTAATGGCAAACTCCAATTGAACGGATTGATCGCAGGCAATTATGTGGATGTTCAGCGCTTAAGGCCGGGGCAGTATGTATTAAGGCTTCACGGCAAAGAAAATGAAAGGTCGGTTACCGGCAAACTTTTGATTGTGCGATGATCTTTCAAAAAGTTGCTCCTGATATGATATTTATCTCTTTTAAGCGAACAGAATGCGTACAATTTTCCTTAGGCAGGTGATAAAAGGAACTCCTTTAGTACTATTGATTCTGGGAATGCTTCCATCTGCAGCAGTAAGCCAGCAATTTGAGCGGGATACCATTAAGCTCTTCTTTCTTGGGGGGCAGTCAAACATGGAAGGCCATGGAAAAAATTCTGAATTACCGGACTCCATCAAAAAAGAATATAATGATGTATGGATTTTTCAAGGAAACCCGGTGCCGGATGAAAATCCAAAAGGAGGATTGGGGAAATGGGCCCTTTTAACACCCGGGCATGGGGCCGGATTTTCATCAGACGGTACTGTTAACAAGCTGTCCGATAAATTTGGCATTGAACTGTCTTTTGCAAAAAAATTGCAGGAATTATATCCAAACGAAAAAATTGCGCTAATTAAATACGCAAGAGGAGGCTCTTCGCTGGATAGCCTGGCAGCGCGTGAATACGGTTCCTGGGAAATGGATTACAGAGGCACTGACGGAATAAATCAGCTTGACCATTATTTGGTTACGATAAGAGAAGCCTTAAAAACCAAAGACATAGACAAAAACGGAAAAGAAGATATTGTAATTCCGTGCGGTATTATCTGGATGCAAGGCGAAAGCGATGCGGTCATTTCAGAAGAAATAGCTTATCGATATTATTCAAATCTAAAGCGGTTGATGGACTTGATCCGGGTCAGTTTACGCGATGACGATTTAGCCGTTGTAATAGGTAAAATTTCAGATTCAGGACAAACCCAAGACGGAAAAGTATGGAAGTACGGTGAACTGATTCAATATGCCCAGGAGAAATATGTACGAACGGACAAAAAAGCTGCGATTGTTCGCGATACCAAATATTACAAATATTCTGATCCCTGGCATTACGACAGCGATGGATATATACGCTTAGGGGAAAAATTTGCCGAAGCAGTTTATCAATTAAACAAACCGAATTAGTTCCGGTCAAAGAAAGTAAAACCATTGGACCCGGCTTTGTGAGAAAGTGCAGCGCTAATCTGTCCAACTGCCTGAGTTGCCGGCTCTCCTTCTACAACTGGCGCAAGCGGCGCAACTCGCTCGCCCCCAAGCCCTGCATGCGTTTCCTTCCAATTATAAAACGCCACTTCGCTTGCGTTTATCTTCCGCATACCCCCGGCACAGCAGTTCCCGGCTCGGCCTGCCGTAGCGCAAAAGCGATCTGCGTTTCCATAAATTTCGACTTCTACATGACACCCGCATGTCGTTTTTCAGTTATCCAAGCGGCTGAAATTCGCCACATATGAATGGTTGCGCTTGTAGGGAAGAGGTCAAATTTGGGCTTGTGCTGATTCGTCAAAGCGTCTACCTTTGTCATGAGCCGGAAGGTGTTTGTTACGTTTCGCCATTCAAATTTATACCTACGCCTGATTTTTTAGCAGCCCAGGCTTGGAGAGGGGGATTCATGCAACAAAGCCTGACTTTCACACAAACGGCTGTTATCGACATCAGTTTGTCAAGATTGATCGATGAATATTTCTAAGCATACTAAATGCCAATCTTATTGAGGCGTTTTTCCAAATATAAGGTTGGATAGACCATTTTTGATGGAGAGAGATACAATTACCAAATTTCAATCAGACGTATTATATGCTCTTGTGATTGCCGGAGCGGGCAGAGCCATTCTTTTGGCTACCCTTCTTTTACTCCCCGGGATGGTAATTGCCCAAAGTAATTATCACTTTGATAAATTGGGGGTAAATGAAGGTTTGCCACATAGCGATGTTTTGGATATTGTTCAAGATCCATATGGATTTATTTGGATCGCGACTACCAATGGCCTATGCCGGTATGATGGTTTCAATCTCGTTACCTATCGACACTCTAATTCAGAAATCTATTCGCTTTCAGGCAACCGGACCCTTTCATTATGTTTTACTGCCGACAGCCTTATGCTGGTGGGGACGGAAGGAAGTGGATTGAATATATACAGTACGGAATATGACAATTTTAAGTCCTATAAGCACGCTCCCGATCAGGACAACACCATTTCAAGTGATATTGTATTTGAAATCTTTCAATCGAAAAGCGGACAAATTTGGCTGGGGACAGACCATGGATTTGATGAATTGATCCTAAAGGGCGGTAATGCATCATTTAAAAATATCATATTCGATGAGCTGGTTGTAAAACAGATCCTGGAGCTTAGTCCGAACGTCCTTTGGCTGGCTACAAATCGAGGCATATATGAATACAAGATTGGATCAGGTCAATATAAAGTATTGTTTCCCGATTTTATTTTTAATGCTGTATTGCGCTTGAACGACCGTGAGATACTGCTTGGGTCTTACGCCGGCCTTTTCTTATGGAATGGCAAAGAATTAAAGTTGATCAATAGTTCTCCTGTGCTTTCAATGGTCAAAGACCGCGAAAACAATTTGTGGGTTGGGACAAATGGGGAAGGATTGTTGAAAATGAAACTTCCATCGTTTCAGTTCATCAGATTTGAATCCAACAAGTCGAATCCTGCGAGCTTGAGTCACAATGAGGTGCACTCCTTGTATGTGGATATATCCGGTATGCTTTGGATTGCGACGCTGGGAGGAGGTGTCAACAAACTCAACTTACGAGCGAAGAAATTTGAATTGTATCAAAATGCACCATGGCAGCAAAATTCAATAAGCAGCGACCAGGTAATCACTTTCTATGAGGATGAGCGTAATTTGCTGTGGATTGGGTTAAGAGGCGGAGGAATAAATGTATTAGACCGGAAAAACGCTAAAATGAGGCACCTTAATAAATCCGCAAAGGATCGCCTTCACAAAGCAAATGTTTCGGCATTTTTCAAGGACAGAAATGGTAAATTATGGATTGGAACATGGCACGGATTATATATACTTGACCAAAAAGATCAGGAAAACATCTTAAATGGCAATACTATTGAATACAACGTTTTATTCCCGGATATCTCAATCGAGAAAATAATTGAGGATTATGATGGCCACCTTTGGTTTAGTACAACCAATGGCCTGGCGGAATATGTACCGGGAATTGATAATTTTTATAATGGGCGTTTTGTGCACTATTATCATGACAAATTTAACCCAAATACGCTCAGCGATAATTTTATCCGTGATATTTATGCAGAACCTGAAGCCGTAGAAGGCGCCAAGGTGATATGGGTAGGCACAAGAAATGGTCTCAACCGAATGGCCTTTAGACGTGGCGGGGTAATGATCACCCGCATATTTCATGATCCGGCGGATCGCACTTCTCTGCCTGGAAATTTCATATCTGTGATACACGGGGACAAAAATGGCAATTTATGGATATCTGCGTTAGGTGGTGGCTTATGTAAAATGTTAAAAGGAAGAAATGGCAAGATGCAGACGAGTTTTCAATGTATAAATAGCGAAAGCGGATTATTGAATGGCGATGTAGAAACGCTGCTGGAAGATGATCACGGAAGGTTTTGGCTGGGAGGTCATGGAATCACGAGATTTGATCCTGCGAACAATGAATTTAAATATTACGATGTAAGTGATGGTTTACAGAGCAATTCGTTCAAAGTATGGTCTGCATATAAAAACGCAAAAGGCGAGATGATTTTCGGAGGCACTGATGGATTTAACATTTTTCATCCGGATAGTATTACAGACAATCCGGTTGTTCCAAAACTGGCTTTCACCGGTTTCAAAGTTTTCAATTATGAATTAAAAGCAGGAAGAAAATTCCGGGGGAATATGTTGTTGGAGAAAAACATCGTGGTGACGGATAAAATAACACTCCCCTACTCTATGAACAATATCTCCATCCATTTTTCAGCACTACATTACGCATCGCCTTCAAAAAACCAATATCGATTTAAATTGGAAGGCGTTGATAACAATTGGTCAATTTCAAGCGGGGTGTCAGCATACAGCAACTACTCCTATTTAAAGCCCGGGGATTACAAGTTTATCTTCTATGCGAGTAACAATGATAATATTTGGAATGAAGAGCCTATCCAACTGGAAATCAAGATACTTCCACCTTTCTGGAGAACAACCGTAGCCTACGTTTTTTATGTATTTGTATTCCTCGGGCTGCTTTATCTGTACAAGGAGTTTTCCATTATTCAAGCCAACGAAAAAAACAAGCTGGTGCTGGAGCGTATCAAAAGAAAACAGGTAGAAGAGGTCAATGACATCAAACTGCAATTTTTTACGAATGTGTCGCACGAATTGCGAACGCCACTATCATTGATTAGTGCTCCAATAGAAGAACTTAAGGAAAGCAAGGGCTTAAGCGTGGAAGTGAGAGAGAAGATCAATTTAATCTATAATAACATAATTCGAATTACCAGAATCGTTGATGAAATTCTGGATTT
>CAYVDV010000320.1:0-1544 GCA_964450465.1 uncultured Saprospiraceae bacterium
GATCTGGAGCTTTGCTTTGAAGAATTGCCGTATTCCTGGGAAGAAGAGCCCGGTTATCTGGTCGGGGCGCCCGGAACCTACACTTTTATTTCTTCGCCGTATCAATCGGACCTGGGATGCGACAGTACGGTCCGGCAGCGCATTATCGCCAGACCGCGAAAATTCAAAAATCTGGCGCCTACCTGGTTGTGCGAAGGCGAGTGCCTGACGGTCGGTTTTTCTAACTATTGTGAAACCGGTACCTATCAGGAGATCCTGACGGCAGACAATGGCTGCGACAGCACTGTGAATTTTACCATTATAAAAATACCCGTCCATGCCGGCGCAAATCTGCCCGACACCATCACTTGCCGGGTCAAGGAAGTGACCTTGTCCGCCGACAGCACCACCACCGTCGGCAATACGGTCACCTACCGTTGGGTTGACAGCCTGGGGAATACCATCAGTACCGGCATGACCGCTACGGTGTCCACACCGGGCACCTATGCGTTTATCGTGACCAATCACGGGGGCGGACGGGCCTGTCCCGACACGGCGCTGGTAGTTGTACCGGGTGACCTGACGCCGCCAATGGCCAATGCCGGCCCCAACCGGGTACTTACCTGCGACGAACCGGCGATCCAGTTGCAGGGCTCCGGCTCTACCGGAAGCCAGTACACGTATCTGTGGCTGGCCTTTAACGGCGGTAATATCGTGTCCGGATCTACTACGCTGACGCCTACCATCAATGCCACCGGAACCTATCGCCTCCGGGTCACCAACGAACACAACGGCTGCACGCAGACCGACAATGCGATCGTGACCGCAAGCCAGCTTCCCCCTGCAGTAACCGCTGCTGGCGGTACTTTTTCCTGTGTCGAACCCTTTGTAACGCTACAATCCACCACCACGGCGGTCGGTCCGACCTTTGCCTGGACCGGCCCGAATAATTTCAGCTCGACGCAGCAAAACCCCAGTGCAAATGTTGCCGGGGACTACACCGTGGTGGTGACCGACAGTGTGACCGGCTGTACCAATACGGCGGTCGCCGTGGTCGTCGCCAATATTGCACCGCCGGGCGCACTCGCTTTGGGCGGAGTCCTGAATTGCCTCGAAGATACCGTTGTGCTCAGCGGTACTTCAATGGCCCTCAACCCCACTTTTGCCTGGACCGGCCCGAACGGCTTTAGTTCCGCGCAGGCCAATCCGGCCACTACCGTGCCGGGTACCTATGCGCTTACAGTGACCGGCCCGAACGGCTGCACGAGTACGGCTACAGCCAGCGTCGTGCTGGACATAACCCCTCCAGGCGCGTCCCTGGCTGTTGGCGGCAACCTCAACTGCAAAAATGCCACAGTGAACCTCACGGCCAGCAGTATGGCGCAGTCCAGCTTCCTGAACCATACCTGGACCCGCCCCGACGGTTCAATGGTTTCCACGGGCACCAGCCCGGTGCTGGCAGCCGCTGCTCCGGGTATGTACAGCGTGGTGATCACGAATACCCAAAACGGGTGTACCAGTACGGCCAGCGCCACCGTGAACCAAAGCCCGGCGGTAACGGCGGC
>CAYVDV010000320.1:1644-6620 GCA_964450465.1 uncultured Saprospiraceae bacterium
ACGCCGCAGATGGCCAACGGAGCGGCAGATGGAACGGCGGTTGCCAACCCTGCCGGTGGTACACCGGGTTATACGTATAGCTGGAGCAACGGCGAAACCACTGCTGGAATCAGTGACCTGCTACCTGGTTCCTATACCGTAACCGTTACAGATACCAAGGGTTGTACGGCGGTAGCTATTGCTACCGTCAATGCTTACAACTGCACGATCAATGCAGATGTAGAGGCATTCAATGTGCGTTGTTTTGACGCCAACGACGGCACGGCAACGGCACTTGCACTTGCGGGCGAGGCGCCATTTACCTATGCGTGGAGCACAGGAGACACCACAGCAACCGTACAAAACCTTTCCCCGGGTATATACACCGTGGTAGTGACCGACGCAGCGAATTGTCCGAAGGCGGTTTCCTTTACCATTTCGGAGCCAATCCTGCTCAAGGCCAACGCCACGGCAACCAATATGAGCGGACCGGCTACGAACGACGGCTCGGCCACGGCCGGTCCCAGCGGCGGTACCAGCCCGTACACTTACTTGTGGAGCAATAATGAAACGACGACAACCATCACCGGTCTTGCTGCCGGCCTCTACACTGTTACGGTAACGGATGAAAATGGCTGTACTGCAGTACAAACCGTAGAGGTACTGCCCGGTAACTGTGGTCTGACGGTGAGCTTCCAGGCTTCTCCGGCCGTGTGCAATGGCGAAGCCAACGGAGCTGCAACTGTCGTGCTCAATGGCGGCACAGGACCTTTCACTTATGCCTGGAGCACAGGGGGCTCCGCGGTGACGGAACCCGATCTCGCGGCCGGAACCTACACCGTCACGATTACCGATTCCAATGGCTGCGACGTGTTTGATGAAGTAACGATTACCGAACCGCCGCTGCTTACGCTTGAACTGGATACGGTGATCCATGCCAGTTGCCCCAACCTGCCCGAAGGCTCGGCCACGGTAATCGCAAACGGCGGCTCCGGAACTTTGACGATCAGCTGGGGTAACGGCCAGACCGGCCCTACTGCCACCGATCTTATCGCAGGCACTTATGTCGTGAGTGTAACCGACAGTAATGAATGCGAAACCACGCTGCCGGTAACGGTACAGGCTATCGATATGGAACCACCGGTGATCAACGGCGACTCGCTGATCGCCCCGCTGGGTACGGCCGGCAACGTGACCCTGACCGTGCTGGCCTTGGGTCTCGATGTAAGCGATAATTGCGCCATCGAAGAAGTTACCTTCCAGCCGGCCTCTTATAATTGCGCTCAGCTCGGCCCGCATGCAGTGGTTGTCACTGCCGTGGATGTAGCCGGCAACGTGACGGTGGACACGATCATCGTAACGGTAGTAGACAATCTGGCGCCCTCGCTCGTGTGCCCGCCCAGCGTAGTGCGCTGCTTTGGCGATAACGTGGTGCAATACCCCGCGCCGGTGGCAACAGATAACTGCCTCGGCAACGGCGGCATGTTCGACCTGCTGTCCGGCCTGCCCAGTGGCGCCCCGTTCCCCCTTGGTACCACCACGAACACCTACACCTACACCGATGCCGACGGCAATGTGGGCTCCTGTACGTTTGAAGTGACGATTTTGACTGAGCTTCAAGTTGAACAGGATACCATTCTGCCCGATAAAGGTGGCTTGCAGATCGGGGAAATCCACATCAACGTGAGCGGCAGCCTGTCGCCCTATACATTCCAGTGGTTCCTCAACGGCGACCCCTTCCCGGATACTTCGGAAGATCCCGATAGCCTGGGCAGCGGTTCCTATACTGTACTGGTCACCGATGAGGTGGGCTGTACCGCTACTGCCGGTCCGTTTGTTGTCGACAGCCTGACAAGTACCCATGCTCCGGCCTGGAGTAACGGCTTGCTTATTGTGCCCAACCCGACCAGCGGCAATGTGGCCGTCATCTTCCCGGACCAACTCAACGAAGATGTGCAGTTGATGGTGTTTGACATGACGGGGCGCCTGGTGCTGCGGCAATCTGCAGATTCGCCCAAGCGCGTGGACTTCGATTTGGCCGGCGTGCCGGACGGGCTGTACACCGTGCTGATCCGTGTGGACCGGCAGGTTATTGCGCGAAAGGTTGTGGTGAGCAAATAAGCGCGATTGACTATTGATGAATTACGATTGATTCAGCTTACGGTGGAAATAAGATGGTGTTATGATTAAAGGCTTTCCTTGTCTGAACCATCTTCTCTCTTCCTAAAGTTGCTTCAATCGTAATTCTTCAATTCCAAATAAGCCCTATCTTTACCAGCATGAAAAGTCTTCTACTTCCGATATGTTGCGCCCTGGCGGTGGCTGTTTCGGCCCAGCCGCTCGTTCGGCCCATTTCCCTTCGGGAGGCGCTGGATCTGGCTCTGGCCAACAGTGCCCAGCTCAAAAAATCGCATCTGGACCGGGAAGCCCTGGAACTTCGGATCAAAGAAGGGCGAAGTGCCTTTTCCCCGCAGATCAACGCCAATGTGGGGCTTGACTATTATCCGATTTTGCCAACTAATTTTCTTCCAGCCGACCTGTTTGGCGGCCCCGACGGCGGCTATGTAGCCGCTACACTGGGTCAACCCTGGCAACTGACCGGCACGGTGCGCCTGGACCAGCCCATCTACAACGATGCCGCCCGGCGCATGGCGCCTGCTGCCAATATTAGCCGGAATATTTATGACCTGCTCACCAGCAGAGCAGAGGAAGAAGTGCTGTTCAATACAGCCACGGTGTTTTTTCAAACCCTGCAGACAGAACAACTGCTCCGCGCTGTAAATGCCAATACCGACAAACTGGATGCGCTGGAGCGTATGGCGCAGCTGCAGCTGGCTAATGGCTATGCGATTCCAACAGACGTAAAACGGATCCGGGTGGCGCGGGCCAATCTGGAAGCGCAGCGCTATAATCTGAAAAACGGGATACAGGCATTGCACCAAACGCTGCAGTTTCTCTGCGGTATTCCTTTTGACGAATCCATCACACCCGTGGCGGAAATGACCAATCCGGCTGCCGATTCGTCCCGCTGGCGAGGAATTGTCCTCGAGCTGGAGTCCACCACCGAATACCGGTTGTTGCAGCGCCAGATTGAGTTGAACCGCATACAGACCCGCAGTTTGCGCGGCGAAATGTCGCCGACCCTTAGCGGATACGTGGTCGCCGCTTTTCAGGCACAGCGGCCCGATGCCAATTTTCTGGAGATCGACCGGCGCTGGTACGGTTTGGGCGCCTTGGGTTTTAAACTCAATATCCCAATCTTCGACGGGTTTCTGCACCACCGCAGGGCGGCGCAACGGGCCATCGAAGGCCTGAAGATTGAAGAAGACCGGCGGCAGCTCAGCCAGGCCAAGGCGCTTGAGTTTTACCAGGCCTATGACCAGTTCGACGGCGCCATTCAGATGTTGCGTACTCAGGAGGACAATGTGGCGCTGGCCCGAGATATCACCGACAAACTATTGCTGCAATACAAGGAAGGCGTGGCTTCCCTTACGGACCTGCTCAATGCACAAACGGCCTTGAGTGAAGCGGAAACCAATTACTGGCAACAGGTATTTAACTACAAGCTGGCCGTATTGAAATTGCTGAAAGCCGCAGGGAAACTCCGCCCGATGCTGCTGACAGATGGGGAATAAGGCCTTTAACCCAGGAAATACGCGCCGAGGAAAGCGCCTACAGTTGCGACAAACCCCATCATAAACACCGTGTAAGAGTAGGTCAGCAGGCGGTACTTTTTATCCAGGACCAGACCGAGGAAATAGATATCGCGCGCCATGTTGCCAAACAGCAGGCGGCCGTCGCGCAGCATGGCATCCACGGCATCTTCGTATTGTTCGAGGCTGAGTTGGACGAAGTTGCCGAAAAAGACGGGGTTGCCTGTCTGGTCGGGCGCCGGTACAAAGCTGGTGACCCTGGGCCGGGAAGAAAGCACGGCAAAGATCAGCGAAGCAAGGCTGGTTACCAGAAACATGATAATGGGGAGGATGTACAAGGGATTCCGGGTAGTCAAAGACTGATAAGTCAGCAGGGAAATAGCAACCGATAACAGGATGGAATTGACGCTGATCATGATATGCGCCTTGTTGTCGGCGATAGCGCTGAGGCGGATATGGTTGGCGTAATTCGCCCGGAAATACGTCTGGATGCTGGAGCGCAGCGGCCGGCGGGCCAGGCGCTCAAAGCGTGCGGGCCTCTGCTCTTTGTTTTTCTTGGGCGCCGATGGCGCCAAAGGCGGTGGCGCGGTGTTTTGATGTAGTTCCAGCAAGCGGCTGGCCAACGCGGGTTCATACCGTTGCTTGGCATAAGCGGTAAAGAACATGCTGCGCTGCAATTCGCCGAGCAGGTACAGGTTCCAGTCGGCATCGCTTTGCACCTGATCCAGGAGCCATTCCCGCTCAAGCCGGAGCAGCGGCAGGCGGGCGTCCCAGGTTTCCACCCAGTCGTAGGCCCGGATGGCGTCGCTCAGTACGCGGGCCTCCGTTGATTTGGGTTTGGGTTCGGTGAGCGCCGCGCTGATGCACTGGCGTACCTGGCGGATTTGTTCCTGGGGACAATGCTGTTCGGCCAGGAAAAACTCGGCGCGGATGGCACTTGTTTCGGCTACCTTGCCGGTGTCGTACAGATATCCGATGTTATGAAACCACGCGGCGATCTGGATGATTTCGCTGTTGGCAAGGGGCAGGTCTTCGGCCCGGGCAATCTCCGCAGCCAGCTCTGCCACCGCTGCAGCCTGGGCAAAGTTGTGAAACAACAGGCAGTGGTTGTGCTGTTCGTTCCACAGTTTAAGCACATGCTGCCGGGCAGCAGCGAGCAGTGGTGTGGCGGCCTGATGGACTGGAACTGGATCTGGTTGTGCCATGCGTTTGGGTTCTTGCAGGGCAAAAGTAGGATATTGTAACAAAAACACCCGACCAGATAACTGATCAGGTGCCTATTGATCTTTTGTTGTGACCACGACTGGAGTCGAACCAGCACATCCGTAAGGACACTACCCCCTC
>CAYVDV010000321.1:0-6558 GCA_964450465.1 uncultured Saprospiraceae bacterium
CTGATCACTGACCTGAAACAACGCGGCCTGCTCGACGAAACGCTCGTCGTGTGGGGCGGTGAATTCGGCCGCACCACTTATGGCCAGGGCACGCTCAACGACAATTACGGCCGCGACCACCATCCCCGCTGCTTCACTATCTGGATGGCCGGAGCAGGCGTCAAGCCCGGCATCGTTTATGGCGAAACCGATGAGTTTGGTTACAATATTGCCGATAAACCCGTGCATGTACACGACTTTCAGGCCACTCTCCTGCATTTATTCGGGATCGATCACGAGCGCTTCGTGTTCCCTTACCAGGGGCGCCGCTTTCGGTTGACGGATGTTTCGGGGCAGGTTGTACACGATATTTTAGCCTGAATACCCGGCTGACAAACTACTTTTAGCACGATGAAACGAAGAACATTTATCCGGCAAACCGCCCTTTTAGGCGCCGGCGCCCTTGCCGGCGGATTCAAAGGCGAACCCATCCTCGGCCATGGTGATTTCCGGTACCGCATCGATATGCGCTGGTGTCAGGCCAACCCGGACAACTATCCGGTCAAAAACTGCCACGAAATGGTGTTCGACAAAGCAGGCCGGATCTTTATGACCACCGACGACACCCGCAACAATATTCTGGTGTTTAACAAAGACGGCAAAGTCCTCGAAGCCTGGGGGCACGAATATCCGGGCGCGCACGGACTTACGTACCACGACGAATCCGGGGCTGAAATGCTTTTTATCGCCGATTATGAACGCCATCAGGTCATCAAAACCAACCTGGCCGGCGATGTGGTCCGCACATTTGATTGGCCGGCGGATTCCGGCAAGTACAAGAACAAATCCGAGTTCCGGCCCACCGAGACGGCTATCGCCCCCAACGGGGACGTCTATGTAGCCGACGGCTACGGGAAGGACTATATTGTGCACTACGATCACGATGCCCGGATAAAAAATGTGTTTGGCGGGCCCGAATTGCTGCGCAATGCGCATGGGGTTGCGCTCGATACCCGGGCGCCCGGCAAACCCGCTCTGCTGGTTAGCTCCCGGGCCGAGAACAAACTCAAGCGCTTCTCACTCGATGGCGCCTTGCTGGAAACGATCGCCCTGCCAGGCGCCTATATCTGCCGGCCGGTGGTGCAAGGTCCGAATGTGTACTTTGCCGTGCTGATCAGCCAGTTGCCCTGGGATAGCGGGACCGGATTCGTCTGCATCCTCGACCAGAAAAACCGCGTCGTTTCGGCGCCCGGCGCCAGCACGCCCCGCTACCAGGCAGACGGAACCCTGAAGCCGCTGTACCAGACCATACGCGCCTTCAAGCATCCCCACGACGTGTTGGTGGACCCCGACGGCAATTTGTATGTCGCGCAATGGAACAGCGGCAATGTATATCCCTACCGCATGGAAAGGGTGCTGTAAGCGCCAATCCGATAACTGATAGAACCACCTGTTTGATGAGAATAATTGCCTGCATCCTCCTGCTTTTCCCGGTCTTTTGCCGGGGACAATACCTTCAACTGGCGCCGCCACAACTATCGGTTGACAGCGTATTCTTTCAAAAGAGCGCCCGGATAACCATGGAATTCGACCTGGACAGTGCCGTCATCCACTACACTGTGAACGGCGGATATCCGACGGATAAGGCGCCTGTTTATTCCAAACCAATTGCCGTGCAGGAGTCGGCTGTTGTCCGCGCAAAATCCAGGCATCCGGATTTTGCCACCAGCACCCTGGCCGAGCAGCAGCTGATCAAAGTCGCCCACCTGCCCGACAGCATGTCCCTGCAAACCGCGCCGGACAGCCTGTATCCGGGGTATGGGAAGGCATCCCTTTTTGATTTGCGGAAGGGCTCGCGCGATCTGAAAGACGGCCGTTGGCTTGGATTCCGGGGCGACACCGTACTGGTGGAAGGGCGTTTTAAAAAGCCCATTTCCTGCAAAACCATGCTTGTAAGCACCCTGTCCGATCCGGGCGCCTGGGTATATCCGCCTGCCCGGATTGAGGTTTACGGAGATTCGGGCGACGGGCACTGGCTCCCCATGGGAGTTTGGACGAGTCCCCCGGCATCCCGGCTAAAAGATCGTCCTGCCGACTACACCCTGTACGAGCGGGTTGTGCTGCGGCCGGTTGAACTGGAGCGTTTCCGGATACGGATCATACCGTTCGGCAATTTGCCGGAAGGGCACCCGGGCGCCGGGCAGGCGGCCTGGATGTTCCTGGATGAAATCATTTTTCAATAGCGTTGGGGATTATGCAATTTTTTGGTCGTTTACACCCGTTGTTGGTCCATCTGCCGATTGGTATTCTCTTGCTGAGTTTTGGACTGGAATGCCTGGCCCGCTGGCAAAACCGCAGCGACCTACGCCCGGCGATCCGTCTGGCTCTGGGCGCAGGGGCAGTTTCTGCCGTGTTGACGGCCGGCACCGGCTGGTGGCTGGCCCGGCAGGGAGGCTACGAGGAGACATTGCTGCAACAACATCAGTGGTTGGGCATCGGCGCGGCTACCACAGCCCTGGCCAGCTGGCTGGGACAACGCCGGCCCTGGTACTTTCCACTGTTTGCCGTCTCTGTACTTATCCTGAGCGTTGCCGGACATTTTGGTGGAAGCCTCACCCATGGCGCGAATTATTTGTTTGAAACCGAAACTGCTGCAGCCCTTGCATCCGGTACGGATGCTTCAACGGGCCACCCCGACTCCACCGTATTTGCCGGCTTTATCCAACCCATCCTGAAGAGCAAGTGTACTTCCTGCCACAATGCGGGCAAGCAAAAGGGCGGGCTTCGCCTCGATGGTGCAGATTTTATACAAAAAGGCGGCAAACACGGGGCCGTGCTCGACACCCTGCAGCCGGAGAATTCCACCCTGCTGCACCATATCCTGCTGCCGCTGAACGACGACGATCACATGCCCCCGATGGGCAAACCGCAACTCAGTGCATTGGAAAAGCAACTGCTGGAGTGGTGGGTCGGCCAGGGAGTCGGCTTCCGGCAAAAGGTGCGGGACGCCTCCTTCCCGGAGGCACTGGAACAAGCATTACAGGAAGCGCAGGGCCTCGGGCGGAATCCCGTATATGCCCTTCCGGTAGCCGCCGCACCGGCTTCTGCGTTGGAGGAGCTGCGCGCCGGTTTTATCCATGTAGCCCAACTGGGTGGGGAAGCGCCCTGGCTGGCGGTTTCCTTTGCCGGGCAGCCCAACCTTGCCCCTCCGCAATGGAAAGCCCTGCGGCGCATCGAGGAGCAAACAACCGAGCTCGACCTGGCGCATACCCGCCTCGACGACAAGGCGTTGGGCGAGTTGTCCGGCTTTTCCCACCTTGTCCGGCTCAACCTCGCCCATACCCGGATAAGCGATGCAAGCGGACCGGTCTTGCAATCATTCGGCTATCTGGAATCACTCAACCTGACCGGTACAGCGGTAACCGATAAATTGCTCGAATCGCTGACCCCGCTTTCGCATTTACAACGGCTCTACGTGTGGCAAACGGCCATCACGCCCGATGCCGTATCCCGGCTGCAACAACAGCGCCCGGATTTGTATGTTGAAACGGGCGCCCAACACGTCGATACCGCCATGCTGGCGCTGCGCCCACCCAGGATCGTCTATGGCCGTTCTTTTTTTGACGACACCTTGCAGGTAACGCTGGAGTATCCGGCGTTTCGCGGCGTTTCGCTGTATTACACCATCGATGAGGCGGCTTCGCCCACCACCCAATCGGAGCGGTACCGGCAGCCCGTCGTTTTAAACCAGACCGCGCATGTGCGGGCTTTTGCCGCCCGGGAAGGCTGGTTGCCCTCGCCGGTAGTGGATGCTGTACTGGTAAAAAAACAATATACGGCCGTACAGGCCAGCCTGGCAAAACCGCCATCCCCAAAATATCCCGCCAAAGGCGCCGCTTCGCTGATCGACGGCAAGATCGGCGACCTGCAGGGCGCCGACACCTGGCTTGGCTACGAAGGCGAGCACCTTTCGGCTGTGATCGACCTGGGAGCGCCAAAGCCAATCAGTCAGGTATTTGTGCATTGCCTGGAAAACAACGTATCCTGGATCTTCAAACCCACCGGAATTCAGGTGGAAACTTCGCTGGACGGGAAGACATTCACCCCGCAAGGCAAGCAGCAATTTCCGGTGAACACCGGCATGGGCGAGCAAAAAACACATTTGCTGGCTTGTCCGGTCCGGCAACCTGTGGAGACCCGGTATGTACGCCTGCTGGTAAGCAGTCCGTTGAAAAACCCGGAATGGCACCCCGGTAAAGGGCAGAAATGCTGGATTTTCGTCGATGAGGTGGTGGTGGAATAAGGCGTCGTTTTTGCGTCCCAACTTTCTGGCCTTCCAGCGGTTATAGTGCCATGAAAAAAATCGTCGTTGCCATCACCGGATCATCCGGGTCAATTTATGCCAAAGTGCTGCTCGACAAACTCGCAGGGCTGAAAGCGCAATGGGAATCAGTGGGTGTGGTTTTGTCCGACAATGCCCGGGTAAACTGGGAGCTGGAGATTGGCCCGGTGGCGTTTGAAAACTATCCGTTTACTTTTTACGCCAAAAACGATTTTTATGCGCCCTTTGCTTCGGGTTCGGCCCGGTACGATACGATGATCGTTTGCCCCTGTTCGATGGGGACGCTGGCAAGGATTGCCACCGGCATCAGCAACGATCTGGTGACCCGCGCAGCTGACGTGATACTCAAAGAGCGACGCCGGTTAATTCTGGTTCCCCGCGACACCCCGCTGAGTTTGATCCATATCAACAACATGAAGGCCGTAACGGAAGCCGGGGGGATCATTTGCCCGGCCTCTCCCTCGTTTTACTCCAAACCGCAGACCATCCCGGAAGTAGCCGCTACTGTGGTGGACCGTGTGCTGGATCTGGCCGGGTTTGACCTGAAAAGTTACCGGTGGGGCGAGGAATAGCATTAGCATTCCCCTGGGTATCTATCTATTCAAAAAACTTCCCGTACTTGTTTTCCTCCTTGAGGATCTCTTTTGGCGGCTCGCTCAGATCAAGCGGTTTTTCCGCTGATTTACCGGCGCCCGTAACAGGGACAGCGAGCGGCCCCTGTTTGCCCCATTGTTCGAGCAATTGCAGCCCTTCTTCCTCAAACACCCCGTTTTGCAGGTCGATGGAATCCATCAAATGGCGGCTGGTATCCATAAAGCGTTCCATGTCTCCGACTTTCTGGCTGACATCTTCAGCCATTTCTTCCAGCGCCCGGTCGAACATAGCGCGCTGGTCGGGGCTGCCGCTGAGAATACTTTGCGCCGAGCGAATGGCGGTATGACTGGCTTTGATCGCCTGGTATTCCTGTTCCTTGAGCATGACCTGATCCTTGGTATCCTCCAGTACGATCTCGGAGTTTTCGTACATTTTGGTGAGCAGTTGGTACAGGATCTCCATTTTCCGGTACAGGGCGTCGTATTTGGCATTTGCCTCCTGCAGGCGGCCGGCCTTACGGGTAGCGAGGGCCAGGTTTTTCTCGTCGTTTTGTTTTTGCGCGCGATCGGCGAGGGCCATGTTTTTTTGGATATCAGCCGCATTGCCGTCCATAATCCCTTTGAGTTGGCGCATTTGCCCGCGAAGGGCGCCGATTTGTTTGCTGAGCTGGCGCAGGTGCTTTTCCAGGCTCCCGACATAGGATTTGAGTATTCCAATCGGGTCAATCTGGACGAACAGGCCGGTAATCCAGCGGATCACGGCCTTATACATATACCACACCAGATTCCGGGTTTTCGGATCGAGTACAATATACACCAGGGCGCCAAGAGCTGCCATCATACCGGCCAGATACACCGTATTTTTACTCAACTCGATCAATGCGGGCAAAAACTGGTTGAGCAAATAAACGCCGCCTGCCAGCAGGGCTGCCAGCACAATCCCTCCGGTTATCCCTTCCGGTCGTTTCCAGAATGACTTCGTATTCATGTTACCTATTTAAATTTCGACCACTGCCTGGTTCCGGGCAAGCCCGAACAATCAGAGGTATTTATGCATAGACTCCACATCCCGGTCGATCTGTAAAAGTACCGACTGGTGGGTTAGTTCGAACGATTTTTTGGTCTTTTCCAGCTTTTCCGCCTCTTGTTTGACAGCGGATTCTGCCTGATCAATCTGGTTGAGGTATCCCGCCATTTCATCCTGCAGCCGGGTGATTTCGGCTTTGTGGCGTTCGATCTGATCGCGCAGCCGTTTGATCTCCTGTTCACGGGAAGTCACCTTGGTCGAGTTTTGGCTTTCCAGCGCTTTGTCAAACTGCTCCTTCTCTTTGAGCAGCACATTGCGATAGTAACCGGCTGTTTCGATCAGCTTGTCTTTGGTAAGGCCGACCGTAGCTGCCGTGGCAAATGCACTCTTGTAACTTGTTGCTTCGTCGAGCTTCATTTGCAGCAAGGCAGCAACAGCGCGCTTGAACTCAAAATAATCGAAGCCGGGCAGGTTGTTCTTTTCAATGGCATTGGACAAAAACTCGAGGCTGCGATCATCGAGGCCTTCAGCGGAAAATAGCGACTTGGTGGTAACCATTTAAAGTTTTGAGTTTTGAGTTTTGAGTTTTGAGTTTTGAGTTTTGAGTTTTGAGTTTT
>CAYVDV010000322.1:0-6554 GCA_964450465.1 uncultured Saprospiraceae bacterium
AGCACAGGTATTCGCTCAGACCAACGTAAATATGCCCTACAATAACGGTCCGGCGACGTTCTCGATCGCGCCTCCCGGCACCTGTTATTTCAACTTCTACGACAACGGCGGTCCGACTGGCAACTACAGCAACAACTCGACGTCTGTGAACAGCCAAGTGACCTTTGCTCCGAGTGCTGCGGGTTCGAAGATCCGCGCCACGTTTACCCAGTTTAGCACTGAAGCTTCCTGGGATGCGCTCTATGTGTACGACGGTAACTCGACCGCTGCACCGAAAATTGCCTCCGCCAACGGCACGCCGATCGGCGGTTCGCAGTTTGGTTCCGGCGGTTTCTGGGGTGGCGTAGCGCCGACCAACGGTGCTGCCGGTGTGGTAACGGCTACGGCCGGCAACGCCTCCGGTGCGTTGACCTTTGGTTTCCACTCTGATGGATCGGTCAACTCTGCCGGTTGGACGGCGCTGGTGAACGAGTTCAGCCCGGCGGCCTGCGCCATGACAGCTCCGGCCAACCAGAACGTAAGCACGGACCAGACCACCTGCGACGCCACGGTTACTACGGCGCTTCCGACCTTCAATCCCGGGGGTTGCGCGAATGATCCGACGTTGACGCTGAGCTATACGGTCAACGGAGGAACACCGGTGGTAGTGCCGCAACCGCTGCCCGCTACGATCACGGTTTCTGGTTTGCCGAAGGGCGCCAACGTGATCCTTTGGCAACTGGTGACGAGCTGTGGTAACTCACTGATCTCCAGCGCCACGCAGACGATCACGGTGGCTGACCTGACGCCTCCGGTGATCACTTGCCCGGGCAATGTCACGCTGAACCTGAGCCCCGGCGAATGCCGCGTATCCTATTCCTACACGGTTGACGGTTCGGACAACTGCCCGTTTGTGGGCCCGAGCGGTACGCTGAATACGCTGAATGCTGCCAACAACTATGGTAGTGTAGGTGGCGCCGTTCACTTCGATGTAACCAATTTGGGTAGCGATGATATAACGGTTACGGAACTGGGTATGCGTATTTCTGCCAATACAATCGTAAACGTGTACATGAAGAGCGGAACCTCTGTCGGCTTCCAGACCAACGCAGGCGCCTGGACACTGGTTGCAACGGCTGACGCTACTTCCGGTGCAGTTTCCGGCGCCGGCTTCGGTAACGGCACGCTCACACCGGCTCCGACCAGCTTTGTGATTCCTCCGGGTCAGTGGGGTATTACGCTCCACACCCCGAATGCTTCCCAGCAATATACCAACGGCAATGGCGGGAACCAGTCGTACTCGGACGGTACGCTGCAAATTAATTTGGGCACTGCCCAAAACGCGCTGTGGGCCGGTGTATTCAACCCTCGCGTATGGAACGGCTATATCACCTATCAAACGATCACCAACGCTGAATTTGTACAGACCAGCGGTCTGCCCTCGGGTGCCGAATTTGAAGTTGGCACGACGACGAACTGCTTTATGCTGACGGATGCTGCCGGTAACACGGCCACCTGCTGCTTCGACGTAACGGTGAACGAATATCCGAACGCCATCTCTGCCCTGGTTTGCAACGACCTGGTACAGGTTTCGATGGACGAAGATTGCGTAGTGGAACTGAATGCCGACCAGATCCTGGAAGGCGGTCCTTACCGCTGCTACGACAACTACGTGGTTGAACTCGACCGCGTGGCTCCGTACGGCAACGGTCCGTGGACCGCGGGTACGCTGACCAACGCTGACGTGGGTCACACCTACGGCGTGCGCGTGACCGACCCGAAAACGGGCAACAAATGCTGGGGCAACATCAAGATCGAAGACAAACTGCCTCCGGTCCTGGACTGCCCGAACAAGTCGCTGCCCTGCAACTTCCCGAGCTTTGCTCCGGAATACTCGCAGTCGCTGACCAACTACACGGCGAAGTTTGCCGCCAGCGGCCTGCCGCTGACGCTGATGGACTTCCAGACGGTTGAAGTACAGATCCCGGTTGCCAATGCATCCGGTCCGATCACGGACGTTGACTTCCTGGAGAACATGACGGGTGATGTTTGGTTCTTCAATATTGGCATCGAAGTAGAGAGCCCCTCCGGCACGAAAGTAACCTGCTGGAACAACGTAGGCGGTTGTAACGGTCCGCTGTGGACGCGCTTCGACGACGAGGGCAGCACTGCCCTGGCTTGCGTGGACTACACCACGGGCGCCAACGCCTTCATTCCGTTCGGTTTCGGCACGCTGTCTGCTTTTGACGGTGAAGATCCCAACGGTATCTGGAAAGTACGTTTCCGCGACAACGACGGTTTCGGCGACATATCGCAGATCAACGAAGCTGCGCTGTTCATCACAGCCGACTACAACTTCACGGCCGGCTTCCCGAACAAACTGGCTTATCCGTCTGAGGTAACGAAGATCGGCAACCAGAAATACACGGTAATCCCGGGCGCCGGCGATCCGCAGATGGAAAACTGCAGCGCCACGACGCTGGAATACCTCGACACGGAACTGGCCGGCGGTTGCGCACAAGGCGTTGCGAAGACGATCCAGCGCAAATGGACGGCTACGGATGCCAGCGGCAACTTCACGACCTGCGTACAGCTGATCAGCCTGACGCTCCCGACGCTGGGCGACATGACCCTGCCTCCGGACTATGACGGCATCGACAACCCGGCGCTGTCCTGCACGGGTGCATACCCGTCCCCGGACTACATCGAGGGTATCGGCGAGCAAGGCTGGCCGCACGTATTCGATCAGCCGGACGGCTGCACGATCAACTGGACGTACACGGATGCCCGCATCGACGTATGCGACGGCACGTATAAAATTGCCCGCCACTGGACGATCGTCGACTGGTGTGCAGGAGAAAGCGTGGAGCACACGCAAATCATTAAAGTAGTGGACGATCAGGGCCCGAGCTTTGACTGCCCGGCCAACATGACGGTAAGCACCGATGCCTTTACGTGCTGTGGTTCTGCCGATCTGCCCGACATGATCGTTACGGATAACTGCTCGCGCCTGGCCAGCTTCACGGCCATGGTCATTGAGATCGACCCGGCAACGGGCGCTCAGGGCAAGATGCACCAGATCCCGGGAACGTTTGCCAACTTTGCGGGCAACAACCTGTGGGAGCCGGACACGATGGCCGTAATGGGCCTGACGCCTTGCCTGCCGATGGGCACGCACACGGTGATCTACACGGTAGAAGACGACTGCGGCAACACGAGCACCTGCTCGTTCCGCCTGACGGTACGCGACTACACGCCGCCGGTAGCAGCCTGCGACGAGTACACGGTAGTAGGTATTGGCGTTGACGATCCGTTCGATTGCTACGTACCGAGCGATGCCTGCAATTTTGCCGGTGTTACCTGGGTAAAAGCAACGACGTTTGACGACGGTTCGTACGACAACTGCGGCGACATCAAGTTCACGATCCGTCGTATGGCACCGTACAGCGACTGCATCCTGGGCCTGAACCCGATCAATGGCCATCCGGAGTGCGATCCGAACATTGATCCGTTCCCGGATTTCCCGAGCGAGTTTGAGCGCGCGATCAGCGAGTACGACTCGATCAAGTTCTACTGCTGCGAAGTAGGTACGACCCAGACGGTCATCCTGCGCGTATATCAACTGGATGCACAGGGCAACATCGTAATTGGCCTTGGTGGCGAGCCGGTGTACAACGAGTGCATGATCCAGGTAGAAGTACAAGACAAGATCAAGCCGGTCTGCCAATCCCCGGCTAACGTAACGGTATCCTGCGAGAACTTTGACCCGAGCCTGTGGGCATATGGCAAAGCTACGGTGTATGACAACTGCTGCCTGGATACGTCGAAAGTATATCAGGGCCAGTGCGGTCTGACGCACTCGGTGAGCTACTCGCTGTTTGATACGGTATGTAACAAGGGAACGATCACGCGGACATTCCGCGCGTTCGACTGCCACGGCTTCTCGAGCCAGTGCACGCAGCGTATCTTCGTGAACTACGAGCAAGACTACTTTGTGAAGTTCCCGAACGACGTGATCGTCACGGTATGCGACGGCACGGGTAACTACGGCGAGCCGACGATCTACGGCGAAGACTGCGAATTGCTGGGCATTTCGCACGAAGATGAAGTATTCACGGTTGTACCGGACGCTTGCTACAAAATCGAGCGTACATGGACGATCATCAACTGGTGCACATACGACCCGAACCAGGGTTGTGTGAACGTACCGAACCCGAACCCGAACGCAACGGTGAACCACCCGTCGAACCTGCCTGGCCCGACCATCTCGGCTACCGGCACGCCGGCACCGTGGCAACCGACGAGCGTGAAGGTGAATTCGAACGATCCGTCGAACACGAACTACTCGGTGTTCTACCATGGCGGCACGTACACGAACTACGCTACGGGTCAGCAAATCACGGTACCGAACATCAGCGCGGTGAACTGCTACAAGTACAAGCAGATCATCAAGGTGATCGACACGCAGGCACCGGAAGTACAGTGCCCGGCCAGCCCGGTTGACGTTTGCGATCTGACTGCAAACGATCCGCTGCTGTGGAATGCATCGTACTGGTATGACGCGAAGATCAACAGCCACGACCTGTGCGAGGCACCGTCTGATATTTGCATCACGGCAACCGACCTTTGCTCGGGTTCGAACATCAACATCCGCTACCTGCTGTTCCTGGATCTGGACGGCGACGGTTCGATGGAGACGGTAGTATCGAGCACGAACCTGCCTGGCTACAACAACGTACAGTATGGCAACGCCAACAACCCGAACTTCACGGGCGGCACGCCGCGTCAGTTTGACGGACGTCCGGTGCTGCCGAACCAGAAATACGGCTTCGCCATCCAGAACACGGTAAGCGGCAACAACAAAACCGCTTGCGTACGCTGGAACACGCAACAGTCGCCGAACAGCTACGTGGTACCTGAGCTGCCCTACGGCACGCACAAGATCAAGTGGATTGTGGAAGACGGCTGCGGCAACGAGAAAGTATGCGAATACACCTTCGTAGTGAAAGACTGCAAGAAGCCGACGGTTGTTTGCATCAACGGTCTGAGCGTGAATATCATGCCGACGAAGATGGTAACGCTGTGGGATACGGACTTCCTGCAATACACGGAAGACAACTGCACGCCGTCGAACCTGCTGAAGACTGGCATCCGCAAGTCTGGCACGGGCACGGGCTTCCCGCTGAACCCGGATGGCACGCCGCAGAAGAGCGTGACGTTCGATTGCACGGAGTTGGGCACGCAGTTGGTAGAACTGTGGTCGATCGACGTAGCCGGCAACGCCGACTACTGCGAGACGTATGTGATCGTACAGGACAACATGGGCAACTGCTCGAACAACTTCGGAGCGGTAGCCGGTGCGCTGAAAACGGAAACGGACAAGGGTCTGGAAGACGCAACGGTAACGCTGTCGGGTAGCCACCCGGCGCTGCCGCCTGCCGGTATCTTCGACATCACGGATGCACAGGGTGCTTACAACCTTGCCGGCATTCCGCTGCTGGACGACTACACGGTTACGCCGAACAAAGACAACGATCCGCTGAACGGTGTATCGACGTTTGACCTTGTTCTGATCAACAAGCACATCCTGGGTCTTGAGCCGCTGAACACGCCGTACAAAATGATCGCTGCTGACGCTAACAACAGCCGTTCGATCACGACGTTCGACATCGTTGAGTTGCGCAAGTTGATCCTCGGCATCTACACGGAGCTACCGAACAACACGTCGTGGCGCTTTGTAGACAAGTCGTACACGTTCCCGAACGCGAACAATCCGTTCCAGACGATCTTCCCGGAAACCAAGCAGATTGCCGACATGGCAGCGAGCATGGACGACGAGAACTTCGTATCGGTTAAGGTGGGTGACGTAAACGGCAACGCCGTTACGAGCAGCCTGACGAGTTCGGACGATCGCACGGCAGGCACGCTGTTGTTCGACGTGGAAGATCGCGCGGTGAAAGCCGGCGAGACCTTCACGGTGAACTTCAAAGCCGCCGAGAAAGTACAGGGCTACCAGTTCACGATGAACTACAACAACCTTGAGTTGGTAGAGATCGTACCTGGCACAAACATGAATACGGACAACTTTGGTGTATTTGCCAGCGAGCACGCATTGACGACGAGCTGGGATGGCACCAACCAGGCCGAATTCACGCTGACGTTCCGCGCACAGGCGAACGGCATGCTGAGCCAGATGCTGGGCGTATCGAGCCGTATCACGAAAGCAGAGGCATACAACGCCGGCGCCGATCGTCTGCAGGTAGCCTTCCGCTTCAACGGTGCGAACGGTTCCACGATCACGGGTCTGGGCTTCGAGTTGTACCAGAACACGCCGAACCCCTTCATCAACAAGACGCAGATTGGCTTCTACCTGCCTGAGGCAACGGAGGCTACGCTGACGATCTTCGATGAGTCGGGTCGCATGGTGTTCACGCAAACGGGTGACTTTGGTAAGGGCTACAACGCCGTTACGATTGACCGCGCGGTGCTGAGCACATCTGGTGTGCTGTACTACAAGCTGGAAACGGCAACGGACAGCGCAACGAAGAAGATGATCCAGTCGAAGTAAAATACAC
>CAYVDV010000323.1:0-6554 GCA_964450465.1 uncultured Saprospiraceae bacterium
CCTGTTGGCCGGGTTTGGCAAACTGGATCCGGAAGAAGTAAGCCGGATTGCCGGATATTACTCCCCTTCCTCCGCCCGTTATTCCAACGATTTTGAGGTCTTGGACAAAGAAAAAGACGGGATGAATATACCGCTGGTGCTTTTGCCGGTATTATACAGTATTGCCAAGGGGAATTTTGACGAGGAAGACTTCGGCCGCTCCATCGAAGCCCTGGACAAATACCGGAAGCGCTATCTGGAAAATGATACGAACCGCAGGAGCGCCATTTTCCTCAAGATTATCCTGGCACTGGCAAAAAAAAATTACGAGGGCGCCCGGGCGGAACGGAAAATGGAAAAAGAGTGGGCCCTTCTCCAGCAGGAGCCGCCGGAGATGTCCCGGCAGTCCCTGGCTGTTGAAGTTATCCCTTATGAGGATCTGTGGGAAATGCTTTCCTCAAAATTCAATTAAGTAACGACGAAAAAAATAACCTCATCGTTACTAGGAGTCAAAAAACGAATCGTACTGATTCCCCCCACGCTGCTGTTTGTTCGGAATATTGACCGGTTGATTCAGGTCCAGCACATTGGATGGATTGTCCGCCTTTGCAAGAATGGAGGCCTTCTCTTTGCCCAGCAGGAATGACACACCCTCTTTTTCCCATTTCTCCAGCATTTGCAAACCCTCCTCTTCAAAGACGCCGTTCTGCAGGTCGATCGATTCCATGAAGTTTTTCGACATGTCCATAAAGCGTTCCATCTCCCCTACTTTCTGGCCAACATCCTCAGCCATCGCTTCCAGTGCCATGTCATACATATACTTTTTATCGCTGTTACCACTCAGGATATTCATGGCCGAACGGATGGCTGAATGGCTTGCTTTGATGGCTTTGTATTCCTGTTCTTTTACCACCACCTGATCCTGCAGGTCTTCCAGCATGATCTCCGAATTTTCATACATCTTGATCAGCACCCGGTACAACACTTCCATGCGCTTGTACAGGTCTTCCAGTTTCATGTTCGACTCCTGCAGGCGACCGGCTTTGCGGGCTTTTAAAACCATTATTGCCTCTTTCCCGGTTTCTTTAGCCTTGCTGGCCATACCCAGGTTTGTCTTGATCTCGCGTTGGTTTTGCTGGATCATTTCACCCAGTTTGTACATCTGCCCCTTCAGACGGCTGATCTGGGTATTCATGGCGCCTAAATTGTCTTTCAGATCCTCAATATAGCTTTTCAGGATGCCGATCGGATCAATCTGAACAAAAAGCCCGGTCATCCACCGCATCACCGATTTGTACATATACCAAACCAGATTGCGCATTTTCGGATCCAGCACCACGTAAATTATCCCGGCCAGAGCCGCCAACAGCCCTGCCAGATACAGGGTATTCTTAGCCAGCTCAATCAAAACAGGCAAAGCCTGATAAAGCAGATAACCGCCCCCCAGAAGGATAGCGGCCATAAAAATACCTCCCGTCACACCTTCAGGACGGTCCCAAAAACCTTTGGGTTTTATCGGTTGCAATTCTGTGCTCATTGAATTTGAAATTGAAAAACAGTTCGTTTAATGTATGGAACGCAGCTACAGGAATCAGCGCCCAAAGATACTCCCCAGAAACATGCGGACCGCACGGCGAAAGCGATCATTGATGAAGTAAAGGATAATAAAGGCCAGGACAAAAATCCAGAACATACCGATAACTACCTTTAACACCTTGAACGCAAGCCATAAAATAAGCAGCCCTGCTAAAAAGGCAAAAATCGGGTTCTTAAGCAAATCATTCATTTTTAGTTGTTTTGTTTTAACGTTTGTATTTCAAAGCGGAATCCGGGAACCTCCCCCTTCAACCGGATCAAAAATGCAGACATTAACTACCCAATTCCCAAATTCGTCGGCGACAATCCCGGAATTTCAGACAAAGGAAGGGAAAATCTTCGATTAATTCTCTGGCAGCCACCAGGCACTTGTGCACCTTTTCAACATAAGTACCTGCATCGTTTTGGTACAGACCAGAGAATTTCACAGGTTCCATATCTTTGCGCGCAGTTTACATTCCCCACCCTCTACCGTCCACCATCCATGCCCACTTTCGAAGTAACCATTCCGGTATTGAACGAAGAAGAATCCCTGGATCGCCAGGTGCGTACGCTGCATTCTTTTTTATGCGCTAATTTTCCCGACCGGAAGCAGTGGACCATTGTAATTGCAGACAACGGCAGTACGGATCATACCGCAGTCATTGCAGAAGCACTTATGGATGATTTGCCGGAGATCCGCTTGGTCCGCGTCCCCGAAAAAGGGGTGGGGCTGGCGCTGAAAACCTCCTGGACACAAAGCAAAGCCGAGATTGTGGGCTATATGGATCTGGATCTGGCGACCGATCTAAAACACTTTATTCAGGCTTACCACGCCCTGGCAACAGAAGGCTACGACCTGGTTTACGGCACACGGCTGCACCGGAAGTCAAAAGTGAGCGGACGAACCCTGAAACGGGAAATTACGTCCCGCGTATTCAACTTTATCGTTAAAAACTACCTGGGCACCCGCTTTTCGGATGGCATGTGTGGGTTCAAATGGCTAAAGCGAAGTTGTGTGCACGACCTGATGGAGGGAGGCGCAGTGAGTAACGGCTGGTTTTTCAGTACCGAATTACTGGCAGTTGCCGAATGGCAGGGACTGGCAATCTGCGAGTTGCCGGTTCACTGGACAGACGATACGTCCGGGAGTAAAGTCCACATCAGCCGCCTGGCAAAGCAATATTTGCGCGCCATGGCCGTATTGAAAAAAAAGAAACCGCACCCTGCGGCGCACTAATTTATATGGTGTTACAAACAAAGAAATCCTTGCTCCTGGGCACCGCCCAATGGGGTTGGACTGTTTCTTCAGAAGAGGCATTTGGCATCCTGGATACCTGGCTGGGTACGGGGCATCACTTTGTGGATGCAGCTACCAATTACCCGATCAATAAAAACCCCGCCGATTTTCGCGCATCCGAGCGAATTTTACAGGAATATATCCAGGCACATGGCTTGCGCAATCTTGGAATAACCATGAAAATCGGTAGCCAGGATAACCTGCGCAGCCCGGATATCAATCTGTCCCTGTCTTTCATCCGCATGATGGCGGAAGAATACCTTCGGCTGTTTGGTGAAAACCTGAAGGTCGTCATGGTCCACTGGGACAACCGCTCCGACGAAGCCTCCATCCGCGCCACCCTGGAGGGACTGGCAGGTTTGCAGCAGGAGTTCGGGTTGCGGGCCGGACTTTCCGGCATCCGTTTTCCGGAAGTGTACCACCGGGCCAATCTGGATTTAAATTTACTGTTTGATATTCAGGTAAAGCATAATATCCTCCATACAGATCTCCCCCGCTATACGCCATTTTTTTCCGGAGCCGGACACCGGTTTTTTGGTTATGGTATCAATGCCGGCGGATTGAAACTGGAAGGCCCCTACCCTGCTCAAAGTACCTACCTGAGCCGCGGCGGCGATCCGGAAAAAACAACCGGCATGCTGGAACAGATCCGAAAACTGATCCCCAAATGGAGTCTCGCCGCCGTACGGCCACCTGTCTGCAGCCTGAACCATATCGGATTGATCTATGGAGGACTCAATCCGCAGCTGGACGGCCTGGTACTCGGCTTTTCCAGCAGGCCCCAACTACTGGAGACCCTGGATTTTTGGCGTAACCTGGAATCCTTCGATTACAGCGATGTCTTTTCCGACCTGGGAAAACACACAAATTGAGCATCCCTATTCGTTGATGGAAAGTCTTTGTCTGGCAATTCTATGTATCTTACCCTCCAATTCACATGCAAACAGAATCCTTTGATGCGGTTGTGATCGGCGGGGGTATTTTTGGCTGTTACGCCGCCCTGTATCTGGCAGGCAAAGGCGCCCGCGTAGCCCTGCTGGAAAAAGAGACCCGGCTCTTTCAGAAAGCCTCCCTGGTTAACCAGGCCCGTTTACACGGCGGCTATCACTACCCACGAAGCATTGCAACCGCAGCACTCAGCGATGAGCATAAAGAACGGTTTACGACCGAACACCGGCAGTTCGTGAATTTTTCCTTTGAGAAATATTACGCTATTGACCGGTTTGGCTCCTTTACGGACGCCAATCAATTCGAACGCTTTTGCCAACACCTAAAAATTCCATGTAAACGGGTCGACGAGCATCCATTGTTCAATTTCAATCGCCTGGAAGCGCTGTACCGCACAGTGGAGTATTCCTTCGATCCGGTATTGCTCCGCGAGTATTACCGCCAACGGGTCGGGCAACAAAAGCAGATAAGCGTCTTCCAATCTTCGAGGGCTGTTAAAGCAGAAAGTGCAGGCACGGATTGGCTCATTACAGTCCAGTGTGCCTCCGACACAACACGCCTGTTCAAAACACCTATGGTAATTAATGCCACTTACGCCGCCACGAATGCCGTAAATCGCTTGTTTGGCGTACGCGACCTGGATCTTACCCATGAAATTTCAGAAATTGCCTTTATCACATCCAACCAGTTCCGTGAAATGGGACTAACCGTTATGGACGGCCCTTTTGGGTCCATTATGCCCTTTGGACTGAGTGGCTTGCTGTCCATGTCCTCCGTTGCATATACACACCATAAAATTTCCTACGATAATTTACCCCGCTTCGATTGCCAGATCGCGGAAGATCCGGCATGTCAGCCGGACGCGCCTGGAATTTGTACCGGTTGCGCGCGCAGGCCTCCAAGCAACGCCTATAAAATGCTGCAGCAAATGCAACAGTATTTTTCAGAGAGCGTTCGGTTTGAACATTGGTTCTCCTATTTTACCATCAAATCAAAATTAAAGGCCAGTTATATTGATGATGGCCGGCCAACGGAAATTTCCATGCTCCGAGACAGCCCGCGATTCTATTGCCTGTTTGCCGGAAAAGTCAATTCCATTTACGAAATTGAAAAAATCGTTTAACACCATGAGTAAACCCAATATCCGCGTTTTGCCCGAACGCAAACGCATCGCAATGGTCGCCCACGACCATAAAAAGGAAGACCTTCTGGATTGGGCACTGTACAACAAGGATTTGCTCAGGCGGCACGTACTTTATGCCACCGGAACCACCGGGCATTTACTGGAAAAGACCCTCGATCTGCCAATAATCAGCCTGCTGAGCGGCCCCCTTGGCGGCGACCAGCAAATCGGCGCCCTTATTGCCGAAGGAAAAATAGATTTGCTCATCTTTTTTTGGGATCCGATGGAAGCACAACCCCATGACCCCGATATCAAGGCCCTGCTCCGACTCGGCGTGGTGTGGAACCTCCCCATAGCCTGCGACCGGGCAACCGCCGATTTTCTGCTCACCTCCCCGCTTTTTCAAAGCCCCTACGAGGTAATTCTCCCGGATTACAGCACATACACCGGACGAAAACAACCCGATCCCAAATACCCCAAAAAATAAGGGTGAAATGCCCGGACCGCCAAAGACTCCCGGTTGTTTCAGAACTTTTTATTAAATACAATGTTATAACACTAAGTGTTTATGCATCGAAAGGAATTTATCCGCCAATTTATGTACGGTTTATTTGCCCTCCCTACCCTGCGCACGCTTGCACGCCTGAGCGAGCAGCTCCCCCACCGGGAACAACGTATGCCCGCACTCTTCCTCGGGCATGGCAGTCCTATGAATGCACTCGAAGACAATTCGTTTACCCGTGGCTGGCAGGCCTTGGCTGCTGAGATTCCTGAACCGGAAGCAATTCTGTGTATTTCGGCACATTGGGAAACCAACGGCACTTATGTCACCGCAATGGAAAAACCCCGCACGATTCATGACTTCGGAGGTTTTCCGCAAGAATTATATGAGGTGCAATATCCGGCGCCGGGCAGCCCTTCGCTGGCGAAGGAAACAGCAGGGCTGGTCCAAAAAACGGAAGTAAAAATGGATCAAAGCTGGGGATTTGATCACGGCTCCTGGGCTGTTGTCAACCGGATCTATCCCGATGCGGATGTTCCCATGATCCAATTGAGCCTGAACAGGAGACTGGATGCGCAGGGGCACTACGAATTGGCGCAGGAACTCCGGCTTTTGCGGCAAAAAGGAGTGCTCATTATCGGAAGCGGCAATATGGTACACAACCTCCGTATGCTGAATTGGCGCAATCCGGAAGACAAATACGATTGGGCGGAAACGGCTAATTCCAAATTTAAAGCACTCATGGAAAGCCATGACCACCAAAGCCTCATCCGGTACTCCGGCCTGGGCAGCGAAGCCGCACTGGCAATTCCGACACCGGAACACTTCCTGCCTCTGCTCTATGTCCTTGGATTACAGGAGGAAGATGAACAGCCGGGCTTTTTTAACGACCAGACCGTGATGGGTTCCATATCCATGACTTCCGTCCGGATCGGCTAGATGACCTGGCTGGCCAGCCAGATCATGTAAACGAAATACAGTGCAATCATCGCCCCGCCTTCCATGCGGTGCAATACTTTGGGGGTTGATACAAAACTGCCAACAAACATCAGCAGGGTCGCCAATACGCAAACGCCAAAATCAACCAGCGAAATATGCCCCACCGGAAGCGGTGCAACCGTTGCGCT
>CAYVDV010000324.1:0-6530 GCA_964450465.1 uncultured Saprospiraceae bacterium
TGAAAGCCGGCATCGAAGGCATGCTGAAACGCATGGTGCCGGAGGTAACGGAAGTAGTGCAGGAGATGGAATAATTTTTTAGGTTGCTGGTTAGAGGGTTTCTGGTTTGGGCGTTTTTGAAAATTCCCGCAGTTGGAGCTGATCCGGCTGCGGGAATTTTTTTCATCCGCACCGCCATTTCCGTATCCGGTTAACCGCGCGTTTAATCATTCCGGACAGGCGAATACTATTTTAACCCGGACATCTTTGTTCGGGTATCTACCTTTGTCGTCGACCGGGATTTGAGTACCACGGCCACTCCGATATGTCTCTACTAAAAAAACTAGCCGGCGAAACCGCTCTGTACGGCCTCAGCAGCATCCTGGGTCGCTTCCTGAATTATTTGCTGGTGCCCATCTACACCCGCACGCTCACCAAGGTGGAAAACGGCGTACTGACCGAGCTGTACGCCTACTCGGCCTTTCTGATCGTGATCCTGTCGTACCGGCTGGAGTCGGCTTTTTTCCGCTACGGCACGCCGCCCGAAGACCGCAGCAAAGCGTACAGCACCGCCCTGCTCTCCCTGGTCGGCAGCACGCTGGCGATCACGCTGGTGGTCCTGCTGGCTGCGCAGCCCCTGGCTGATGTGCTGGACTATTCACACAACCCGGAGTATATCCGCTGGTTTGCCCTGATCCTGGCTTTCGACGCCCTGTCGGAATTGCCGTTTGCGCGCCTGCGCCTGGAGCAGCGACCGATCCGCTTTGTGATCGGCAAGTTGTTCAACATTGGCCTGGTGGTTACGCTCAACCTGTTTTGGTTGGTATTTTGCCCCTGGGCAGCCGGGCAGGGCATGCATTGGGTACACTGGGTTTGGTCACCGGAGGTGCGCGTGGGCTATGTATTCATTGCCAACCTGATCGCCAGCGCCGCCACGCTGCTCTACCTGTTCCCGTACGTGCGGGTGGTTCGCCTGTCCGATTTTGACCGGGCGCTGTGGTCGCGGATGATCCTTTATGCGCTGCCGCTGATCCTGGTGCAGTTTGCCGGCATCATCAACAGTATGTTTGACCGGGCCATGCAAAAATGGCTGTTGCCCGGCACACCGAACGAAAACCTGGCGCAGGTGGGCATCTACGGCAACATCTACAAGCTGGCCATGTTGATCACTATTTTCACACAGGCCTACCGCTATGCTGCCGAGCCCTTCTTTTTTCGCCACGCGCAGGATGCCAATGCACCGGGTTTGCAGGCGCGGGTCACCAAATGGTTCACCATCGTGTCGGCTACCGGCATGCTCGGGGTGCTGTTGTATATTGACATCATCAAATACTTCCTGGCTGCGCCCTATTGGGTGGGACTGCCCATCCTGCCCATCCTGTTGCTGGCCAATGTACTGCTCGGGGTCTATTACAACCTCTCGGTATGGTACCGTTTGAAAGACAAGACCCATATCGGGGCCATGATCTCCATCGCCGGCGCGCTGAGTACCGTGGTGTTGAATATATGGTGGGTCCCATTGTACGGTTACGTTGGCTCGGCCTGGGCGGCGCTGCTGAGTTACTCGATCATGTGCTGGCTTGCCTGGTGGCTGGGAAAAAAACATTACCCTGTACCCTATGCCTTTGGCAGGATGGGCGGGTATCTGGCGGCGGTATTGGGGCTGTATGCCGCAAGTACATGGCTGAAAAGTGTGCTTCCCGGTCAAATGTTCCTTACTCTTGGGATAAACACCGTTTTGTTTGGCGCTTACCTGGGATTGGTTTACCTGTTGGAACGGGCGCCCCGCAAGTATTGAACTGATCAATGAAAAAAATTTTGGGGATCTCCGCCTTTTATCACGATGCCGCTGCCGCCCTGGTAGCCGGTGGAGCGGAGGGACCTGACGCCGTTCGGTAATGCAAAAGATCCGCTTATGCTAAAAAGACCGGCCGGTTCTTCCTTTAGGAATCTGGACAAGTCCTTTTTTGCGCAACATTTCGGCCAATAGGGTGTCGGGGCAAATAACCGCCACTTCTCCCAGTTTCGGGTCTCCACATCTACCGTGTACTTCGTGCAAATGCGCGGTGAGTTTCATACTTTTGAAGTTTTTTTTCATAAATCCTTTCCTGATTAGTATATTTGACCACTTAACTGATCTCCCTCAGGCTCAGACTGTTCATGGAATTAATTAATAAACATCAAAAAGAGCTAAATCAAGCGTGTGCATCTTTAAAGGTGGACAAACTTTTTGCCTTTGGATCAATCCTTACGGAGGATTTTGGTCCCAACAGCGATATTGATTTTATTGTTACCATCGCATCTGATGATCCAATTGAATACGCTGAAAATTATTTTGAACTTAAATTTAAACTGGAAAAGATATTTAACAGAACAATCGACCTGCTGGAAGAAAAAGCCATTCGAAATAAGACCTTTGAAAACCTGATCAACCAGAAAAAAGTACTGGTCTATGCAAAACGAGCTCAAAGTATGGCTTGAAGATATTGAAAGAGCAATTGCTGAAATCAATGATTTTTTACTTCATCCCCGAAATTTTCAGGCATTTGAGAAAGACCTAAAAACAAAACGGGCTATTGAGCGAAACATTGAAATCATTGGCGAAGCGATGAGCAGGATTTTGCATGTTGAACCGAATATTTTGATCAGCGATTCAAGACGTATTGTGGATACCCGCAACCGGATCATCCATGGTTATGACAGTGTTTCAGACGAAATTATTTGGTTGATAGTCGTTAAATAGCTTCCAATGCTCGACGAGGAGGTCAAGCAATTAAAAACTCAAAACGAATAGCTTCGCGTCAAATAACCGCCTCCTCGCCCAATTCCGGGATCTCCACATCCCCAAACCCGTTTTCCTTCAGGTAGTCGCGCCATTTTTCCTGCCGGTCGATCGTGCCGTGCACCAGCCAGAGCTTTTTCAATGACGTACGCTGGTTTTTCAGAAAATCGACCATTTCCACCCGGTCGCCGTGGGCGGAGAAAGAATCCATGACCTCTACATCGGCCAACACCTGGAGGTATTTGCCGAACACATGCAGGTGCTTGGCTCCTTCGCGCAACTGACCGCCGGGTGTTTGCGGTGTACAGTAGCCGACGATCAGGAAGGTATTGCGGTAGTTCTCGATGTTGTTAAACAGGTGGTGCCGGATGCGGCCGGCGTTCATCATCCCGGACGCGGAGATAATGATGCAGGGTTTATGGATATC
The DNA here is from genome assembly GCA_964450465.1 of uncultured Saprospiraceae bacterium. Classification (GTDB taxonomy): domain Bacteria; phylum Bacteroidota; class Bacteroidia; order Chitinophagales; family Saprospiraceae; genus M3007. The sequence continues at coordinate 3,189 of CAYVDV010000324.1, forward strand.
ATTCAGGTGTTTGCTGCCTTCCACGGAGCGGATGTAGGACAGCCCGTTGAAGCCAAAGGGGTCCTCGTCCTCCATCATATACTGGTGCAATTCGCGGTCGAAACACTCGGGGTGATTGACAAATACTTCCGTAGCATTGACGGCCAGCGGGCTGTCGACAAACACCGGCACCTTGGGCAGCTTGCCGGCATGGTGCAATTTATCGAGCATATATACGATTTCCTGGGTGCGCCCCACGGAAAAGGCAGGAATGATCACTTTGCCTTTTTTCTCCACGCAGGTATGGTGGATGATGCGCACCAGGTGGTCAATTTCATTCGGTTCCGATTCGTGTTCGCGGTCGCCGTAGGTACTTTCGCAAATAAGGTAATCTACTTCAGGCATCGGCAGCGGATCGCCCAGGATGGGCCGGTTTGGACGTCCGATATCACCTGTGAATCCCAAACGAATGATCCGGTCGCCTTCTTTGATCTCCAGGGTCACGCTCGCGCTGCCGAGGATGTGGCCGGCATCGCGGTACATAACCCGCACATCCGGATGGACATGAAACCACTGTTCATAGTTATAACTGGCGAATTGCTGCATGGCACGGCGCACATCATCCACCACATACAGCGGTTGTTTCTCCGGTTCGTTGCGGTCCTTTTTCTTGTTATAGTATGCCGCGTCGCTTTCCTGTATTCTGGCCGAGTCGAGCAGCATGATGGTACAGAGGTCGCGGGTGGCGTGGGTGGCGTAGATCTTGCCCCGGAAGCCGTCGGCCACCAGCTTGGGCACCCGGCCCGTGTGGTCGATATGGGCATGGCTCAGGATAAGACAGTCGATATCACGGGGGCTGAACAGCCATTTTTCATTAAAACCCGTGATCGGGTTGTCATCGCCAGAGCGGCCGTCGTCGTCGCCGCCCTGATACAGGCCGCAATCGAGCAGGATGCGAAAATTATCGTTGAGGGTGATCAGGTGACAGGATCCGGTGACTTCGCGCGCTGCGCCGCAGAATTTGATCTTCATAATGCAGGATAAATTGGCAAGGTTGGGCGGAAATTTAGGGTTAATCACTCGGAATCTATATCTTTCCCAATAAAAAATTCCCCGGGCGGGCAAAAAACCAATTGGCTAATCCTGTCCAACAAAGCGTGCAAGGGCAGCCAGCGGCAACTTGATCCCAATCGTTCCAGAAAGGTCTATTTCCTAACCATTAAAAAGGATACCAATGAAAAAACTTCTATGCATTTTTGCCACGCTCGCTTTTGTCGCGCTTTCCATTCCCGTCCAGGCTACGTATTCCCTCCGCGTCGGCGACCCGCGTGTCTCCTGGTACACCCAACAAGGCACAATCGAAGAGGCGGTGTTGTCGGTTCAACACCAGGGGCTTTATCTTGAGTATGGGCTTTACCTCACTTTTTCCGCCCGGGGCACAAATTACAACGCTGCGGACTCCCTGGAGGTCGCGCTGCTCTTTGAGTTGCCCGAGGGCGCAATCGTACACGACTCCTGGCTTTGGATCAACAACAATATTGTCCGTGCCAGGATACTGGACCGCTGGACGGCCTCATCCATTTACGAAAATATCGTTCAGCGCCGGCAGGATCCATCCGTCCTGTACAAATCCTCTGCCACACAATACGAATTGCGTATATTTCCCATGAAGGCCAATGAAACGCGAAAAGTCAAGATCAGCTTTCTGGTACCCGCCGATTGGAACCGGACCACCGTGGAAGCCGATTTGCCCGTAGCGCTGCTGAAAACGTCCAGATATTCCGTACAGACTTTTCCGGTTATTGTCTGGCCGGGTGTCGACTGGCAGAAGCCCGCCGTTGCAAACCATCCTGAAATTGAGTTTAAGGAATTTCACAACGACAGCACAGGCATGTACTTCAAGGCAGCTATTCCGGGAGCAAACCTGCCGGCGCAGCTCCGGCTCCAGTTCGACTCGCCCCTCCTGAAAGGGTATTATCTGGCGGCGTATCCGGACAGTCCGGGAGGCATTTACCAGATGGCTATACTGCCCAACCAGGCCTTTCAGCTCCAAATCAGTCGCAAACTGGTCGTGCTGCTCGACTACGAAGCCGGATCTGGTACGATAACGGCCGAAGCCCTTATGTTGGAATTGCAACAACAATTGCGAGACCGGCTGACCGTTGCCGATTCGTTTAATATTGTGGTAAGCGGCCTTACGCCGATAAGTGTGAGCGACGAATGGTTGCCGTGCGATTCCCTGCATCTTGCCGCTGCGTTCAACAGTGCGGGCGATGTGCTGGCCACCTACAGCAACCTGGCCTCCCTGGTCAGCAGCGGCATTAATTATATCCGCGACCACGGGGAGGAAGGCACCCTTCTGCTGGCGACAAACGCCTCGCAATACGGAAACTACACGTCCGCCAACCTGTTGATCAAAGACCTGCTCGATCTGATGCCCAGCCCATACATTCCGGTACATGCCATAAACTACAACACCGGCGGGCAGTACTATTATATCGGTGGGCAGTATTATTATGCCAACGACTATTTTCTGGTCAATTTATCCAAATTATCCGGAGGGAGCTCGCAAACCGTGCGCGGCTCCAATCTGAAAAGCTCCCTTGCAGCAGTGGTACAGGCGCTCGACGGTACTATTCGTTCGTTCGACTGCCATACCACCCTGGAAAGCGGATATTGCTATGGCCGCTTTTTTATCAACTCCGACCCGGATAATGCTTACCTGAACACGCCAATCCTTCAGGTCGGAAAGTACTACGGCAACTTCCCGTTCAGGATTGAACTGGCGGGTGAATTAACCGGAAATTTCATAGCAGCCGAACTTAGTATCCCGGCAACGGGCACAGGCATTGCCGACACCCTGACCCGCGAAATATGGTATGGCAATTACATCCGCCTGCTGGAGAGCGAACAACCAAAAAACCAAACGATCAATGAAATCATCTTCAGCAGCCTCAATGAGCGGGTTTTGTCCAAATATACCGCATTTCTGTGCCTGGAAGATACCACGATGATCTGTCCGGAATGCGTGGATGAAACGCAATTTGTCAGCACCAGCGATCCGGGCGCCAGCGATTCGCTGTTTCGCGCCTGGCCCAATCCGTTCAACGACCGGGTTACGATCGCGGTCCGCTGCGGGCCCGGCCAGCGCTTTGCCGGATCGGCAAGCCTGGAAATATATACCACTAGCGGTCAGTTCGTCCGCCGCTTTGATCTTTCCGACAACGGCGACAACGAGGCCATTGTTATATGGGACGGCCGCGACGGCAACGGAAAGGCCCTGCCAGCCGGCGGATACCTGGCCATTGCCCGGATCAACAACGCCCATCAACAGGTGCTGAAACTGATCCAGCAGGAGTAGGG
>CAYVDV010000325.1:0-6526 GCA_964450465.1 uncultured Saprospiraceae bacterium
TTAACGCCGGAATATTTGCTGAATATTCCATAAAAAAAGCCATCCGGCCAGGCCCAGCCAAATATACATCCAGATCCGGGAAGGGAAAAAGCCTACAACCTGCTCGTAGCGGGCCAGGTCGCTTTTGGGCCCTACGTCAAAATCCTGGATAATGTAGAGAACGGCGGCAAGCCCGAGAAACATCAGCACATCGCGGTCCCAGGTCGTCTTAAGGGCAATAAAACCCAGCAGCATACCAAAGCCAAAGAGCAGGGCCGTACTGCTGAATGATTCGAACCAGATAAGGCCGGCAAGAAGCATAAGACCGGCAAGAACGAGCAGGGCATTTTGGGTCATCCTGGGATAGCGAACCCCGATCCGGAACAGGCCGTTGCCCAGGAGGGCACTGCCCAGGTAGCCGCCCATGAGCACCACACCCTGACTGCCGCCACGGGTGACGGTGTACCCGCTCCCGTTCGCATTTATCTGCATGGCTTCGACCGTGCCGCCTGTAAGCAAAGCACCCATAGCATGGCCAAATTCATGCAAAAAAGTAACCAGCAGGGTCACCGGGTACAATACCAGGTTGCCGAACGAACCGCCGAAGAATTTCAGCATGCCGTAAACCAGCAGGATGGCCAGCACCCGGTATTGTACATTCCGCATGACCAAAGCGTTTATTCTTCCGGGTTTATTTCAAACAGCTCTACTTCGAAGATAAGCGTTGCATTGGGCTTGATCTTCGGACTGGGGCTGCGTTCGCCGTAGGCCAGGTTTGCCGGGATGAAAAATCTGAACTTGTCGCCGACATGCATCAGCTGCACGCCTTCGGTCCAGCCCGGGATCACCTGGTTGAGGCCAAACGTGATCGGCTCGCCGCGCTCCACACTGCTGTCGAATACGGAACCGTCTATGTTGGTGCCGTGGTAATGGACTTTCACGCGGTCCGTGGCCTTCGGCATTTCCTTTCCGGTGCCGTGCTGCAGGATCTCGTATTGCAGGCCGCTTGCTGTGGTCATCACACCCGCGCGTTTTTTATTTTCTGCGAGGAATTTATCCCCGGCCTCTTTGTTCTTTTCGCCTTCCACTTTGTTTTGTGCCTCGGCTTTGGCCTGGGCTTCCAAATTGTATTTGTTAAAAATTTCACTTGCCGCCTGCTGGTCGAATGTCAACTGCCCACCGGAGAGTGTTGCCGACATTGCCTGCATGATCAATTCCGGATTCAGGTCGGGTGGCAGCTGGCGTTGCAGGTTTTTACCGATCAATATTCCAAATGCATAGCTGGCGCTGTCGAGCGATGTTTTGAGATCGGCCTGCGCCTGCAGGCCTGCGCTCAACAGTACAGCCAATAAAAACATTCCTGTTTTTTTCATGTGTATTGTGTTGTTGTTATGGTGAAAAATGAATTATTTCTTTTCGCGTTTCATTTCCGCATAGTACTGATAGAAATAGGGAATGGTCTCAATGCCTTTATAGAAATTGAACAGCCCGTAATGTTCATTCGGCGAGTGGATGGCGTCCGAGTCCAGGCCAAAGCCCATCAGCACCGATTTGGCATTCAGCACCTGATCAAACATGGCTACGATCGGAATGCTTCCGCCGCCACGCTGCGGGAGCGGTTTTTTACCGAATGTGGTTTCCATGGCTTTTTCCGCAGCTTTGTATTCTACCGAGTTGGTAGGCACTACAACCGGATGGCCTCCGTGCAAGGCCTTTACCTTGACCTTGACCGATTTGGGCGCCAGGCCCTCGAAGTGCTTTTGAAACAGTTTTCCAATTTTGTCCGGATCCTGATTGGGCACCAGGCGCATGGAGATCTTGGCATAAGCCTTGGCCGGCAGCACTGTTTTTGCACCTTCGCCGGTGTAGCCGCCCCAAATACCGTTTACGTCGAGTGCCGGACGGATCCCGGTGCGTTCAATCGTAGTAAAACCCTCTTCACCGGAAAGAGCGGCGATATTCAGGTCTTTCATATACGCTTTTTCATTGAAAGGCGCTTCATTCAGCCGTTTGCGTTCCTTGGGACTCAGCTTTTCCACGTCGTCGTAAAAACCTTTCACGGTCACTTTTTTCTTTTTATCGTGCAATGAAGCGATCATATCACACAAGACATTGACCGGATTGGCCACCGCACCGCCATAAACGCCGGAGTGCAGGTCTTTATTGGGCCCTGTCACTTCCACCTCCATATAAGCCAGCCCGCGCAGGCCTACCGTCAGGCTTGGGGTATCGTTGGCAATAATGCTGGTGTCCGAGATCAGTACCACATCACAAGCGAGTTTTTTCTTGTTGGCGCGGCAAAAGTGTTCCAGGTGTTTGGAGCCCACTTCTTCTTCCCCTTCGATCATGATCTTCACATTGCAGGGCAACGCATTATTCTGGGCCATGGCCTCAAAGGCTTTGACATGCATGAAAAACTGGCCCTTGTCGTCACAGGAACCCCGGGCAAAAATGGCGCCCTTGGGGTGCAATTTTGTTTTTTTGACGACCGGCTCGAAGGCGGGGCTGTCCCAAAGATCCAGCGGATCCGGCGGCTGCACATCGTAGTGCCCGTACACCAGGACGGTAGGAGCCTTGGGATCTACCATTTTCTCGCCATAAACGATGGGGTGGCCGGCGGTGGGGAGTACTTCCACCGCATCCAGTCCAACCTTGCGCAAATGCGCTGCGGTTGCTTCTGCCATGCGCCGCACATCCTCCTTATACTTGGGATCAGCGCTAACCGACGGGATACGCAGTAGTTCGAGCAGCTCATCCAGGAAGCGCTGCTGGTTGGCATCCAGATACTTTTTTACTTCTTTCATATAAATTGGGCAGGATTGCACCCGGCAGCTTTGAATGCTTTCCGGGCTGTTTTATTGAATTAAGAAACGATGAAAGAACTGCTCATCGTTACAAAGGGGGCAAAGTTCACGGTTTCCCATGGATTCTGGGTTGAAAAAGCGATGAGTTTATGGATTTAACGGTCAAAAAGCAGCCGTTCACCCATTTTTGTTTCATCAAAGCGGCCCTCATGCCAGGCTAAATGGCCGCTGACGATGGTGCTTAACACTTTTCCCCGGAACTGCTGTCCTGTGAACGGAGACCAGCCACACTTGTAAAATAAGGTGTCGGGCGAAACAGTCCAGCGCCGGTTTACGTCGACAATTGCCAGGTCGGCCCAATAGCCCTCGTCCAGGAACCCGCGTTGTTGCACCTGAAACGCGATCGCCGGGGCATGGCACATTTTTTCCGCAATCTTTTCGAGCGAAATTTTGCCGGCGTGATAAAACGAAAGCATGATGTTGAGGGAATGTTGCACCAGAGGGACGCCCGAAGGCGCTTGCAGGTAGGGTTGGGCTTTTTCTTCTGCGGTATGCGGTGCGTGATCAGTCGCTACCACATCGAGCCGGTCGTCGAGCAGGGCAGGAAGCAATGCGTCGCGGTGCGCCCGGCTCTTGATGGCCGGGTTGCATTTGATCAGATTGCCGTACCGGGCATAATCTCCGGAATGAAAGCGCAAATGGTGCACGCAAACCTCCGAGGTAATCCGCTTTTGGGCCAGCGGGATGGTATTGTCGAAAAGCGCCAGTTCGTCTTTCGTGGAAATATGCAGAATGTGCAAGCGGGTATTGAACCGGCGGGCCAGTTCAACAGCCAGAGATGAAGACAAGAGGCAGGCCTCCACGCTGCGAATACGGGGGTGATGGGATGCCTGCAGCCGGTCGCCATAACGCTGAATATAGCGCTCGGTATTTCGCCGGACGGTGGCCTCGTCCTCACAATGGGTAGCCACCAGTATTGGGGCTTCCGCGAAAATGCGTTCCAGCGTATGAGGGGCATCCACCAGCATGTTCCCGGTACTGCTCCCCATGAACACTTTGATCCCGCACACCCGTTTCGGATCGGTTCGGACAATTTCCTCCACATTATCATTCGTGGCGCCCATGTAAAAAGAATAATTAGCCAGGGATGTCCGCGCCCCGATCTGATACTTCTCTTCCAAAAGAGCCTGCGTTACCGAGGGCGGCTTGACATTAGGCATTTCCATGAAGGAAGTCACTCCACCGGCCACGGCCGCCCTGCTTTCGGAAGCGATCGTCGCTTTGTGTGTCAGTCCAGGTTCCCGAAAATGCACCTGGTCATCGATGATCCCCGGAAATACATAATTTCCCGAGGCATCCAGTTCTACATCAGCCTGGTAGTCGATTGCCCCATCGATGCGTTCAATTTTACCCTGGCGGATCAGTATATCTTTTTCGACGATAGTGCCGCGGTTGACGAGCCGGCTATTCCGGATAAGTATCGTTTTCATGGAAAGAATTTTGCTACTCCTAAATATTGCAGTTAATTTTGCTCCGTATTCTGGCTTTAGTTAGTACTTTCGCCCTGATTTCGCCCGTTTCCTCATTTTTCCCTGTACTTCAGGAAACACAAAACGGGCATTATATTCTTGAGTTGCAAGCACATCACCTTTGGTGATCGAAGATACTAGGTTTAAAATGAAGCGTGTTTTGATGACGTCCTTCTCCATTAATGAATGGGGAGGGACTTTTTTTGCACCGAATTCTCTTGAAGTGAACGCCACTTCCCTTGTTTTTGTGCTTTTCCGCGATTTGAAAAATTTTTTTTAAAAAATACTTGCACAGTAGTTGCGAAGCGCCTTATCTTTGACCTAGGTTTTTTGGGGTTATATTTCTGACGGTAGGGTGTTAGCATCCTGCCGTCTTTTTTATTTGTACCCAAATTGTTGGAGCGACCGCTCGTCATCCCGCCAGTTTTCCCGCACTTTCACCCGGAGTTCAAGGTACACTTTAGTCTGCAGGAACTGCTCGATCGCCTGGCGCGCATACGTGCCGAGTTTTTTTATGGCTGTACCTCCTTTTCCGAGGATAATTCCTTTCTGCGTTTCCCGCATGACGTAAATGGTAGCCATGATCCGGGTTAACGGTTCTCCGGTTTTTGTATTAGTTTCCTGAAAAGAATCTACCCCAACCTCGCAGGAATAGGGTACTTCGTCCGAATAAAGCATGAAGATTTTTTCCCGCACGATCTCTCCGATAAAAAACCGCTCCGGCCGGTCGGTCAACTGATCTTCCGGATAATAAGGCGGCGCCTCCGGAATGTAGGTCAGAATCTTCTCCAGGAGTATTGCGGTGTTCTCCCCTTTCAGGGCGGAGATGGCCACGTGATCGGCTATTTTAATCCGATTCGCCCACCAATGGTAACAATCATCAATGCGCTGCTCCTTCACCAGGTCTTTTTTGTTCAGGACCAAAAGTACCGGAGCTTCGGCTTTAGCCAGCATGGCTAAAACAGGGTTGCCGTCTTCGAGTTCTTCCGTGAGGTCGAAGACCAGCAAAAGCAGATCGGCGTCGTCGAGCGTCCCTTCCACAAAACGATTCATGGCCTGGTGCATCTTATATGACGGATCGCGTACGTAGCCGGGAGTGTCCGAAAACACAAGTTGAAAATGTTCGCCACTCAGAATGCCAATGATCCGGTGCCGGGTGGTTTGTGGTTTATGCGTAATAATACTCATGCGCTCCCCTACCAGGGCATTCATGAGCGTTGACTTGCCCGCATTGGGCCGGCCGATAATATTGACAAAACCGGAACGAAACGGAACGGGTTGAGCCTGCGGATCTGGAGATTTGGATTCAGTGGACATAGGCGAACGCATTAATGCACCGCAAAGGTCGCTATTTCTGTCCAACTCCAGCTACCAGGCAAGGCGGCGAACTTCACCATGGATCATGGCCTCTATCAGCTGAAAAACCAATTGCGGCCGTTGCGCACGCCATTCGATATGATTGTAATCCATGCCAAAATGAAGAAAATAATGGAGCCGGGATGCGTGCATTTCTTCTTCCATGTGCGGCCGGATATTTAGCAGGACGATCCAGCCCTCTTCCTCCCGAACCTCTTCTGCCCATTCGGCATAATAATCATCTTCGGCGCCGTGAAAATTGAGTACGTTATCACAAAAAAATACAAATTTGTCGATACCTTCCTGCAACATTGCATCGGCAATTTCACGCTTGAGAAACATGACATCGTTATGCAGGGCATCATTCCACTCTCCGATCAGCTCAATGAGCGCGTAGCCCCGGTCGTAATCGGCAAACAGGACTTTGGCATACAGCGTGGAGGAGCCGAATTCGTCCCATTGCGGATGCAGGTAAAAATTGTACAGTTTGTTCGAAAAATAAAACTCGTCGTACTGCCGTCCGTAAAAAGGCGAACGTTTATCCTCCGAAGCAATGTACACATCGCGCCACCGAAAATGCGGTTCTATATCATGCATAGGTATTATTACTGATCTGGATGGCAAAAATAGGGGTGTTGCCGCAATTCGAAAACATGGATAACAAGAAACAATACACTTTCAAAATTGTGCTGACCGGCCCGGAGTCCTCCGGCAAAACGCAACTGGCGAGACATCTCGCGCAAACCCTAAACACGATTTGGGCGCCGGAGTTCGCACGATTCTACCTGGCACACCTGGGAAAAGCGTACCGGCGGGAAGATCTGGCGGTTATCGGCCGGGGGCAAAGAGCCTGGGAAG
>CAYVDV010000326.1:0-6517 GCA_964450465.1 uncultured Saprospiraceae bacterium
AATTTCAAATTTCAAATTGATATTTTGACTTTAATGGATCTTCCCGTTCGGTGAAATGTCCTTTTTTAAGTCAAAAGGTAAATTTGAAAAGGCAAATTTGAAAAGTATTTAAGCCCTCAATCCCTTAAGTTGATGGCTATGGAGGGGAGGGCTCTGGATGGTTTGATGCGAAGTCTGTCCAAAAAGCACGCACGGCAAACGTAAAAACGGCGCTTTTCGCAATTTGCGAAAAGCGCCGTTTTTACTTGCAGTTGCGGGAGCCCCCATTCCGCAGGATTTGAGGTGCCGCCTCCTGATACCCCGGAGATGACACCTCAAACTGCATCAGGCGTGCCGTTCCCACCACTTTTTGAGTTCCCAGCCTTTCAGATACATCACCGGCAGAATGATCAGGGTGATAAAGGTGGCGAAGCCAAGGCCGAACACGATGGTCCAGGACAAGGGTCCCCAGAAGGCAACGGAGTCGCCACCGAAGAAAATCTTGGGATCGCCGTGTGCGAACAGGCTCTCGAAGTCGATATTGAAACCCACTGCCAGCGGGATAAGACCCAGGATAGCGGCGGTGGCGGTCAACAATACGGGCGTCATCCGGATCCGGCCGGCTTCCACGATGGCGTCATGCACTGACATGCCCCGCTCGCGGAGGTGGTCGGTGAATTCCACCAGCAGGATCCCGTTTCGCACGACAATACCGGCCAGGGCCACAATGCCGACGCCCATCATGATCACCGAGAAGTCCATGTTGAACATAGCCATGCCGAGCAGTACGCCGATGATCGAAAAGACTACTTCGGTAAGGATAATGAGGGTTTTGCCGATTGAGTTGAATTGCGTCACCAGGATGAGCAGAATAATAAAGATCGAAATGATCAGCGAGCGGCCGAGGAAGTTCATGGCATCGGTCATTTCGGCATCTTCACCGGCAAAGCTCACCGTCACGCCCTCGTATTTCGGCAGCCCGAGCAGCGCGGCCTTTACGGCATTCACCACCTGCGTTTGCTTGGGCTGGTATTCGGCCGTGATATTGGACGACAGGGTGACCATGCGCTCCTGGTCTTTGCGGCGGATGCCGCCAAACGTGTTGCGGTACTTGACATCGGCCAGGGCCGCCATGGGTACCGAGCGAAGGGCGCCGCCCATGTTCATGTCGCGGAATGTGATGCTCAGGTTTTCCACGGCATTGATATTTTCGCGCTGGTCTTTTTTCAGGCGAATATTGATCGGCAGCTCGTCCTCACCGTCGCGGTACTTGCTGGCTTCCTTGCCCAGGATCGCCGTGCGGAACTCGCCGCCAATCTGCGCGGTGCTGATACCTTCGCGGTTGGCGCGGTCGCGGTCGATCTGAATATTGATCTCGGGCTTGGATACGATCAGGTCGCTGCGCAATTCTTCCACGCCCGGTATCGCCAGCGAGTCGAGGTAGCGTTTTACGGCAATGGATGCGGCACTGAGTTTTTCAAAATCATCGCCGCGGATCTCCACCGAAATAGGTTTCGGCGTGGGCGGGCCGCCCTGCTCCTGATCGACGGTGATCTCGGCGCCGGGAATAATCCCTTTGGTGGCTTCCCGGATCTTGTCCATATAAGCCTTGGTGCTCACGCCATGGCGCCGTCCGTATTCCACGAAGGCTACGCCGACCTTGCCCTTGTTGGAGGTTGCAGATCGGTCAAACTGGTCTTCCGAGGCATTCAGTGCGACGTTGGAAATAACCGACTCGACGACGGGGTTGTCCGGCCCGAGCACTTCCACGACCTTCTTTTCCATGACCCGCGTCAGCGAGTCCGTGACGTTCACGTCGGTGCCGACGGGCATGCTCAGGTACACATAGATAAAGTTCGGGTCAGCCTTGGGGAACAGCACAATATTCGCCTGCCGCGATGCCGTGATGCCGCAGGAGCCCAGCAACAGTATAAACATGCCGATCAGCATGGTCCAGGGGCGCTTCAGGGCAAACTCGAGGAAACCGGCATAGACGCGCTGAATAGCGGGCCAGGCCCTGTGCTGGAAACGGTCCACCAGGCCTGCGAGCACATAGCGGTACAGCACGACCAGCAGCGCCAGGCTAACCAGCAGGTTACCCATGAACATATTGGCATTCGCATAAAAATAAACGAGCGCCAGGCCGTACAGTACGTATCCGGCGATGGTGCGGCGGCGGGCTTTCTTCGGATCGGTCTGCACCGACTCGTCGCCGTCGCGGCGCATAAACCACACGGCGAACACGGGGTTGATAATATACGCGACCACCAGCGAGGCCGTCAGCGTAATGATGATCGTGACCGGCAGGAAGTGCATGAATTTTCCGAAAATACCGCCCCAGAACACCAAGGGGAAGAAGGGCGCCAGGGTGGTGGCCGTACCCGATAACACGGGCAGGAACACTTCCGATGCCGCTTTTTTAGCCGCTGTGACGATATCCAGTTTTTCTTCCTGGTAAATACGGTGGGTGTTTTCGATGACCACAATGGCATCGTCCACCACAATGCCGAGCCCGAGGAGGAAGGCGAACAGTACGATCATGTTCAGGGTAAAACCGAATGCCGGCAACACCATAAAGGCAATGGCCATGGAAAGCGGTACCGACATGGCCACGAAAATGGCGTTCGTGCCCCCCATGAAGAACATCAAAATGATCGTTACCAGGATAAAGCCGATGATGATCGTATTGATGAGGTCGTGCAGCGTCACGCGGGTAGCCCGGCTTTGATCGCCGGTGATCACCACATCCAGGTTGGACGGGAAATCCGTTTGTTTCATTTCCGCCACGATCTCCTTGATCTTGTCGGAGGCATTGATGAGGTTCTCGCCCGAGCGCTTGATCACGTTCAGGGCAATTACATTTTTACCGTTCAGGCGGCTGAAACTTTCCTGTTCCTGATAGCCCATTTTCACCTCCGCCACGTCTTTCAGGAACATTTGCGCGCCGGACTGTGAGGAAACGATGATGTTTTTGATCTGCTCAATATTTTTGAAGTCGCCCCGTATGGAAATGGAACGCGTCATGCCGCCGATATCCACATTGCCGGCGGAAATCGTCATGTTTTCAAAGGCAATGGCATTTTCGATATCGCGGAAGCTGAGCTGCGCGGCGGCCATTTTGTATTTGTCCACATTGATCTGCACCTCTTTGTCCAGCGTACCCACAAGGTCCACGCGGGTGATCTCGCGCAATTCCTCGATCCGGTCTTTGAGTTTCTCGGCGTAGTCTTTGAGTTTGTCCAGACTGAAATCGCCCGAGATATTGACGTTCATGATCGGGATCTCGGAAATATCGAACTCCGACACGGTGGGGTCGTCGAGCAGGTCGTTGGGCAGGTCGCGCTTGGCCTTGTCCACCGCGTCCTTGACCTTGTTTTTGCAGAGTACAACGTCCAGGTTGGTATTGAATTCGATAATAATGCTGGAAAAGTCCTGGATAGAGGAGGAGGTCACTTTTTTAACCCCGGCAATTCCTTTGAGCTGCTTTTCAATGGGTTTGGTGACAAGTTGTTCCATGTCGGAAGGCGATGCACCCGGGTAGATCGTGGAGACGAAGATCGTCGGCACCACCACGTCGGGGAATTGCTCCTTCGGCAGGGAGTTGTAGGACATAATACCGGCGAGTGTCAGGAGTACCGTGATAATAAATATACTCGTCCGGTTATCGATGGACCAGGAGGTCGGTTTGAACTCTTTCATTGCTAAATTTTTGCGTTTTGCGAATTGAGTTTTGCGCGGTGCAATCGGGTTGGATTTCGGATTTTAAGCAAGCTTCGCCAAAAGGGAAATAACCCGGAGCCCGAAACTCAAAACTTTAAAAAGAAATCGTTTCGCCGTTGTTCACATCCTGGAAACCGGTGGAAATGACCCAGTCGCCGGGGTTAAGGCCGCTGCTGATCTCCACCATGCCATTGTAGTTGTTACCCTGGCGGATATTAACTTTCCGGACAGTTCCCTTCCGTTCTTCTCCGGCGTTTTTATCCGCCACCAGCACAAACTCGCCGCCTTCGGCTGTTTGGATCAGGTTGACCGGCACGACGAGCGCCTTCGGGTTTTGGTAATCGATGATCTTCATTACCGCGATCATGTTGGCCCGGTAATCAACGCCGTTGGGCAGGGCGCATTCTACGGAAAAGGTCCGGTTGAGGGGATTAATGGACTTGCTCACGTAGGTGACGCGGGAAGATACCTCCTTGTTCAGGTCCGGGAAAAAGAGTTGGACGGGGTAACCCTGGCGAACCTTGGCAGCATACGCTTCGGGGACATTGCCCACGATTTTCAGTTGGCCCATGTTGATGATATTGCACAGCGGCATACCCGGCGCTATCGCCTGCCCGGCTTTCAGGATCACGAGATCGACTGTGCCGCTGATCGGAGCATAGATCTTTGTTTGTTGCAGTTGTTCTTTCGTGGTGGCGATGCGCTGTTCAAGGGCTTCCTTGTTGGTTTTGGCCTGAATGAACTGGATCTCGGTGCCGATCTTCTGATCCCACAGGCCTTTCTGACGGTTGTAGATATCTTCGGCAGTTTTGAGTTGCAATTCGAGCTCGGCCAGGCCTTTGAGCATCACGTCGTCGTCAATCTGGGCCAGCAGTTGGCCTTTTTTTACGTAATCGCCGTTTTTGACCAGCACTTTGGTCAGTGCGCCCGGCATTTTGGCCGTTACCGGTACGTTCTCTTCTGCATCTACCCGGCCCTGCAGGTCAATGAAGTGGCGGAAAAGCTGGGGTTGCAGTTCGGTCAAGGCTACGGTATGGATGTGTTTTACACTGCCTTCCGAGTGGCCCACCTCTTTTTCCAGTTGATTGATTTGGGCTTCCAGATTGGCTTTTTGCTCTTTAAGTGCAGCCAGCTCGGCGGATTTGTCTTTGGGTTGACCACCGCCACAGGCGGCAAACAGGACTGCCAGCAGGGCCAGCGAAGAGAGTCGGACGAGGGTACTATGTTTCATTAGTTATTTTTTTAAAACGGTAATTCAATTTTGCTTGCGTTGTGGGTTGAATGGGAGCACTGGCCGGGCTGAAGCGTTTATTCTTTTCCAAGCGCTTTCTTGACGGCCACTTTTGCGCTCAGCAGGTCATATTGTGCCTGCATCAGGCCTTGTTGCGCGCTGTAGAGTTGTTGCTCGGCGCTGACCAGTTCAAAGCTCGACCCGACACCGGCCTGGTATTTGGTTTGGGTTGTTTTGTGGATGCGTTGTGCCAGGTCCAGGTTTTCCTGCTGGCGCTTGACCCGTTCTGCCGCATTGAAATACTGTTTGCGGGCGTTTTCGAGTTCCAGTTCCAGGGCGTTTTCCAGCATTTTTTTCTGGGCATCCACCGTTTGCACGGCGATCATGGCGCGCTCGTATTTGGCTTTGGTTGCGCCGCCATCCCACAGTGGAATGCTCAGGGAAATGCCGGTGATAGCCGAAGGAATAAAGAACCACTTGGTTCCCTCGGCAAAACCGCCCTGCCAGCCCGGTTGATACTGGATAAATCCGGCCAGGGTGGGCATCCAGGGCTTGCGGTAGAGATCTGCCTGGAGCAGGCTGAGTTCCCGGCCCTTGAGCAGGGTGATATACTCCGGCCGGTTCATATAATTCAACTCGCCGGCAACATCCGCATCGGCGTAGGCTGCCATGAGTTTGGGGAGATTATCGGAGAGGGTGAGTTCCTGTTTAACCGGCATACCCATCGCCATTTTGAGGGCATTGACCACCACGTCGTACTGGCGGGCCAGGTTGTCGCGTTCCGTGCGCAGGCTGGCCAGGGAGAGTGTGAGCCGGTCCACGTCGAGTTGTTCGGCGAATCCGGCTTCCGTGGTTGCCCTGGTTTCGCGGAGCAATTGCTCGAGGTTGTTGGTGTTTTTATCCAGAATACTCAGGTTTTCGGAAATAAGCAGGGCCGGCAGGTAAGCGTCGGTGACTTGATCGCGAATGTTTTTTTGCACCACGGCCAGCTGGTCCTGTACATACTCCCGGTAGTAGCGGGCCGCCTTCAACCCGGTAAGGTAGCTGTTGCTGAAAAGCAGCTGGCTGTAGGCGAAGCTCGGTGACAGGGAGTGCTTGGCGCTGAAGACGATCCGTACGTTGTCCAGGGTATCCGAGCCCGGTCCAGGTGCTCCAAACTGAAAAACGCTGGCCGGTATGCCCGGGCGCTTGATGAAATACTGATAATCGATGCCTGCGGAGAATTGCGGCAGCCCGATGGCTTTGTTCTCCTGGATCTGACAGTCGGCGTCCGTGATCTGGAGTTTGGCGATCTGTATTTGCGGGCTGTTGTCCAGGGCATATTGGATGCAATCGGACAGGCTTCGGGTGGTCTGATCCTGCGCCTGAGCGGTTTGGACCAATACCCCGATACAGATCAGAGAAAGTGTTTGCGATAGAATGCGGTGCATATCAGGATAGTTTTGCTTTTAACATTTGTAAGCCTTTTTCCGATACGATGCCGTACAGGTAGTGCAGCAGGTATTCGCGGAAAACGGTTTCTTTGGCATAGGTCAATTGCGGGAATAAATCTTCATCAAACAATTGAAACGACATGGTGATATGAAG
>CAYVDV010000327.1:0-3919 GCA_964450465.1 uncultured Saprospiraceae bacterium
AAAACAAAAACTTCTTTTGTCGAAACATTGACGTTGCAAGAATAACACTAAAAAAGGGACCAGGCAAGTCGCCGGCCCCTAAAAATTTATTATTCTGTCACGTCGCGGCCACCGATCAGCATATCCTGATACTCTTTCAGCTCGTCCCACTGACCTTCGGCAGCAAATTTGGCTTGTGCCGGCCAGGTGCTCGGGTTGTGGATCTGGTAGCGCGATCCGGCGGTGTCCAGGATTTCGCGCAGGCGGTCAACGGATGCCGCAGCGAGGTCTTCCCAGGTTTCAATACCGCCTTCTTTCAGCAGTTGTTCGATTTTCGGACCGACGCCTTCAATGATCTTCAGGTCGTTGAGTTTCGGACCTTTTTTGGCTGCCGGTTTCTTTTTTTCTTCCGGAGCGGGGGTGTCAGCCACCGGGGCTGCTTCCACGGCCGGGGTTTCCACTACGGCTGCTGCGGTTTCTTCCACGGCCGGAGTTTCTGCAACGGCGCTTGCCGTTTCTTCTGCCTCGGCTTTCGGAGCGGCCTTCGCCTTGGGTGCTGCTTTTTCAGCAACCGGCGCAGCGGCTTTTTTCGCGGACTTCGCCGGAGCACTCGTTTCGGCTACTTCCGTAAAGGGAAGGATGTTGACCACGGTACGGTCGTTGCGGCCGCGGCGAAAATCTACCACGCCGTCGATTGCTGCATGCAGCGTATGGTCGCGACCCATGTACACGTTTTCACCCGGATGGTAACGCGTGCCGCGCTGCCGTACGAGGATATTGCCGGCGGTCGCTTTTTGACCGCCAAAGAGTTTTACGCCGAGTCGCTTACTTTTACTGTCCCGGCCGTTATCGGTTGAGCCTACGCCTTTTTTGTGTGCCATAACTCAGTTTTGAGTTTTGAGTTTTGAGTTTTGAGTGAACAAATTGCGGCAATTAGCCGGCAATACCGTCGATCTTGATTTTGGTGAACGACTGGCGGTGACCGTTTTTCTTGCGATAGCCTTTGCGGCGTTTCTTGTGAAAGACGACCACTTTATCGCCTTTAACGTGGCTAAGCACGCTGGCGGTGACACTGGCGCCACGCACGTTGGGTGCGCCGATGGAGACCTGGCCGTCGCGATCAATGAGATGCACGGCGTCGAAAGTGACGGAGTCACCTTCCTGAGCTGCCAGCCGGTGGACGAAGATCTGTTGACCCTCCTCAACTTTGAATTGTTGACCGGCAATGGAAACGATTGCGAACATGTTGAAAATCAGAATTTTTGAATAATAAAAGTCTATGCCTCTAAAAAGGCGGGCAAAGGTACAACAAGTTCTGAAAAAAACAAACCCCGGCTAGCGGTAAGTGCGCAATAAACCCTGAATTTCAAGATCGTCCTGCAGGGCTGGCACCCAGCGGAATATTTCAGGCAGGCAACTCAGATCGGCGTTCAGGGCCAGGCGGAGGGTATCGACGGCCTGCTCGCGCCGGCCGCTCAGGAACTGGCAGGCGGCCCAACAATACAACAGACCCGCACTGCTGGTATTTTCCAGGGCCTGCTCCAGCACTTCGCAGGCTTCCGCCACATCGCCGGCCGCCAGCAGGAATTCGGCCAGCCGCAACCAGCCGTGCGCGTCTTCAGGCGCAATTTCCGTAGCCTTCCACAAATGGAACAAGACCTTTTGCGCTTGCCCCAGATAGCCATAGGCTACAGCCAGCAAGCTGTGAAACTCCTCCCGGCGATCCTGATTGCGGATGGCTTCGCGCAACCAGCGCACCGCCTGCTTGTAGTCTTTTTCCGCCATTAAACAGGCGCCCAGCTGGTAGCAGGCATCGGCGTGGTACGGGTCCAGTTTCAGCGCCTGGCGGCACATTTTTTTTGCCGTACGGCTATCGCCCAGGCACAGATAGCATTCCGCCATGGACACCAAAACTTCGCTGTCGGCCTCAGCGGCGTGGGTTTTCATCTCGAGATAGCACTGCAGCGCGCGCTGGTGCAGGCCCCGCTGCACCGCCAGTTCGGCACAGGCCCGGTAAGCATCTTCAAAATAAGGCTGTGTAATATAGGCGTATTCAAAGGCTTCCAGCGCTTCTTCGTGTTCCTCCAGCTGGACACAGGCCCAGCCCAGGTTGTACCAGGCATAGCTGCAATAAGGATGTTCGTCAAGTACGGCGGTGTACAGCTCGCGACTGTCGGCGTGGTTGCCGGTCAGTTCTGTACACAACAACAAGTGCCGGAACAACTCCTGGTTGTTCGGCTCGCGGAAGGCGCGTTCGCGCAGGAGCGCAAACTGGATCAGATAGTCATTCATACCGAAAGCGGGATTAAAACAGGTTCAAATATACGGGCCTTATTTATTTTACTACTATTTCGTCGGCAAATATCCAGCAGGGGTTGCCGTTGCAGGTGTGCCAGGCGGGGCAGGTCCGGATGTTGAAGGCGGTAACCCGCACGTATTTTGCCGCTTGCCGGTCCGGCAGGGATACGGAAACCGTGCGAATCGCCTTTTCCCCACTGGGTTCTGTCGCAATGCTTTCTTCCAGGACGCGCTGGTAGTACAGCCCGTTGGATGAAATCTCAAACACTACTTTTTCCGGAAAAAACACCCAGGATTGCTGGTCCTGGAGGAAGGATACGCTTATCGCTGAACAGGAGTCCCGGGACAAACGTACGGTGGCCTGCAGGTCTGTGCCCTGAAAGCCCAGCCAGTTGTAGCGATAGTCCAGTTCGCCGACGCGGCGGTTGGTCAGCTCGCCGGGGTCGCCTTTGGCGTAGGTGGGCGACGCGGGCGTGGTCAGCACCGGCTCCGAAGCGATGGATTGCACGGCAGTGCGTTGTTTTTCCAGGAAGGCGATAAAATCATCGACATACTGCTCCGGCGAATAGCGCCGTTCGTGCAGGTTTCGGATACCGGCGATTTTGCAGTCGTCGATAAACAGCTGGAACGCTTCGCGGTATTGTTCGGGGGCGTCGGCGAGCATTTCCAGCACGGAGAGGCTGTCGGTTTTGGCCATTTCCGCGCGGGCGAAGCTGATCGGCAGACGTGCGGCGAGCAGGCGTTGCTGCCGCAGGCTGTCGCCCGCCAGTTCTTCCTCTGCATCCAGCAGCCGGAGTAAATTCCGGCGCAGCAGATCGCCCTTCAGGAAGGGCTCGTTTTGGGGAATATCGTAGATCCAGAGGTGGTTGCCGGTCGTCTGCAGGCTGGTCGTCAGGTCGTGGATATATTCCCACACTGCCGGTTGAGCGGCTCCGTAGTACCCTTTGCCAAAGTCCGTGAGGATGGAATCCATGTCGGCCTGTGGGTTCCAGAGCAGTTTGGCCAGCAGATAGGCCCGCATGTCGGAAAATTCCGAGCGCTCGCGCCCGGAGCCCTGCTCGAACACCATCCGGGCCCCGTACTGCTGAAATAGTTGGAGGTTGGGTTGCAGGGTATGCCAGTTGGGAAACGGGCTGAGGTAACTGCGAAACTGCACGACATAGTCCCAGATCATCAGGTTATCGGTCAGCACCGACCACACTTCCACATCGTGGGCAAAATCGCGGCAGCCCTCGGCAATGGGCAGCCCCCGGTCGCATTCGATGCTGCACAGGCAGATGCTTACATTGGACGCGGGGCGGATGTTCCTGGGCGCCCGCCGGGTATATTGATAGGCCAGGGTGCTGATGATCTTGTCGGGAAAGGCGGCTGCCACGGCATTTACAAAGGCCAGCAGGGTGCCGGCGGGGCTGCCGTAGCGCGCATCTGCCGCCGCGCAGCGCGGACATTTGCAGTAGTCGTAATTGTCGTTCTGGCTTACCGACCAGTATATGGCGCCCGGTTTTTCGCGTATTTTTTCGCGGAGGGCGGCGATGGTAATTTGCAGCACCGTGTCGTTGCTCAGGCAAAGCTGACCGGGCGAGTATTGGGCGCCGTTCCAGGAATAATATTCGGGATGCGCTGCGAAATAAGTCGCGGCGGG
>CAYVDV010000327.1:4019-6504 GCA_964450465.1 uncultured Saprospiraceae bacterium
GCGGGTTCGTAGTGCAGTTCCCGGTATGGGAAAGCGGGTTGTTGTTGGGTGGGCGCCAGGCGGGGCAGCTGGAGTTGATCCAGTTGGGGGATCAGGGAGTCGCGCGGACTGTATTTGCGGCAGCCCAGGCGTTCGAGCAGGTCATACACCCCGTATTCTGTGCCCATTTCACCCCCGCCGGCAATGTGAAAGGCATTGTTTTTGCCCTGGAGGAAATAGGCGTCGTTGCCCAGCTCCGGCGCAGGCTGCAGTCCCACCAGGCGCAGATTGGGGTGCCGGCCGATGATCACTACCGCTCCGGTTGCCGGAATTTTCAGGCCGGAAAGCAGGTCAACCGGCTTTCCGGTCATTTCTTGCAGGTAGTGCCGGAGGATGTCTGCGGCGCGCTGCTCGGCAGGTGAGGCCCCGGGGGGTAGCACAATAGCGGGCGTTTGGGCAATGGGGTGAGCCGTCAGGCGAAAAAAGAGGAGCAAGAACAGAAAGTAGCGCATGTTTGTTTTTTTAATACAAGATAACGCTTTGCCGGAACTATTCGGCCGTCAAATCCCGGCCGGTCAAAACACAAAGTGCCCCGTTTGCGTTAATTTCGGGTACCTTTGCCGTACACTTTAGTGCTCAAACTTAAACACATAAATTCGGATATGCTGCGGATTGCCGTATTGTCGATTGTTTTTTTCGGTTTTTATACCGTTTGTCAGGCCCAAAATCCCGACCTCGCCAACCAGTATTACCTGAACGGCGAATATGAAAAAGCCGCGGAGCTTTACGGGCAAATTGTGGAAAACCAGCGGGGTCTGACGGATTATTACTTCGAGCGCTATGTGAATTGCCTGCTCAACCTCGAACAATACGACGAGGGGGAAAAAGCGATTAAAAAGCAGTTGAAAAAGACCCCCAATAACGTAAAACTCTATGTGTTTTACGGCAATCTGTATGATCGCATGGGCAAAACGGACGAGGCAAACGCCCAGTACGAACTGGCGATCGCCAAGATGGCGTCCGACTATGCAGCTGTGAACACCCTGGCCAACGCGTTTATCACCAATGCCAAATACGATTTAGCGATCAAAACATTCGAGCGCGGCGGCGAACTGGCCAAAGATCCCACCCGTTTTGCATTTAACCTCGGTGAATTGTACCGCAGGAAGGGCGACACCCCTAAAATGATCGACGCGTATCTCAACAGCCTGGATGCAGACCCGGGGCGCCTGATCACCATCCAGACGCAACTGGCCCGGTATCTGGCCGATTCGGAGTACCCGGAGCTGCAATCGCAACTCTACACCCGCCTGCAGTCGAAAAACAATGCCGACTATATCGAGATCCTGGCCTGGTCATTCGTGCAACGCAAGGACTTCAAGAGCGCCCTGCGCCAGTACAAGGCCCTGGACAAACGCCTGGGCGAACCCGGCCAGCGCATCATGAAACTGGCGAACGATGCCGCTTCGGCCCGCGACTACGATACTGCCATTGCCGGCTATGAGTACATTATTCAGGAAAAAGGTCCGCAAAATCCTTTCTTTTTCGATGCCAAACAGGAGGCTATGAACAGCCGCCGCCGCAAGATCACCGAAGGCTTCGACTATACGATGGAGGATCTGCGGACCCTGGAAGCCGACTATGAAAGTTTTCTGAACCAATACGAACGCGGGCGCAGCACGGCCTATCTCGTTATCCAGCTGGCCGATCTGGAAGCGTTTTATATCAACGACCTGGACAAGGCCATCAGCCTGCTCGACGAGCTCCGGCAGGCTCCCGGACTCAACCGCAACACGCTGGCCCGGGTGAAGATCAACCTGGCCGATTTTTATCTGATGAAAGGCGAAATATGGGAAAGCACCCTGCTGTACAGCCAGGTGGACAAGGAATTTCGCGAGGAGATGCTGGGGCAGGAAGCCCGGTTCAAAAACGCCCGTTTGTCCTACTTCAACGGCGACTTTGAGTGGGCGCAGGCCCAGTTCGACGTATTGAAAGCCTCCACGTCCAAACTGATCTCCAACGACGCGCTGGACCTCTCGGTCTTTATCATGGACAACCTCAATTCCGACACTACGACCGACGCGATGTCGCTGTATGCTGCCGCAGAATTGCTGGTATTCCAGAACCGCTTCGAGGAAGCATTCCTGAAACTCGACACGCTGCGCCAGGATTATCCCGAGAATACCCTGCAGGATGATATTCTGTATCTCGAAGCGCAGGTGTATGAAAAGAAACGGGACTACGCCAAAGCCGCCGAGCTGTATCAACAAGTGGCGGAAAAGTTCCCGGAGGATATACGGGCCGACAACTCTTTGTATGCCCTGGCCTTGTTGTATGAAGAGCGGCTCAACGAACCGGAAAAAGCCAAGAATCTCTACGAAAAGATTTTCCTCGATTATTCCGGTTCCGTGTTTGCCGTGGACGCGCGCAAGCGGTTCCGGATATTGCGGGGGGATAAGTTGCAGTAGGTAATGATGAATGATGAATGATGAGTGATGAATGATGA
>CAYVDV010000328.1:0-6501 GCA_964450465.1 uncultured Saprospiraceae bacterium
TGCCAGTGTTGTTTTTCCCAGCGCTGAAGCGCCATACGGGACGCCCATTGGGTAGATCGCCACATCAACCAGCGCAAGGCGGATTCCATCAACAGTATTTGGGCATAAGGCCCGCGTATGACAGCCAGCGGCTCACCCGGCAACAGGAGCATCCCTTCCGGAGCTGCCCACACATTGACACGAAGGCGCATCCGTTGAAGGTGATTTAGAAATGATTCAGTAAAGATGCCTGTCCCGCGTTCGTCGGTCATCTGACCCATGCGCAGGATCAGCTCCGGCGAAAAGCGGAAACGCCGGATATGCTCCGCCAGCAGCCCTGCTCCGCAGGAAATTGCAAAGGGACTTTCCGGCCGGTAGACCAGATGAAATAAACTTTCCTCGTGATAAGTACCGGCATGCCAGGACTCCTGGGCATTGCGGGCAGGGTTTAGATCAGAGAGCCAGTCAAAGGTGGTGTTTGCGCTTGTCATATAGCGGGGGCAGCATGTGCATGCTGTTATTTATAAGGTTGCCGGCCAAAGATGGTGTAACCAACGGCAAAGAAAAACATATTACCCTGCATGGCGGGATTATCTCCACCTAAATTTAACCAACGATGGCCGAGGCGCACGCGCACCCCATGATAGGTTGTAGGCACGTTTTGGGCGCCCGGATTAAACTTGACATCGGCCTGAATGGCTGCGGTCAGGTGCCAACCGTTAAACTTGAAGTCACTGTAATAATCCGGGTTCGGATTTTCCTCATCTTCCGGTGGGTGTATAGTGCTGAATCCGGCGCCCAGCATGGGCAAAATACGCAGCTTGGGTTGGTTATAAATATCATACCCGCTTTCCAGTTCGAACGCTAAAAAAGTGGAGCGGTCGTCTTTCGGCCAGACGTAGCCATTTTCCACTACGTCGCGGTCCAGCTTTTGCCCGCCCAAAGCCAGCCGCATGCCAAAATTCCAACGGTTTTGCCAGTATGATGCGGCGAATTCACCGCCAAAGCTGGGCCGCAGCGAGCGTTCTAGGCCCTTCGACCAATTGCCCTGCATGAACAGCAGGTCCAGGCAGATTGCCCAATTGCCCGGCTGCGGCGTGTTGTACAGCTTTCTCAGCATAAACAGTTTAAAGCGACTACCGGGATACTCCGCGAGAAATGCGTCCAGCCGGGCGTCAAAATCCTGTCTTTCCGCTGTCGTTACGCTCAGGCGCAATAAGTAATCGAGCATAAGAGTGGCGAAAGCCCGTTCTTCTGACGATAGCCAGCCCTTTCGGATTTGGTCAAATAAATAGGCCCGATCCTCGTACATGCGCAAATCCAGCAGGTTAAACAGGCTGTCCCGAGGCGGTGGAAACTTTTGATAGGCCAGTTCTTCCTGTGTACGATTAAAATAGGATACTTCTGAAAACAAAGGCGTGTAGTTTTCCAGCCAGATATACAACAGCCAGCGTTCGTCCCAGTGCAAGGCCATGAACTCGTCGTCCTCCAGCCGGCGCAGCGAATCCAGCCAGAACTGTACGTCCGGCCGGTTATTGCTTTCGAATGCTATTGCGATCTGTTCCCGTCCGTTGACTATTGCAAGGATATGGGAAGGAATGGAGTCCGCTTGACAGGCAACAGCCACCGGGACCCAGAGGATGGAGCAAAATAGAATAAAACGAACCATAGTTATATCGGTATATTTCCTGAAAACACCTGTCTCGCCGGCCCACAAAGCCAAATGTCGGTAAAATCTCCGTTTTCAAGCATTTGAAACCGGACGAGCAGGTCGCCGCCCCGGGCTTTCACCGGAATTTCTGCTTTACCCGGTGCGTTATTCCTGTGCCTGTAATGCGCCAACGCTGCGGCAGTAACACCCGTACCGCAAGCCAGCGTTTCGCCTTCCACACCCCGTTCATAGGTCCGGATACATAAATGGCCGGCATCTTCCTGTACCATATTTACATTGATCCCATTGGCGTGAAAGCGCTCCGAATACCGTATAGCCTGCCCTTCCCGTTCCATGTCGAGGGCATCTACAGCAGGAACAAAACGCACATAATGCGGGGAGCCTGTATCTAAAATAAAATCGGAACCAGCCTCGGTGGGCAAGGCTTCCACCCGGGAAACATTGCTCATTTTCAGTTCTACCCATTCTGTTCCAGGGATGTGCTCATGCGTGCCAATAACAGCCTCGTGTTCCCCATCAATGGCCATGAAGCGGTATTTCGGCTTGTCGATTCCGAGCTGTTTGGCAAAGGCGACAATACAACGGCCGCCATTGCCGCACATACTACTTTCTCTTCCATCGGCGTTGAAGTAGATCATCTCAAAATCGAAGTGCGGGTGTTGTTGCAACAAAATAAGTCCGTCGGCGCCAATTCCGAAATGGCGGTCGCACAAAAAACGAATGCGCTCGGTGTCGGCGCGGGTAAGTTCTTCCTGTCCGCGTTGGTCAACCATAATGAAATCATTTCCGGCACCCTGGTATTTCCAAAATTGCATATTCCTGAATTTTGGGCGAAAATGCGAAAGAGTTTGCCATTAAAGTGTTAAAGAGCGTTAAGAGGCACGGTTTTTATACCAGATATTTCAGATGAAATCAACAAATTGCAGGATAATTTGTACACCACAATTGATGCGGGGCTATAAATGCACCGGTTTGTTTAAACTTTTGGAAAACACATGTCCTTGTATCCATGAATAAAATAGTTCAGCTGTTTGCAGTTGCGCTCCTCAGCGCAGTAATGTCCGTATTCCTGTACCGTCAGTTGGATGGTCCGAAGGAGGTACGATGGAATTCGGGTGATAATGGCGACGTTCGCTATGCAGGGCTGGTAGAAAAGCTGTTCAATGCCCGCTCGAACAGCAGTTTCTTTTCTGCAGCGCCAACTGATTTTACGACGGCAGCAGAAGTGGCAACGCCGGCCGTCGTGAATATTCGCGCTTTGCTGGAATCCGGAGGAGGGCTCTGGGGGGGCTCCTCGCTGACAGGGTCTTCCGGGTCTGGTGTGATCATGTCTCCGGATGGGTATATCGTAACCAACCACCATGTAGTAGAGAATAGCCGGGATATCAAAGTTACTCTTTCGGATAAACGGGAGTACAAGGCCGAGTTGGTTGGTTCCGACCCCTCAACCGACATTGCAATGTTGAAAATTGAGGAACAGGAGTTGCCTTTTATGCTCTTTGGAAACAGCGATTCGGTACGGGTTGGGGAATGGGTACTGGCGGTGGGAAATCCCTTTAATCTGGAAAGTACGGTTACCGCCGGCATTGTCAGTGCAAAAGGAAGAAATATCAATATTCTGGGTAGTGTTACCAGTATAGAGTCTTTTATCCAAACCGATGCGGCTGTCAATCCGGGCAACAGCGGAGGCGCCCTGGTAAATACGGCCGGCGAATTGATTGGGATCAATACCGCCATCATCACGGAATCGGGCAGTTACGAGGGCTATTCCTTTGCGGTACCGTCCAATCTGGTACAAAAAGTTATCCGGGATCTCCGTGAGTACGGGGAGGTACAACGCGCATTTCTCGGAATTAATATCGAGGATCTGGATAGTGAAATGGCACGTGAACTGGGTTTGCCAAATGCTGATGGCGTACGGGTGACCCAGATCAACGACAATGGGGCTGCCGCCGCTGCCGGTATCCATTCCGGCGATGTCATTCTTGGCTTGAACAGTGCCCGTGTCCGGCGCACACCGGAACTGCAGGAATTTGTCGGCCGTTTTCGCCCTGGCGACCGGATTACGGTGGAGTACTACCGGGATGGGCGCCGCCATCTGGCCGCAGTCCAACTCAAAGACAAGAATAACTCGGTCGGTGGCGTAGCACGTGCAAGTGGCGACGAATTAGATAAAACACTGGGCATTGCATTGCGCGAACTGACACGGGATGAGAAGCGACGAATGCGGATACAGGGCGCTATGATCTCCAGCGTGCGGCGTGGAAGTATTATTTACGAGACAAATATGCAGCCCGGGTTTGTCGTTACCAGCGTCAATGGTAACCGGATATCCAATATGGCTCAAGCGATTGACTGTGTCCGGAATGCGTATAACCATGTTGTTATGGACGGATATTATGAGGGAGAACCGGACCTGTATTCGTACCGCTTCCGCAAAAGCGGCGATAGCAGCTCCCGGTAAGGGCAGCGTCAATTGGCTCTCCGAAAAACCACT
Source organism: uncultured Saprospiraceae bacterium (assembly GCA_964450465.1). GTDB lineage: Bacteria > Bacteroidota > Bacteroidia > Chitinophagales > Saprospiraceae > M3007. Next base: position 4,149 of record CAYVDV010000328.1, read on the forward strand.
TCGACATTCGAAATTCATTGTTCGATATTGGATATTCTGCTATGTTTTGTGCCCAAAAATGTCCAATTTCCAAGTAAAAGAACCAATCGACCCTGCGGTAAAAGGGGGGGGCTGGTGCTTTACGTTGTGATTTGAAAAAACGCGCGTGCCCATGCTTGTTTGAGCCTGAAAATTAACCTGCCCCTGCGCGATCTGATTGAACGCGCAGGGGCAGGTTGTCTGTCAGATTAGCCTTTGCTGCTTAATTATTTCCTTTTTGCTTCTTTTTTGCCTCTTCCTTCAGCCGCTCCAATTCCGCCTGGGCTTTTTGAATTTCAGCCTGTGTGGCGTTCAGTTGTTGTTGTAATTGGGTCAGCTCATTTTGTTTCTGGCTCAACTCTTGTTGTACCTGGGCGACCTTTTGTTGCTCTTCTTTGACCCGCTGAGCCGTTTCTGCACGAACACGGGTGATTTCCGCTGCGCTCTCCGCTTTTACGTCAGCCACTCGTTTAGCCTCATCCTCTTTCGTTTGTGCAATATTGGCGGCGGCGTCCTGTTTGGCTTTGTACACCGATTCGGACGCTTCTTTTTGTGCGAGGGCCACTTCTTCTGCCGATTTTTTACGGGCACTTTCCGTTTCAGCGGCATAAGCCGTGCGTTTTTGCTCTGCTTCTTTACGGGCATTGGCTACTTCTGTGGCTGCTTGTCCCCGTACATCTTCTATCTCCTTGCGGGCGCGTTCCTGCGCATCCGTCACCTCTTTGGCGAAGGAGGCTTTCTTATCATCCGTTTCTTTTTTGATGAGGGCGATGGCCTCCAGGGACTCTTTTTTAGCGGTAGCAACCTCGCGGGCAGCATTTTCCCGGGTTTGCTGAATTTCGGTGGCGGCTTCCTCTTTGGAATGGGCAATGCTTTCTGCACTTTCCTGACGTGCCTTGGCGGCGCTTTCTTTGGCAGTTTTAATGTCTTCGGCTGCTTGCTGGTTGGCGGTAGCCACCTCCTGTGCGGCGCGTTCCCGGGCGGCGGCCAGTTCGCCGGCCAATCGTTGCCGTTCGCGTGCGGCATTTTCCCGTGACAGGCGAACACTGTCTGCTTCTGCCGTTTTGATAGCGGCAATGAGCTGGGCGCTCTGCCGCTTGGCTTCAGCGACATTATTAGCGGACTCCTGCTGTGCCCGGACTTCGGCCTCTTTTGCGGCGGCGATTTCCCTGGCTGCCCGTTCTTTCGCGGCGGCAATTTCGGCAGACGCCCGTTCGCGGGCCGTTATTACTTCCTGTGCAGAACTGGTCGTTGTTTCCTGTTGCTTTTTCTTGGCGTCGGCAATCGATTGGGCTGCCTCCTGTTGTATCTGCACAATTCGTTGATCGGCAGTGAGTTTGGCTTTATTTACCTCATCCGCATATTGTTTCTGAGCCTGATCAGCATTTGAATTTGCTGCGACGACTTTATTCCTGGCCTCTTCCTGTGCTTTTTCAATTTCCTGTTGGCTGCGCTCCCGGGCCCTGAGCACTTCGTCGGCGCTTTCCTGTTTGATCTTGTTTTCTTTTTCTTTTGCCGCTGCTACTGCTCTGGCCAGTTCTTCCTGGATCTTGCTGATCTCTTCTGCAGCCCGTTGACGGGCGATTTGCACGGCGCCGGCAATTGAATCGCGTTGTGCCTGTGCCCGTGCCTGGGCATCGCTGATCACTTTGTTGGCTTCATCCTGCACTTGTTGGACATTTTGTGCGGCGCGTTGCCGGCTTTCCGCAACGTCTTTGGCGATATCCAGTTTTTCCCGCTCGGCTTTTTCCCGCTGGAGCTGGACATCGCGCCGGGTCTCTTCAATCTCATCGGCAGCCCGTTTCTTGGCCTCGGCAACTTCCAGCGCGCTCGCTTCTTTTTGTTTGGCTACATTTTCCCGTATTTCAGCCATTTCAGCCGAACTGTTTTGCTCCAGCAAGGCTTTCTCTTCGGCTGCCTTACGGCGGGACTCAGCCAGATCAGTAGCCAGGCGTTGTTTTTCCAGTACAGCGTTCTCGCGGGTACGGGCAACTTCATTAGCCGCTTCTTCTCTTATCTTAAGGATCTCTTCCGAGGCTGATTTCTTTGCACTGACCACATCTTCGGTGGTTTTCCCTTTCTCCATCTCAGCCTTTTGTCGCGCCTCTGCTACGATCCGGGAGTTTTCATCCCGAATCCGCTGCAGTTCTTCTTCCGCGTTTCCGCGGGCGGAGGCGACTTCATCGGAATATTGCAATTTGGATTGCTCGAGCCGTTCCTTGATCTGGGCCAGTTCTTTAGCAGCATTGGCTCTGGCTTTTTGCACCTCGTCAGCAGAGGTTAACCGGGCTTTTTGAATGTCTTCAGCAGCCTTCTGCCGTTCCTCTTCGACGCT
>CAYVDV010000329.1:0-6487 GCA_964450465.1 uncultured Saprospiraceae bacterium
GGCGCTTCGGTGCTCAGGTTCACGGCGGTCAGGCTGTTGCAGTCGAACACCGGCGCATCGTCGTCGCTCACGCTGACGGTCTGGATGCAGTCGGTGCTGTTGTTGGAAGCATCGGTAAAGGTCCAGAACACGATGGTTTCGCCCAGCGGCCAGGGATCGGTCAGGGCGGCCATGTCGCTGCGCGCGCCGGTGGCGGTGATGGCGCCGTCGCAGTTGTCGGTCGCCACAGGTACCGGGATATCGGTATCACTGGAGCAATTGGGCGCGTCGGTGCCGAGGTTGACGGTCGTCAAGGTGTTGCAGTCGAAGACCGGCGGCTGATTGTCGGTCACGGTCACGGTGAAGCTGCAAACGGCGCTGTTGCCGGCCACGTCAGTCGCCGTGTAGGTGACGGTAGTAGGCATCGGTCCAGCCGGGAAGAAGCTACCGGGCACATGACTGCCCACGAACACTACGCCCGGGCAGTTGTCGGAGGCCGTGGGCGGGTTCCAGTTGACCGTGGCGCCGCAGACACCGGGGTTGCTGTTGACGGCGATATTGCCGGGACAACCTGTAATAACCGGTTTGATCGTATCGAGCACGGTAACGGTGAAGGTGCAAGTTGCCGGATTGCTGTTCACATCTATGGCGGTATAGGTCAGGGTGTACACGCCTTTTTCAAACAGGGCAAACGCCGTAGTGGGCAGTTCCACGACCGTCAAGAGCGGATCAATGCTAAAGTTCAGATCCGCTACGCCGCAATTGTCGGAGGGTACGGGAATAGTCCAGGAGTGCAGCGCTTGACAATCCTGCGTACCGGTATAAAGGGTGATGCTGGGCGGGCAGCTGATGCTGGGCGGGGTGTCGTCCAGCACGGTCACCGTGGCGGTACAGGTGGCCGGGTTGCCGTTGGCATCGGTGACGGTGAGGGTCACCGTGTTGTTGCCGGCATCGGCGCAGGTGAAGCTGGTGATATCGGTATCGAAGCCGAGGGGTCCGCAGGCGTCGGAGGAGCCGTTATTGACGGCGTCTTCGGCGATGTTGGCATTGCCCATAGCGTCGAGGGAGACCGTGATATCCTGGCATACGGCCAGGGGCGGCAGGTTGTCCAGTACGGTGACAAGGGCGGTGCAGCTGCTGCTGTTGCCATTGCCGTCGCTGACACTCAGGGTGACCGGGACGCCCGAGAGCGGGCGGAAGCTAAAGGTTCCGGCATGGAACACATTGGCCACCGGCCAGGGAGTAGTGGGCAGGCCGAAGCCGGCGCCGCCGTAACTGGCGCTGTTGAAGCTGAGCAAGCCGCCGCCGGTATTGGTGACCGAGCCCGGGCCGCTGATGTTGCTGTTGCCGTTTTGTTCCGAAGCGCCATAGCCCACTGCGACGATCGTATAATCGCCGGGGGCGAGCGTCAGCGGGGTAATTGCCTGCATGCGGTGGCCGGCCGCGAGCGGGTCGGCGCTGCCGCTGAGGGTGATGGGGCCGGCCATGACGGCGGCGTCGCTGTTGCGGATAATACCTACCGTGATGGGCAGATTGAGACCGTCCCCGCCATCGTCAAAGGCGCCGAGTTCGGTGATTTCCACGGCAGTGTTCACCGTGAAGACCATACCGAGGCGCTCGCCGAAGCTCTGGTTGCCGGTGTTGGCGGCAGCGCTGTAGGCCTGCTGGGCCGGCGGGGCTGCGTTCACATCGTCGCAAGTGAAGCTGTCCGGGCTAACGCTGAGAGTCACGGCGGTGCAGTTGTCGGAGCTGCCGTTGTCGATCTGGGCTGCCGTAATGGAAGCATTTCCGGTGTTGTCGAGTGCGACCGTGATATTCTGGCAGAGCGCCTCCGGGGCTTCGTCATCTTTCACGGTGATCGCGAAGGAGCAGGTGGCGGTGTTGCGGCCGAACATATCGGTCAGGGTGTAGGTGATGATGGTTACGCCGGGCGCAAAATTCTCCGTTGCCGGGGCGTTTTCACTCACCGTGGTATTGGCAGGCAGCGAAGCGGGGGCCGGTGCGCCGGCCGAGTAGGCCACGCTGAGCACATAGCCGCAGGCAGCGGTAGTGGTCACCGCCGGGTGGTTCCAGGTATGCGTGTAGAAGCAGTCGCCCGGGTTACCGTCGCTGCTGGTGCCGGCCAGGGTAATATCGGCCGGGCAGTTCATCGCCGGCGCCGGATCCACGGTGATCGTCACCGTAAAGGCATTTCCGTAGCAGCCGCTTTCGGATACCGGCGTCACGGTATAGACCACATCCACGGGTGCATTGGTGGCATTGGTCCAGGCGTCGTCGGCGATCACATCGGCAGGCAGGCCGGTTCCGGTAGCCGGGTTGCCGGCGGAGGCCGTCAGGCCGTTGGCATTGATAGCCGTGATGTCAAAGAACGCGGCGAGGGGATCGTTGCCCAGCAGGAGGCCGGTGGGTTCGTTCGAGCAGACCGTCGCAGACTGGTTGCCGGCGGCGGGCTCGGGGTTCACGGTCACCGTCACAGTGAAGGCATCGCCTTCGCAACCGGCAGCGCTCTTCGGAATGACGGTGTAGATCACCAATACCGGCGCGCCGGTGGTATTGGTCCAGGCATCATCGGCGATGACGTTGGCGGCCTGGCCGGATCCGGTCACCGGGTTGCCGGCGGAGGCCGTCAGGCCGTTGCTGAAGATATTGGTGATGTTGTAACTGCTCACAGCCGGACCGTCCGGGTCGCCGCCGAGGTTGATGCCGAGGGCGACGTCGGAGCAAACGGTGAGGATCTGATCCATGACGGCGGGTTCGGGCGTCACGGAAATCGTAACGGTAAACACATCGCCTTCACAGCCGTTAACCCCCACGGGAATGATGGAATACACCACATTTTTGAGGGTATTTCCGGTGTTGGTCCAGGCGTCGTCAGCAAGGGCATTGGCAGCGAAGCCGGTACCGGTGGCCGGATTGCCCGCCGATGGCGTCAGACCGGCCGCATTGATGCTGGTGATGGTATAGGAGGCGATGGCCGGCCCGTCAGGGTCATTGTCCAGGAGCACGCCGCTGGGCACGTCGGAGCAGGTGGTGACGAGTTTGCTGGTTCCGGTGGGTTCGGGCTTGATCGTCACGGTGATCGTAAACGGCGTGCCGGCGCAAGCGCCGAAATAGGGCGTCACGGTATAGACCACATCATGCGCTCCATTGGTCAGGTTGTTAAACACATCCATAGCAATGGCGTCGAGAGCCGTAATGCCAGTTCCTGTAGTAGCCGTACCCGTCAGGTTTGGATCCACCACCGCACTGATATCAAAGCCGCTGATATCGCCGCCATCATCGTCCAGGTCGGGCAACAGCACATTGATCTTTACGTCCGAGCATACCATCGCGTCGAGATTGCCCGTGAAGAGCGGCTCGGGGCTGATGGTCACGGTGATGGTAAAGGCTGTGCCGGCGCAGCCGTCGCTGTACGGGGTCACGGTATAGACCACGTCGTGCGGGGTATTGGTCGCGTTGGTAAAGGCGTCGTTGGCCAGGGCAAACAGGTCGGTAATGCCCGTGCCGGTGGTCGCCGTGCCGCTGAGCATGGGATCCACTACTGCTGTTATGTCGTAGGCTGTGATACCGAGGCCGTCGTCATCCGCATCGGGCAGCAGCACGCCGGTGGCCACATCCGAGCAGGCTGTAGCGGTGGAGTTGCTCACCACGGGTTCGGGCTTGACGGTGACGGTAATGGTGACGGCATCGCCGCTGCAATCCTGTCCGGCGCCGCCGGTGGGGCAGCCGCGCTGCGGGCGCACCACATACAGCACCTGCAGGGGCGTGTTGGTAAGGTTGGTCCAGCTGTCGTTCTGGATGGCGGTTGCCGGCAGGCACAGGCCCGGCACGGCATTGCTGCCGCCGGCGCTGAGGCCCGAGGCCGGGGTTACCGACACCAGTTCGTAGCCATTGGCGGCGAAGGAACCGGCAATGACAGCGAAGGTATAGTTGAGTGCTTCGTCGCTGCACACGGTAAGCGCATCGTCGGCCATTTGCGGCTCGGCGCGAATGTTAAACTCGATGACCACCGGATCGCCCACGCAACCATCGCCGCTCACCGGTTCCACAGTATATCGAACTATCCGACCGCCATTGGTCTTGTTGGTGTACGAGTCGTTGTTGATATAAGTGGACGCCACATTCATGGCCGGCACCGGCACATTACCGGCGCCCGGTGTCAGTTGTGCATTGACAGAAATATCCGTGACGTTAAACAAGGGCGCCGCCACCGAACCGCCGTTTACAGCGAAGCCGGTAAAGACACTGCCCAGCGGATCGTCGGAACAGACATTGATGGCCGAGGCCGTGCCGGTCATGACGGGTTCGGGCTTGATGGTCACGGTGAACGTAAAGGCCGTTCCGACGCAGCCGTCGCTGTAAGGCGTTACGGTATACACCACATCGAGCGGAGCGCCGGTCGTGTTGGTAAATACATCATTCGCCAGGGCAGCCGGGTCGGTAATGCCCATGCCGGTGGTTGCCATGCCGGTGAGCATGGGATCCACCACGGCAGTCACGTCGTAGGCGGTGATGGGCAGGCCGTCGTCGTCGGTAGCCGGCAACATCGCGCCGGTGGCCACATCCGAGCAGGCCATTGGATTGGCATTGCTCACCACGGGTTCGGGTTTGACGGTGACGGTGATAGTGACGGCGTCGCCGCTGCAGTCCTGTCCGGCGCCACCAGTGGGGCAACCGCGCTGCGGGCGCACCACATAGAGCACCTGCAGGGGCGCGTTGGTGAGGTTGGTCCAGCTGTCGTTCTGGATGGCGGTTGCCGGCAGGCAAAGACCCGGAACGGCATTGCTGCCGCCGGCGCTGAGGCCCGAAGCCGGGGTAACCGACACCAGTTCGTAGCCGTTGGCCGGGAAAGAGCCGGCAATCACGGCGAAGCTGTAGTTAAGGGCTTCATCGCTGCACACGGTCAACGCGTCGTCGGCCATTTGCGGCTCGGCGCGCACATTGAATTCAATGTTCACCGGGTCGCCCACGCAACCGTCGTCGCTCACCGGAGCCACCGTATAAATAACGGCGCGGCCGGCGTTAGTCTTGTTGGTGTAGGAATCGTTGTTGATATACTCCGCCACGGCATCCAGGGCAGGGATCTGAGCGTTTCCGGCGCCGGGGATCAGGAGGTTGTTGATGGATACCGCCGTGACATTATAGCTCATGGCCGGGATCGAGCCGCCGTTTACGGCGAAGCCGGCAAAGACGGTGCTGAGCAGATCGTCGGAGCAGACATCAATCGGCGCCATTGTGCCCGTCATGACCGGTTCGGGCCTGATGGTAACGGTCACGGTGAACGGATCGCCCGGGCAGTCGTTCGCGCTGCTGGGGATCACGGTATAGATGACGTCAACCGGCATATTTCCGGTGTTGGTCCAGGCATCGTTGGCGATGGCATTGGCGCTCTGGCCGGCGCCAAGCGAGGGGCCGGCGGAGGCTGTGAGGCCGTTGGCGTTCACGTTGGTCACATTGTAGCTCGCCACGGCGGGGCCATTGGCGTCGTTGCCGAAGATCACATTGACCGGCGCATCCGAACAGGCTATGGCAGTCTGATTGGCCACCACCGGTTCGGGCAATACCGAAACGGTGATCGTAAACACATCGCCTTCGCAGCCGTCGGCCGAGACCGGAACGATCGAGTAGATCACATTCACCAGGGCGGTCGTTTCGTTGGTCCAGGCGTCGTCGGCAAGGGCGTTGGCAGCGAAGCCGGTACCGGTAGCCGGGTTGCCGGCGGAAGCCGTCAGGCCGTTTGTTTCGATACCGGTGATGGTGTACGAAGCAATGGCCGGGCCGTCCACATCGTCGTCGAGGATCACCCCGATGGGTTCATCCGAGCATACGTTCAGCGATTCGCTGGTGCCGATGGGTTCGGGCTTGATCGTTACGGTGATCGTAAACGGATCGCCGGCGCAGGTGCCGAAATAAGGCGTCACGGTATAAACCACGTCGTGCGTTGCATTGGTCAGGTTATTGAACATATCCAGGGCAATCGCATCGAGGGCCGTAATACCCGTGCCCGTCGTCGCCGTACCGGTCAGGTTCGGATCGACTACCGCGCTGATATCGAAGCCGGTGATGTCATCGCCATCGTCGTCCAGGTCGGGCAGCAGCACGTTGATCGCCACATCCGAACAGGCCATTGCGGTCATGTCGCTCACCACGGGCTCGGGGGTAACCGTCACGGTTATCGTGAAGGGATCCCCGGTACAGTTGTTCGTCTCATCCACCGGCGTTACCGTATAAACAACCACCTGGTCGGTACTCGTCGTATTGGTCAGCGTTTGCGTAATGAAATCGCCGCTGCCATCCGATTCGCCCGTCACGTCCGGGTTGTCCACAACCGTCCAGGTAAAGCTGCTGGTTTGGCCATTGGTGATCTGCGCCTGCAGATCCACATTCAGCGCCACATCCGAGCAGGTCGTAACCGTTCCGTTCGTGCCTTTGGGTTCCGAGTGCACGGTAACGGTGATCGCAAAGGTATTGCCGGTGCAATTGTTCGATTCGTCGGTCGGCGTTACGG
>CAYVDV010000330.1:0-6464 GCA_964450465.1 uncultured Saprospiraceae bacterium
TCGCGCCTTTGGATATGGAAATGATGCTTTGTTGAATGAGGACACTTTTCTCCTTGGCCCAAGCGCTACCCTCCAAATACCTGGTTCTGGTGGCAGCGGCATTATTAACAACGGCGTATTCCTCAGCACCATGGGGTGCAATATTACGATCCAATTCACGTCAACTAATTCCATTAACAATCAGGCCGGAGCGCTGTTTGTCAACGAATGCGCCACTACGACGTCATACAGCAGTGCGACAAAAATCATTAATGCCGGTCGGTACACCCACCTGAAAGGTAGTTGGACCGCAAACGGAGGTCCCCTGATACTGGATAATTCCGGTTTTTCCCATCTGGATATTCCTTTTAATTTCTATGCTTTTAGCCGGTATTTTGAAAATTCCGATTCCCTGATACTCGGGAGCGCTTGTGCCTTGAACGGTTTTTCTGTACAGCGAATATTCCTGAATCAGCCCGGTGCATACCTGTATTCCGATGCGCAGTTTCAGTTACTTGGCATGAGCAATTTCCTGGAAAACTACGGCAAAGCGATCCTGGGACCTCAATCTGAGTTTACCGGAAGAGGCTTGTCTGCTGGCATCCCGGTCCTGCTCAACACGGATACCCTGATCATGGAGGGGAAAATAGATATGTCCTTGTTTGCCGCCTATGCTCTGGAGAACCGGAAATATGTGCGCCATTCCGGTAATTTCCACGCCTTCTTTTCAGACAAAGGCGTATATAACAACGGCGGCGCCTTTGAAAACTTCGGCATCATGCAGATCGACTCCGTCAGGAATGAGCCCTTGCTGACTTCCGGCGCCCAATCTTTTATCAACAAACCGTCCGGCAAACTCCACTTCTTTTATTCCATTGCCAACGGTATTAAAAACGGCGGCGGCACCTTCACCAACGAGGGGCTGATCGAGATCGGGAAGCGCGACTCCATTGGCCTTTCCGGCATTGCAAACCAGGCCAATTTCATCAACAATAACCTGATCGCCATTGGCGGCGGTTCCAGTTTCGGTTTCCACGGAATACACAACCAAAGCGGCGGCCAGCTGACCAATAACGGCAGCATAAGCATTGACGGTGTGGGTAAAATGCACGGCAACGCCATTGTGAATGATCAAACCTTCGACAATGCGCTCTGCTCCTCGCTGATAAACGTCATTTCCAACAACACGATCGTGGACAACAGCGCCTTCGGCAATGCCGGCCTCATCACCGAAAACGCCACCGGCAACAGCAACATCGCCAGTAACACCGGCGTCGTACAAAACCTGAACGGCGGCGTCTTCAACATCGGTTCCGGCAACCCGGCGGTGACCAACAACGACCCGGTCGAGCTTTGCTGTTCGATTGCGGTCATTGATTTTCAATATTCTCCAACGTATTGTCCGGACGACCCCGGCCCGGTGCTCGGTCTGGCCTCCTCCGAAGCTGACGCGAGCTATCAGCTGAAAGATGGCAGCGGCAATGCCCTCGGCGGCCCAATCGCCGGCACGGGCAACGCCCTTTTCTTCGGCTCCTACCCGAACGGCGCCTACCGGGTGGTTGCGGAAAAGGGGGCCAATTGCGCCGACTCGGTCGAGGTGGTGACAAACGCGGTGCCAGGAAACTGCCAGATACAGGTGCCTAATCACTGCAACTGCACGCAGGGCGCCTATACCACCGTCACGCTCAAGATGAATGCGCCGGCCGGTCAAAACTGGACCGTTAAAGACGTTATCGGGCTTTATACTACAGACCCCGGGCATTCCCCATTGCCCGTTGGTACGGCGTTACAGTATGCCGGCGGGGACATGTACACGCTCGATGTGAGCCGGACATCTAATGGTTTTTGGGTAAAACTGACCAACGGATTTACCGACTACGATATCACAGTGGGAAATGCCTCCTGGTGAGTAAAGCAGATCCGGGCCTCTGATCCGTTGTGTCACGGGGTTCTCATACAACCGGGAGATAAGTTCATAACGAAGATTGTTTTAATACCGCGAAGGCGCGAAAAGTCATCACCCGCGCCTTCGCGGTAAAAAAATGTCTCGATTTTTTTCGAGGCCTTATGGCTTATTCAGTAATTTTATTTGGCAGGGCGTCAAATGACAGTTGCAGGATATACATGATGTAGGGTCCGGGGCAGCAAATACGCGCTGTTTTCTGCAAACAGTGCCAATTCCCTGCAAAAAGATTTTTCCCCCCGAATCAAATCTGGTTAATCTCCCTAGTAGGGAAATACTGTTCTATATTTGGCGCGCCTAACCAATGTAGTTTGCTATTCTGCCGCCTAACCAGCGGCGCTACGTTCACTAAAACAAGTACGAAAAACACATGGGTCACCAACTTTCGACACTCGACTACATTGTCTTTCTCATTTACTTTGTCATCGTTGCCAGCTACGGCTACTGGATCTACCAGCGCAAAAAAGCCGCACAGGCCAGCGCAGCCGACTTTTTCCTCGCCGAGGGCGCCCTTACCTGGTGGGCCATCGGCGCTTCGCTGATCGCCTCGAACATCAGCGCCGAGCAGTTTATCGGCATGTCGGGATCGGGGTTTGCCATGGGCCTGGCCATCGCCTCTTACGAATGGATGGCCGCGGCCACGCTGCTCGTAGTGGCTGTTTTCTTCCTGCCGGTTTATTTGAAAAATAAAATTTACACCATGCCCCAGTTCCTGGCCCAGCGCTTTAGTCCGCTGGTGGCCACGATCATGGCGGTGTTCTGGTTGCTGGTGTATATTTTCGTCAACCTGACCTCCATCCTGTACCTCGGTGCGCTGGCGGTAAGCACGATCTCCGGGTTTACCTTCACGACCTGTGTGATCGGGCTGGCCATTTTCGCCATCTTCATCACGCTGGGCGGAATGAAGGTGATCGGCTACACCGACGTTATCCAGGTGCTGGTGTTGATCCTGGGCGGCCTGGCCACCACTTACCTGGCGCTCGACCTCGTAGCGCACCATTTCGGCGGCAACGGCGCCCTGCAGGGCCTGGCTATGCTGCGCGAAAAAGCCGCTACCCACTTCCACATGATCATGGAGCCCGGGCAGATGATGATGCCCGACGGACAAGGCGGGCTCGAAGATGCCTACGAAAAATTGCCCGGTCTGGCTGTGCTCATCGGCGCTATGTGGATCGCCAACCTCAACTACTGGGGCTTCAACCAATACATCACGCAGCGCGCCCTGGGCGCCGACCTGAAAACTGCCCGCTCCGGACTCCTGTTCGCCGCTTTTCTCAAACTCATGATGCCGGTGATCGTGGTGCTGCCGGGTATCGCCGCCTACCTGCTCTACCGCGAAGGCGTTTTCCAGAATGAAATGATGGAAGCCGGCAATGTCCGGCCCGACAAAGCCTATCCCGTGCTGCTCAACCTGCTGCCGGTTGGCCTCAAAGGCCTGTCCTTCGCCGCACTCACCGCCGCTATTGTGGCCTCGCTGGCCGGTAAAGCCAACAGTATTTCGACCATCTTCACCCTGGACCTCTACAAAAAGTTCTTCGATAAAGACGCCGACGAAGCCAAACAGGTGCGCGTCGGGCGCGTGGCTATTGTGGTGGCCATGATCATCGGCGCCATCGTGGCGCCGGCCCTGGCCAACTTCGGACAAGCGTTCCAGTTCATTCAGGACTTCACGGGACTGATCTCGCCGGGTGTGGTCGCGATCTTCGTGCTGGGCTTTTTCTGGAAAAAAGCCACCGGAAACGCCGCGCTCGTGGGCGCTCTGGCAACTATTCCGACCGGCCTGCTGCTCGAAAGAATGTTTCCCGCCCTGCCCTTTATGCACCGCATGGGTTGGGTATTCCTGACGCTCGTGGCGCTTATGGTCATCACGAGTCTGATCGACAAAAAAGGCCGCGACAATGTGCGGGCCATCGAGATCGACTCCACGATGTTCCGTACCTCGCGCTCTTTCGCCATCGGCGCCCTGCTGATCGTGGGTATCCTGACGGCCTTGTATATTGTGTTCTGGTAAAAACGGCCAACAGCCAGTTTATAATACCAATGGCGACTGCGTAAATGCGGTCGCCATTGGTTTTTGTGTGCGCCCGGCAATGTTCCCGTTTAAATCAAGCGTCGCACCCCGGTATCCGCACTTAAGCGCTCATCTGCGTCCATCCCTTCCAATAACAACAAGCCTGGCGTTTTACCTTCCTCCAGACTTCCCAGGGTATCCTCGAAGCCCAGGGCCTGTGCGCCGTTCAGGGTTGCCCAGCGCAGCAGTTCGCGAAACGGCACATAGCTCTGGAAGCGGGCGATGGTCTTCATTTCTTCCAGGATGGACAGTTGCCAGTTGGAGGTCAGGCTGTCGGTGCCGATGGTGACCCGGGCGCCGGTCTCCAGGAAATACCGGTAGTTGGGCAACTGATTTTCGATGTACAGGTTGGCGTTCGGGCAGGTGGCCCAGAACGTATTTGGGCTCCAGGCCTGGGCTGCCCGGATATCCCCGGCGCTGCTGAGGGTGTTGTGCACGAATATCGTGCGCTGGGCCGGGTTCATGTGTTGCAGGGCGTAAAAGATGGAAGGTTGCCCGGTGGCTTCAAAATGCTCCAGTGAAATGTTGAACCCGCCGTAGAATTCATAAAAAGCCCCCGAGCCGTGCAGAAAGAGTTCATGCTCCGGGGGCGTTTCCTGATTGTGAATGCTGACCGTGCTCCCTCCGGCGGGATTGGCGGCATTGATCATGGCAAACAGGGTAGGGCTTACGCTGTACGGCGCATGCGGCACCAGCGATTTGGCGCTCCCGGACGCAGGTTCCAGGGCATCGTACACGGCTTTCCAGTCGGTAAAAGCCTTTTCCGCGCCGGCGTCCTGCAGAAAATCGAAGAGTTCCACAAACGTGTGGTAGCGCATGCGCCCCCGGGATTTTACAGCAAAGGTATCCACGGCATTGGAGATGTCGCCCAGGGCCACGATGCCGGCGTCGAGCATTTCCTGCTCCGCGCGGGCAATGGCATCGGCGATCTGTTCGGCCGGCAAATTGCGCTGGGTGACTACGCTGGTGATGAACGGGATGAGCCCCGTTCCCGTGTCCACCCGGCCCTTCATGTGCGAGAGCTCCAGGTGGCAGTGGGTGTTGATGAAGCCCGGGATCAGGGTGCCGGAATGATATTCCAGACTGGCCGGATCATGTCCTTCCCGGGTACCGACGGACAGGATCCGGCCGGAATCATCAGTGACAACGACGCCGTGTTCGATCGGTTCGGCGGAGACGGGATATACCCGGTCGGCAGTAAATTTGCGCATGACAGGTTTTTAATTTTCTTTAATCAAACGGCAACAGAGCAAAGCGGCACGGAGGTAAAAACCGGAATACGGAAAAAACAGCCGTCCGGAATCCGGTTTGTTTTGTCAAATGTTTGTCAGGATTTTTTTGAGGCGGTTTTTCTCCAAATCCGGCGCAATCGAAATATAATTTTCTCAAAAATCGGACAAATGACGGCATTCTCTACCTTTTTGACCCATTTTACCCTGAAATAGAATTATATTTGCACGACCAATCCGTTTTTCCGATTTCTTTATTCAAGTGTTCCGCTCATCTCGGTGACGGAGGCCCCTTTTTTACGTTTATAATTCACACGCTTACGATTAAATCCTCTGCTTATGCTCATGCGACGGTTTGCTCCTTTCTTTCTTCTGACGCTCCTCTCCTCGGGGTTGGTCTTCGCTGGCGATCCGCCAGTCGACAATTCCAAGGCCGATACCGATGGTCCTCATGTGTTTTACCGGGGTAAAAACATCGTGGTAAAAATGATTGAGCGGGAAGATACCGCAAATGTAGTTCGGGTGAACAACTATAAGAAACAGGACGACATACAACTCCACTGCAATGTGTCCCAAACCGGCGATGCCTTTCATTTTACGCTGAAGAAAAAGTTGAAAGTGGAGAAAGACCACTACCCGCTTCCGGCCCGTATGCTGGTGGTATCGGATATCGAAGGAAATTTTGAAGCGTTTAAGATCCTGCTCCAAAGCGCAAAGGTGATCGACTCCGATTTTAACTGGATCTACGGCGATGGACATCTGGTGTTGGTAGGTGATTTCTTCGACCGGGGGCTCAACGTCACGGAAGTGCTTTGGCTCATCTACAAACTGGAAAGCGAAGCGGACGAAGCCGGCGGGAAAATCCACTTTATCCTCGGCAACCACGAAGTGATGAACCTCTGCGGTGAGCACGGCTACGTGCGCAACAAATACCAGGAAAACGCCCTACTGATTGGCGAAGACTATGCACAGTGGTACGACGATCACTCCGAGCTGGGCCGTTGGCTGCGCACCAAAAACGCCGTGGAAAAAATCGGCGATTACGTGTTTTGTCACGGCGGGATCAGCCCTTACCTCGCGGCTTCCACACTGAGCCTGAGCGATATCAACGACATTGCCCGGAAATACCTCGGCACCAACTATTCCGAGATCACCGACTCCATTGCACAGTTTGTGTACCATACCCGGGAAGGCATATTCTGGTTCCGCGGAGCCTCCAAAA
>CAYVDV010000331.1:0-6437 GCA_964450465.1 uncultured Saprospiraceae bacterium
CGGTTCTCTCCTTTTGGGCTATTTACGATGAAGGCCGGGTGGAAACGCCCAAACCTTTCACCATTCATTAACATTAAAATCCCCCATCGAATTTAGCACCTGCCATAATTTTGCGCCGTGGAAAAGGTTTTAAGGCTCATATTATACCCGTCCATTTTCTTTTTGGGCATCTGGAATGGCTTGCATTCCGGAGCGGTTCATAGCCCGACATTCAAGTCTCTTGACGAACGGCTTGAGCCGGATCCAATTGTCTTCTTTGACAACGCAGATGTTTTCAATCTGATTAAGGAAGATTCCCTGTGCATAGAGGAAGAAAACTCAACGGAAGGTCAGGACGACCGTAATGACGACGGGGGTAGCGTTGATCTTTGCCAGCGGATACAGCCCAAACTGCCTGTATCTTTTATCTGTGTGCGCCGTATGCACACATCCGTACCATCCCTCCCTTTAACAGGTAACTTGACACCGATCTACCTGTTGAACCGGGTATTCCGCATTTAAATTCCAGGCATTTCCTGATGTAGAATTCGTACATGCTGTTCAGTATGTACAGGTTCCCCTATGCTGTTTTTTGTATTGCCCTTGCGGTAATGCATCAGATCTTTTTTAACACATGGTTTAACCCACCTATATACAACAAATATTATGATCAGAATAGTAATTATCACGGGGCTATTGTCCCTGGTGATCCTTCACGGTTGTACAACCGCTACAGCAGAAAAAGAAAAAGAAGAGGTGTTTACCAAATTCATTGTTACCAGCCCGTTAACAATAGACACTTCTTTCTCGAAAGTTTATGTATCGCAGATCCATTCGGTGCGAAACATTGAAATTCATGCGCAGGAGAAAGGTTTCCTCCAGAATATCTACGTGGACGAAGGGCAATTTGTAAAAACCGGCCAGCTGCTGTTCAAGATCATGCCTACCTTATACGAGGCTGAATTGCAAAAAGCACAAGCCGAGGTAAAAGCATCTGAAATTGAATTGCAGAATGCCACGGCCCTTGCTGAAAAAAACATCATTTCCAAAAATGAGCAAATGTTGGCAGAGGCCAAACTTGAACAGGCAAAAGCCGAACTCGCAATGGCCAACGTGCATTTGTCCTTTACCGAGATCCGGGCGCCTTTTGACGGCTATATCGACCGACTTCCTAAAAAGATCGGAAGCCTGATCGAGGAAGGCGAATTATTGACCAGCTTGTCGGACAACAGCAGGATGTTCGCCTATTTTAATGTTTCTGAGCCGGAATACCTCGAATACCAAAACAATGCCAAAGGTCGGGGAGACAATGCGGTAGGCTTGATTTTAGCGAACAATGAAGCGCATAAATATAAAGGAAAAATAGAGGTGATCGAAAGTGAGTTTGATAACGAGACGGGTAATATTGCATTCCGGGCTATTTTTCCCAATCCGGACAATCTGTTGCGAAACGGAGAAACCGGAAAGGTTGTGATGACCATTCCGATTAAAAACGCTCTGATCATTCCCCAAAAGGCCACTTATGAAATTCAGACCAAAAAGTATGTTTTTGTAGTAAACAAAGACAATATGGTGAAGTCGAGGGAAATCACTATTTCAGGCGAAATGCCTGACTTGTATGTGGTTAAAAACGGGCTTTCCCAGGATGAAAAGATAGTGCTGGAGGGGGTTCAAAAAGTAAAGGATGATGATCGGATCAGTTATGACTATCAGCGTCCGGAAGAGGTGCTCTCGCATTTGAAATTGAAAGCAGAGTGAGTCCATATTCGAGCTATTCATCCTAAAATTTTCATCCATGTTCAATATATTTATACATCGACCGGTGTTGTCGATTGTAATATCGCTCATTATTGTATTTATGGGCGCATTGGCGCTTTTCAAGTTACCGGTAACCCAGTTTCCTTCTATTTCGCCGCCCAAAGTGAATGTTGTGGCGGATTATCCAGGGGCAAATAATGAACTGATGGTCAAGTCGGTGATCATTCCACTGGAAAGAGCGCTCAACGGCATTCCCGGCATGAAGTATATGGCCTCGGATGCGGGTAACGACGGAGAAGGGATGATCCAGTGTGTATTCAATTTGGGTACGGATCCCAGTCAGGCCTCTTTGAATGTTCAAAACCGGGTTTCTTCCGTGGTCAACAAGTTGCCGCCAATTGTTGTACGGGAAGGCGTAAAGATCTCCCGGGAGGAATCCAATATGTTGATGTACATCAATCTTTACAGTACGGACTCTCTTGCCGATCAAAAATTCCTGTTCAACTTTGCAGATATCAATGTGTTATCCGAGTTGCGAAGAGTAGATGGTGTTGGCTATGCCGACATTTTGGGCAACCGGGAATACGCCATGCGAATCTGGCTGAGACCCGATCGTATGCTGGCCTATAACATATCGGTGGACGAGGTCATGGAAGCCCTGAGCGCGCAAAGTCTTGAAGCTTCGCCGGGTAAAACAGGAGAGAGTTCGGGGAAAAGGTCCCAAACATTCGAATACGTACTCAAGTATCCGGGACGGTTCACTACGGAAGCACAATATGGGGATATCATCCTAAGGGCCACCCCGAACGGCGAAATGCTTCGATTAAAAGACGTTGCCAAAATTGAATTCGGGAGTTCCATGTATGATATTTATTCCAATCTGAATGGAAAGCCTTCCGCGGCAATTGTATTGAAACAATCCTACGGAAGTAATGCCAGTCAGGTAATCAAGAACGTAAAGGAAAAGCTGAAAGAAATCAAGGCCAGTTCTTTCCCGAAAGGTATGGACTACGAGATCAGTTACGATGTGTCCACTTTCCTCGACGCTTCTATGGAAAAAGTGGTGCATACGCTGATTGAAGCTTTCCTGTTGGTAGGGTTGGTCGTATTTATATTTCTGGGCGACTGGCGTTCTACGCTGATCCCAACGATTGCAGTCCCGGTTTCCCTTATCGGGACATTCATTTTTATGCAATTCTTTGGCATTACGCTCAATTTGATCACCCTCTTTGCCTTGGTACTAGCCATTGGTATTGTGGTCGACAACGCAATTGTGGTGGTGGAAGCAGTGCATGCCAAGATGGAAACCAAAAATCTCCCACCGGTACGGGCCACAGAAGAAGCGATGCATGAGATCAGCGGGGCTATTATAGCCATCACGTTGGTTATGGCCGCCGTATTTATCCCGGTTGCCTTTATGTCCGGGCCGGTCGGGATATTTTACAGACAGTTTTCTATCACCATGTCCACCTCCATAATTCTTTCAGGGTTAATTGCACTAACGCTTACGCCGGCACTTTGCGCCATGATGTTAAAGAACACGCACGGGCAACCAAGAAAGAAAACCATTGTGAACCGGCTTTTGGACGGGTTTAACAACTGGTTTAACAGCGTTTCTGCCGGATACAGGAATATCCTAAAACAGATCGTAAACAGACGGGTCATTACATTCGGGATTTTGATCGCCTTTTTCTTCGGCACCTGGTTTCTCAACAATCAATTACCTTCCGGTTTTATCCCGAGCGAAGACCAGGGCATGCTGTATGCCGTCATTCAGACTCCACCCGGCTCAAGTTTGGAAAGGACTAATGAGATAACCGAAAGGCTGCAAAAAATTGCCGAAGATGTTGAAGATGTCCAGTCGGTTTCGTCACTTGCAGGCTATGAATTACTTACCGAGGGCACTGGCTCCAACTCGGGAACCTGCCTGATCAACCTAAAAGGCTGGGGTGAACGAAAGCATTCTGCGCAGGAAGTGATCGAGGAAATAGAAGAAAAATCCAGGGATATTACCGGGGCTACTATAGAGTTTTTCCAGCCTCCGGCTGTCCCGGGTTATGGCGCCGCCGGAGGTTTCGAGTTGCGTTTGCTCGACAAGGCGGGGTCCGGGGATTACAAAAAAATGGAAACGGTCAGCAACGACTTTGTGGCGGCATTGAACAAGCGCCCAGAACTATCCTCGGTATTTTCCTTTTACAGCGCCAGTTTCCCGCAATACATGCTGAGAATTGACAATGACCTTGCCCAGCAAAAAGGTGTGACTATTGAAAATGCAACCAATACGCTTTCAACCCTGCTTGGAAGTAATTATGAGATCAGTTTTATAAAATTTGATCGACAGTACAAGGTTATCGTACAGGCATCTCCGGAGTACAGAGCTTTGCCGGAGGATATATTAAAACTGTATGTAAAGAACAGCCGGGACGAAATGGTGCCCTTTTCTGCATTTATGACCATGGAAAAGGTGTACGGCCTTTCCGAAATTACCCGCCACAACCTGTACAATGCCTCTGAAATCAGTGGACAGGCCGCGCCGGGCTACAGTAGTGGCGAGGCCATCAGGGCCATCCGGGAAGTGGCGGAACAATCTTTGCCAAGGGGTTACGGGATAGACTGGGCTGGCATTTCTGCGGATGAAGTAGCCCGTGGCAATGAAGCACTGTACATATTTATGATTTGCCTGACCTTTGTCTATCTGATCCTGTCGGCGCAGTATGAGAGTTTTATCCTGCCTTTGGTGGTGATTTTTTCTCTTGTAACGGGTGTTTTTGGCGCGTTTTTACTACTGAAAATTGCCGGACTGGAGAACAACATCTATGCGCAAGTAGCTCTGGTAATGCTCATAGGCCTGCTTGGTAAAAATGCCGTGCTCATCGTGGAGTTCGCCGTGCAACGCCATAGAGAAGGCGCTTCCGTATTACATGCTGCCATAGAGGGTTCGGTTGCAAGGTTCCGTCCGATTTTGATGACTTCCTTTGCCTTTATTGCAGGATTGATACCCCTGGTCTTTGCTACCGGTCCGGGCGCTATCGGCAACCGCACCATTGGCTCTGCATCCGCGGGCGGTATGTTGATCGGAACTGTTTTTGGCGTCCTGCTGATACCAGGATTATACTACATGACCGGTCGCGAATCGGAAAAGGTTCAATTTGTTGATGAGGAAGCAGAAAATCCGTTAACCGAAGAAATTGATCACAATGATTAAATTTAAAATATATCCATTGGCTTTGGCGACCGGGCTCGCCCTGGCGCTAACAAGTTGTAAGGCGCCAGCCATTGTTACCCCGAATGCCCATACAACGATTCCGGAATCCTTTGACAGCGCCAGGCAGGACACCGGTAATATTGCCCAGATGCCCTGGAGGACCTTTTTCAGGGATACTAATCTGGTGGATTTGATTGAAACTGCCATACAGAACAATCAGGAATTGAATATAACACTTCAGGAAATTGAAATCGCCCGGAATGAGACGCTCCAGCGAAAAGGAGCCATCCTGCCGTCGGTACGCGCCGGCGCCGGCATAGGCCTTGAGAAAGTCGGACGCTATACCAGTCAGGGAGCAGGCGATGCCTCCACCGAGATCACACCTGGAGTGGAAGTGCCGGAAGTATTATTGGACTTCGCCCCCGTAGCTTACGCCAATTGGGAGGTGGATATCTGGCGGAAACTGAGAAATGCCAGGAAAGCAGCTGCAACCCGGTATTTGTCTACAATAGAGGGCAGGAACTTTGTAGTGACCAACCTTATCGCGGAAGTTGCCAACGCCTATTATGAATTACTCGCATTGGATGGGCAGCTTCAGATCATAAGACAGAATATAGATTTGCAGAAAAATGCCCTGGCAATCGTAAAAATTCAGAAGGAAGCGGCGCAGGCTACGGAACTCGGTGTTCAAAAATTTGAGGCAGAGGTGCATGCATCGGAAAGTCTTGAGTTTATAATCCTGCAAAAAATCAAGGAAACCGAAAACCGGATCAATTTTTTACTGGGGCGATATCCACAGGAAATTAAACGGAGCCAAACAGATTTTTTACGTTTGACGCCTGCTGACACGTATGCCGGCATTCCCTCGAATTTGTTGACAAACCGCCCGGACATCAGGCAGGCCGAGCTGGAACTGGCTGCTGCACGTATAGATGTAAATGTGGCACGCGCTGAGTTTTTCCCTTCGCTCGATATTTCTGCCGCAATCGGCCTGCAGGCGTTTAAACCTTCCTACCTGGTCCGATTACCGGAGTCGCTGCTGTGCACCCTTGCAGGTGATCTGGCCGGCCCCGTTATCAACCGTAATGCAATCCAAGCTGAGTTTAACAACGCCAATTCCCGGCAAATTCAGGCGATGTATAGCTACGAGCGCACTATCCTGAACGCGTATTTGGAAGTCTCCAACGAACTTTCCAACATCAGCAACCTTGAAAAGATCTATAGCCGAAAATCACAACAGGTAGAGGCGCTAAATAAAGCGATCGACATTTCGAACGATCTGTTCAAATCTGCCCGGGCAGATTATCTCGAAGTGCTGATGACCCAACGCGATGTTCTGGAAGCCAAGATTGATCTTCTGGAAATCAAGCGGGATATGCTTAACGCCAGGGTTCAACTTTACAGGGCGCTTGGGGGCGGTTGGAAGTAAAGAAAGGGGGGAGCGCTACCTTCAGATTTTTTGCTGATGCACTCGTAGCGTAGTTCCCGCAGATTT
>CAYVDV010000332.1:0-6425 GCA_964450465.1 uncultured Saprospiraceae bacterium
TTTTGGAACAAAAACTCCGGCTCTATTTTAAAGATTGGGATCTGAAGGAGATTGGCTCCAAGCAAATTATTGGAGGCACCCGCCTCCGGATCTGGAAAATACACCGAAGGGATCAACATGGATAAAAACGAAAAAATCTACATCGCCGGACATAACGGCATGGTCGGCTCGGCCATTTTGCGAAAACTGCAAGCGGAAGGGTACGGTAATTTTGCACTCCGCTCATCCCGGGAGCTCGACCTGCGAAGCCAGGAGGAGGTCGAAACGTTCTTCCGGCGGGAAAAACCGGCGTATGTTTTCCTGGCCGCCGCCAAGGTGGGCGGAATCCTGGCAAATGACACTTACCGGGCAGAATTCCTCTATGACAACCTCATGATCGAGGCCAATGTGATCCATGCCGCCTGGAAATACGGCGTGAAAAAACTGCTGTTTTTGGGGTCATCCTGCATTTATCCCAAAATGGCGCCGCAGCCGCTGAAAGAGGAATACCTGCTTACCGGTCTGCTGGAGCCGACGAATGAGCCGTATGCCATTGCCAAGATCGCCGGCATCAAACTCTGCGATGCTTACCGGGCACAATACGGGTGCAATTTCATCTCGGTCATGCCAACGAATCTGTATGGCCCCAACGACAATTACGACCCGAAGAACAGCCACGTGCTGCCCGCATTGATCCGAAAATTTCACGAAGCCAAACGCGATCAGGCGCCCTTTGTCACCCTGTGGGGCACCGGCACGCCGCGCAGGGAGTTTTTGCACGTGGATGACCTGGCCGACGCTTGTTTTTTCCTCATGCAACAATACGACGAACCGGGACTGATCAATATCGGCGTGGGCGAGGATATTGCTATCCTGGAACTGGCGGAACTGGTCAAACAGATCGTCGGCTATACCGGCGATATCCGGCACGACCTGAGCAAACCCGACGGCACGCCCCGCAAACTGATGGACGTGTCCAAACTACATGCAAAAGGCTGGCAGGCGAAAATCGGACTGGCGGAAGGGATCAAATCGGTTTATGAAAATTTAAGGCAAAACGGGTTTGAGAAGCTGAGTACCTGATTAAAGTTACTGGCTCTTTAGCCCTTGAAAATTAAGCATAACTTTGCCCGTCACACCAAAATCAAACAAAAAATGAGCAACCATACATACGTAGCCATCATGGCCGGCGGAGTAGGCAGCCGCTTTTGGCCGGGTAGCCGGGAGGATCGCCCGAAACAATTCCTGGATATGCTTGGCGTAGGCAAAAGCCTGCTCCGGCTCACATTTGAGCGTTTTTTGCCTCTTTGCCCCGTTTCCAATATTTTCATCGTGACCAATGCTGCGTACCGCGATCTGGTAAAGCAGCACCTCCCGGAACTTTCCGACGAGCAGATCATCGGCGAGCCCAGCCGGAATAATACCGGCCCCTGCATTGCCTATACGGCACTGAAACTGGCCGGCCTGGATCCGGAAGCCAATATGATCGTCGCTCCTTCCGACCACATCGTACTGCAGGAAGAAGCCTTCCGGGCTACTATTGAAAAAGGGCTCCGATTCGCCGCAGCACAGGATGCGCTGGTTACCCTCGGCATCAAACCCTCCAGGATCGATACGGGGTATGGGTATATCCAGTTCAGCGCAGCAGCAGAAGCCGGCGTCCATAAGGTTGAGCGCTTTACGGAAAAGCCCGATTTCGCGACTGCCGAACGGTTCGTAGCCTCCGGCCAATATCTCTGGAACGCCGGTATTTTTATCTGGAACGTACAAACGGTATTGAAAGCCTACCGCGATCTGTCGCCGGATATTTACAGTATTCTGTCTAAAGGCATCGGCCTCTTTAATTCGCCGGGTGAAGCCGGCTTCATCCGGGAATACTACCCCACCACCCCCGATATTTCCGTCGATTTCGCCATCATGGAAAAGGCGCCGAACGTCTTCACCCTGCCTTCCGAATTTGGCTGGTCCGACCTGGGCACCTGGGCCAGTCTGCACGAGGAATGCCCCAAAGATGAAAACGGGAACGTCCTCCAGGGGCAACACATCCTGCCCATGGGTATCCGCAATTGCCTGGTACGCGCCCCCAAGGACAAACTCGTTGTGCTCGAAGGCCTGGAGGACTACATTGTTGTCGATGAATCGGATGTCCTTTTAATCTATCCCAAATCCCGGGAACAGGAGATCAAGCAGGTCCGGGCAACTGTAAAATCCCGGTTTGGAGAAAAATATCTCTGAATTTATGATTTTTTTTCAGATTTGGTTTGGCTCATAGCAGAGTTTACTTACTTTAGCCCCTGTATTTTTTAATCCGGCTTTAATTCGTTTTTAATCCACTCTTTCTCATACACCTGAATTTTACGGTCCCGGTCTGTTTTACAGGAATTATCAAAACATAAACAGCAGCACCGTGAGACACTACCAATCAATTACTGTCCACCCTGAAATCCAAGATGGAGCACCGGTATTTAGCGGAACCCGTATTCGTATTGAAACATTTTACGATTTCATGCGCATTGGCGTAAGCGTAAACGAGTTTCTGGACGAGTTCCCGTCTATCACCCGTGATCAGGCACTGGAAGTATATGACCTGGTGGAAAAAAAGTTCACCCTGGATCAAATCAAATCGCTTGCCGCAGGTCCGGGTGTTCCAATGTCTTATTCCAGGGTTTCCGCAAGCCGGTAATATCCTCCCTGGCGAACCCTCTACTGCGCCATTCATCCCTGCGATGAATGGCGCAGTCTTTTTTTATCATGTGATTACTGGAAATCCGGAAATGAGCCGTTCGAAAATACTTCTTGTTGCCAACACCGCCTGGAACCTCTGGAATTACCGCCGGAAGCTGATCCTGGCGCTCGAACGGCATGGGCACGAGCTGGTTCTGGCAGCCCCGGACGACCGCTTCCGCGAACAACTTGAGTCCCTGCCGCATACGCGATTTGTCGCCCTCCGGCAACTCTCCCGGCGGAGTTTCTCCCCACTGGGCAACATCCGGCTGCTCCTGGAACTCTACCGGTTGCTGCGCCGGGAACAGGCGGACGTAGCGGTATTCTACACTATTAAACCTAACCTACTGGGCAATATTGCCGCGCGATGGGCCGGCACTCCTGCCGTTTCCGTAGTGGAAGGCCTGGGCTACAGCGGTTCGATTGCGGCCCGCTGGCGCTGGCTGGCAGCACCCCTGTACCGGATCGCACTGCGCCGAACCTGCAAGGTGTTGTTTCTCAATCCGGACGATGCGCTGGAATTCCTGCAACACCACCTGATCCGGGAATCGCAGTCGGTGATCGTACCCGGCCCGGGTGTGGATACGGAATATTTCCAGGGCACAATAAAAACAGATACTGACCATCTTGTCTTTCTTTTTTGCGGCCGCCTGCTCCTGGAAAAAGGGATCCGTGAATTTGTAGCAGCAGCCCGGCAGATCCGGCAACTGGATTCCAGGGCTATTTTCCGGGTCTTGGGCACACCTGATCCAGGCAATCCGTCCTCGGTGGCACTGGAAGAACTACAAGCCTGGGAACAGGAAGGCGTCGTTGAATTCCTGGGCCCAAAGGATGATGTGCGTCCGGTTTTGGCCCGGTCCGATGTATTGGTCTTGCCGACATATTACCGCGAAGGCGTACCGCGCTCGGTCCTGGAAGCTATGTCGATGCAAATGATCATTATCACTACCGATACGCCAGGGTGCCGGGATACGGTGACGGCCGGCAAAAACGGTTACCTGATCCCTCCGCGACAGGTGGATGCCCTGATTCAGGCTATGCAGAAGATCCTGCAGCTTTCACCGGAACAACGCCGGGCAATGGGGGCATACAGCCGTAAGGTGGCAGTAAACCGGTTTAGCGATGAACAGGTATTGCCGCAATATCTGAAATGGATGGAAGCAGTGGCGGCAGCCCGCAAATCGAAGCATACGCCTCGGCAATCGCGGTTACCCTGAACGGCCGGGTACGCACGGCAATCGCTTCCGCAGAAACAGCCGGGTGGCGCGCTAGTAAAAAACCGAGCCAGGCGTCGATACTTTCTTTCGATACGCGGTTGTTTTCGACGGTCAGGCTCAACAGCCCGGGCCAATCGCCCCAGAATTGGACAAAAGGATCCTCCTCGAGATAGGACAGGTGCAATACCGGTTTTCCGGCAGCCAGATAATCGACTGCCTTGCTGGGCAGCTGATAGTCGGTGATATTACCGATATTGACCAGGATATCCATTTGGTGCATGGCAGCACGGACTTCCTGCCGCGAACGCAGGCCGTACAGATGGATTGCGCACTGCCGGTTCAGTTTGTCATAAAATTCCGGGAAGACATCGCCGAAAAAGTGAACCTGCAAGCGCCCCTTCAGATCGGGCCGTGCAGCAAATGTTTTTTCCAGTACATCCAGGAAAGCATCCGGCGTGCGCACCGGAGCATAAAGTGCACCGAAATAGCCAACATGCAGGGTCCCGGCCGGCGCATGCAAGAACGCGGAGGCGATTGGTTTGTCGGTAGATATTCCCTGCTCGGGCAACACCGCCGGGTGGAGCAAGGGGGAAATTACCCTGATTTTTTCGGAATCCGTGCCAAAAACGCGTTCGCAGGCCCGTTTTGCTCCCGTATTTGTAACTACCACCGCATCTGCCCTTTCCAATACGGATCGTTCGAGTTTTCGGCTCAGGCGCTTATACAAATATGGATTGTTCAGGGGGCGTGCCTGGATGGTGAAAGGGTCGCCAATGTCTGCCAGCCAATACAGTTTGGGGAAATGGCGCTTGACCGAAAGCCCGATCAAATGCCCTGTAAAAGGAAGCGATACGGTGATCACTGCGTCAAATTCCTGCGAATTCAGTAAGGCGAGCGCCTTCCGCCTTGCCGGAAAAAACCACAGGCAGGCGTCATCCGGAAAATAGATTTTCTTCCAGATTAGGTTGTACAGCCAGGAAAGCAGCCGCATACCTATACCGGGACGTTGTACCCCCACCCCTACCCTGCCCCGGCCGGCCGCAGACCCGGAATAGTAATAGGCGACCTCTTTCAGGGAGTCAAAACCCACGCGGTGCACCTGTACGCCGTTCATTGTACCATCTTCCGGACAGCTGCGCCGCCGAGCGCATACGACATGCACCGTATGGCCTTGTGCAGCCCAGTGTTCCGCCAGACTGGTCCACCGGTGCGCCCTGGGGTGGATAAATGGATAATACCAAGCCGTAATGATCAGCAGTCGTGCCAAGCGATAGCGGATTTAAAGTGTATTTTTCTGGTGTTTACTATGCTACAAAAGTCGTTCACAACAAATTCCGGTATAATCCGGATAGCCGCTGGCCGGTAGTCCGGACATTAAAGCTTTGTACAACATGCTCCCTGGCGTTCCTGCTAAACTCCCGGTAGGTTTCCTGTCCCATGGTATAAAATCGCTCTATACACCGGGCAAGCCCGGCAACATCCCGCTCAGCAGCCAATAACCCGGTACGCTCATGCAACACTTCGGAGGGCAGATCGAAGTGCGTAGTGGCAATAACCGGCATCCCGGTTGCCTGCGCCTCCAGGACAGAGACAGGCCCTCCCTCACAGTCGCGGTTACCGGCATAATGACTGGGTTGAATAAAGACGTCAAAATTAGCGTAAAAGGCCGGTAAATCCCGATGGGGAATAAAACCCAGCCATTCAACCGCATCTTGCAAATGTCTTGCTTTTATAAAGGCGTCAATTTGCCTCGTCAGCACTTGATCATACCGCTCGCCGGCAATCGTCAGCTGCAAACCCGGACAGCGCTGCCGGGCCAGATCAAAGGCTTGCAGGGTATCCATAAATCCTTTTTTCGCTGTAATAGTAGCCACCTGCACGAGCCGAAGCCGGCCGGGACTTTTTGCGCGCGGTACAAATGGAAATTCTTCCGGCTCCATACTCATAGGCAAAAGGGTAACCTTCCCGGCAGAAAGGCCTTGCCGGAGCAAGACTTCCCGTCCGTAGGGGCCTGCGCAGGTGACGGCCGCCGCCCCGCGAAAAAGCCGTTGATATTGCGCACGCCATTTTTCACTCCGGTTCGGCAGACTTTCGTAATCGTATCCATAAAAGGAAGTCACCAGCGGTATGCCGAGGTCCTGCGCCATATCCAGATAGTGGCAACCGGCCGGCGCAAAATGGGCGTGCAGGATATCCGGACGCCGCGCCCGCAGTTGTTTTTTCAGCCAGTATTTGTACAAAGGGAGGTGCCGTTCCGAACGGACCAGCAGATTTTGTACGGCTTCCGCATCCCATTCGGAAGCCGGCAACCAATGCAGGCGGCGTTGCAGCGGCCGAACCAGAAATTCGAAATCCGGGACATAGTATTCATTCCGCACGATCCAGGGGGCAGCAATCCGGCGGTTGGTATCCGGCGTTGCCCGTATAAGCCGGAAAGCCCAATTCATGGTGTGGGGAAGGTAACGGTCAAACAGGTGCAGAATGGTCAAGCGGTCAGCCATGCTT
>CAYVDV010000333.1:0-6401 GCA_964450465.1 uncultured Saprospiraceae bacterium
CCCAAACAGGGTATTAAACAACTGCATCTGGCCGATGATCTCGGCGGACTCACTTTGCGCTGCTGCCAGTTTTTCCGGATAAACATAATTGACCACTTTGGTGATCATGCCGTTAAAAGGCACCTCCTCTTCATACACGGCATAGTTGGTTACAGCCATGCAGAGCAGGTATGTCGCTGTGGGATAGCGGGTGCGCCAGTGGGCCGTGATCCAGCCATTCGCTTCCGTTTCCGAAACAAGCACGCCATTGCTGGCGGCGCGATTCCCCGTTGGCGCCGTGATCAAAATATCGCAGGAATCCACTTTGTCGTCGAGATTCTGGTGGCAAGGGAACCAGTCGCGTGCGCCGTAAGGCTCCGAAAGGGTCCAGAGCACCGGAACATTGTCGTGTTGTGTCGTTTCGAAGGAACCAAAACCACTGTCCTCCGGCTCGCCCTGATAATAAATGGCCACTGAGTCGATGACGCCGGGGTCTATCGCCTGCGGAAAATGCAGGGTTAGGGTTCGGTCCACAAGATTGTGATCAAAGTCAAGCGGCTGACCGTGCCAGCGAATAGAGTCAACGGTCAGGGTTGCCGCCATATCGAGCGTCCAGTCGTTGAGGGGTTGAAATGATTTGAATTGGTAAAGGATGTCGCCTTTGATGTAGCGCACCGCGGGGTCCACCGTCCAGTGAAAACGCCCGTAAATGATGTCCGCCTGCATATCGGCAGCGCGACCGGAAGCAATAACCTCTTTATGTCGTTTTTCGAGCAAACGGGCTTTTTGTTCCGCCTCGACAAGTTCGGTTAGTTGCGGAAGTTGCGATTGGGCCAGCGCAAGCGCGCTCAAAAGTAAAACGGGGAGCGTGATCAAAATACGTTTCATATATGTCCTGTTGTGCCAGTTATCTGCCAAATATCCGGAAAATGCAGCGCGTGGGTTTAGTGAGATTCATCATCGCCCGGGATGATACGTAAACGGTGAAAAAGCCGACTCGTTTACTGGTAAAAGACACTGGCGGACAAAACCGGTAAAATCAGGGCGAAAAATACCCTTGTTTTTGCCTCCGGCAGAAAATCGTCCGTGTCGCTGAGCAATTTTGCGCATGAACCTGTACTATTGCCGAAACGGAAAATTGCCCATGCGACATATCTTTTTTCTTTGTTTGTTTTGCGCCCCGCTATTGCTCTTTGCCGCCAACCTCCCTCCCGGTTTCGTTGAAGTACCCCTGGCCACGGGTCTCGACCCGACGGCCATGGCACAAGCGCCTGATGGCCGGATCTTTATTACCGAAAAGTACGGCGCAGTCCGGATCGTCGAAAACGGGGTGCTGCTGCCCGACCCTTTCCTGCTGCTGAACGTTGATAATTACAACGAACGCGGTTTAAGCGGGATCGCCCTGGACCCCGACTTTGCGCAAAACGGCTATGTTTACCTGTATTATACGGTATCGCTTGCCGGGCACAACCGGCTGAGCCGGGTGCGTGCACTGGGTAATTACGCTATTCCCGGCAGCGAAGAAATACTCCTGGAACTGGATCCCCTGCCCGGAACGATCCACAATGCCGGCGCCATGGTCTTCGGTGAAGACGGTAAACTTTACCTGGCTGTCGGCGAAGGCGCCGACGGCACCAAGGCGCCTAAACTCAACACCTTGCTCGGCAAGATCCTCCGCCTGAACCCGGACGGGACGGTTCCGGCGGATAACCCCTACTACGATCAACTGAGCGGCATACACCGGGCAATTTATGCGACCGGTCTGCGGAATCCCTTTTCCATGGCAATCCAGCCCGGAACCCAGCGGATCTTTGTTTGCGATGTCGGCAGCAGTTTTTTTGAAGAGATCAACGCGATCGAAGCCGGCAAGGACTACGGCTGGAACCTGCTCGAAGGCAAGCAGAGCAATCAGCAGGTTCCGGATAATTACCGCGACCCGCTGTACACTTACCCGCATTCGATCGGTTGCGCAGTGGTGGGCGCCGCCTTTTTCAATCCAGCGTCCACCAGCTTTCCGGCAAACTATACCGGAAAATTCTTCTTCGGCGATTACTGCAACAAAAAGATCAGCGTGCTGGACCCTGCAACCGGACAGGTAACGGGCACTTTCGCCAGCAATATCAACCGGCCACTGGCCATCATGACCGGCCGCGAGGGCGATTTATACTACATCTCGCGCGGAGGGCTTGGCGGCGGCTCTGAGGAAGACAACACCAGCTCCAAGCAGGGTATCCTGTGGCGGGTATCCTATGTGGGCAATGGAGCGCCGGTATTCAGTGTTCAACCCTACAATGTGCTGATTCCGGTGGGTGAAGACGCCCATTTTTCGGTTCAGGCAAACGGCTCTCCGACCATCCAATACCAATGGCAACGCAATGGGATCGATATCCCCGGAGCCACCAGCCCCGATTTGCTGCTCAGCGCAGTATCGCTGGCCGATAGCGGCGTACTGATCCGCTGTCTCGCCGAAAACCCGTTCGGACAGGTATCGAGCCAGGAAGCCGTGCTGCGCGTTACCGGCAACCAGCGGCCCCTGCCGGTCATCCTCACCCCTGACGACCTGTTCCGTTACGCTGCAGGCGATACGATCCGCTTTTCCGGCCAGGCCACCGACCCGGAGACCGGTTTACTGGCCGATGACGACCTTACCTGGCGGCTCGACCTGCACCACGACCAGCATACGCACCCCGGCCTGGGGCCCATCGAAGGCCTCGGCAGTGGCGTTTACGTGGTACCCAGGATTGGCGAAACCGACGACAATGTTTGGCTGCGCATCTACCTCACTGCCCGGGACCCCATCGGGCTGACGCAAACGGTGTATCGCGACGTGTTTCCCCTGAAAACCAGACTGCGCCTGGAAAGCAGCCCGGCCGGCCTGCCCATGCGGGTCGATGGCAAGACCTACACCACCCCGTTTGAAATAAACAGTGTGAAAGGAATGCTTCGACAGATCGAGGCCCAGCCCTCGTTTTCCAAATACGATACCATGACCGTTTTCACCGGCTGGACGGATGGGGAAAACAACTTCAGCCGCGTTGTCTTTGCGGAAGATGCATTGACCACCCTGCATGCAAACTACGAGGATGCCGTGCTCCGGGGAACCGGCGCCTATGGTATGTACTACACCCTCACAGCCGATACGACTTTTGGGAACCTGGTTTTTACCCAACTGGACACGACGATTAATTTTGCCTGGGGCAACGGGGCGCCTGATCCCCGGCTGGGCAGCGATTTCTTCGGTGTCCGGTGGCTGGCTTATGTGGAACCGCTGTTCACGGAGGATTTCTATTTCCATGTGGACTCTGACGACGGCTTCCGCCTGTGGGTTGACGGCCAGCTGATTGCCGACGAATGGCGTCTGAAAGGTCCCGGAGAAGTGAGCACGCCGGTCTTTTTAGAAAAAGGGCGGCGCTATGCCATTGAACTGGCGTATTTTGAATGGGGCGGCGGAGCATCCGCCAAATTATCCTGGAGCAGTGCATCGCTCCCCAAACGGGTAATTCCCAGGGTTAGCCTGTTCCCGCGCCTTCCCGAAAACCCGGGTTATGCCCCCAATAAGTTTGAGATCAGTGTTTACCCCAATCCGATACGCCACCTGCTGAACCTGCGGATCGAGGCCGACTATCAGGAGGCCTTTGACGCCCGTTTATTCGACGCGCAAGGCCGGATGATCCGGGAGTGGCGCCAACAGGAAGTGGATCTGGTAAACGAACAGTTCAGCTGGCCGGTAAGCGATCTTCCTGCGGGCATGTACTGGTTGGAGATCACCCGGCAGCGGGGGCCCAAGAGCTTATTCCCCCTGGCCAAAGGGTGATCGCCCTACTGAAGTCGCGCCTGCAAGCGCTGCGCCTGGTCATGGAACAAATGTTCCGGGTTGGAGAGGATGCCGGCCAGCACCCGCTCAAACAGCGGTTTTTTCACCGGCATCTGGTGCAGCAAACTCAGCGCCAGCGCCCATTCGGCGCGTTGGGCATACGGTTGTTTACCGGAGCTGATGACTTCCCGGAAATACGGCAGGGCAGCTTCATACTGTTGGTTTTTGTACAGCGAAAGCGCCAGCAATTCTTTCTGCTGGATCGCGTCTGCACCCACGCCAAGCGAAGGTTTCAGGCGGGATACCACTTCATTGTATTTGCCATCCTGGAAGTTGTCCAGCGCCTGATTGTAGGCCGCTGAACCTGCGTTGCCACCCTTGCTGCCTTTGCGCGGCACAAAGTCCTGATCCCGGTAAAACTCGTTAGCCAGCGCGGCATAATCCGGTGCACTGGCGGCCGGGATCATTTCCTCCACCGGCGCCGGGGTTTCGGCGCCGGCATTCTGTTGGGCTATTTCCGTCCCCTGTTCTTCCACCGGCTCCGGGGTAGCGCGGCGCGGAGGCGCCGGATTGGGCCTCCGCACCGTCGGTACCCTCGGCTTGATTTCTGGTTTAGTTTGTGCAACAGGGGGAGCTGCCGGCGAGACCGAAGTGGCATCGTCGCGCAGCATCCAGTAGCCTAAGGCCGCTACCGCGAGCACCGCAGCAGCCCGAAGTATCCAGGTCATTGGCCGGACGGAGGTCCGGTGGGTTTGTACCTGTTGGAAAAGTTCGGTTTCCCGGTCCCAGGCCTGCATTTTGGCCATCAAATCGCGTTCGACCAGAAGTTCCAGCCCCTGACGCTCCAGGCGGTGTTGCCGGACCAGCTCCGCCAATTCGGAGTTGGAAGCCATTTCTGACTCAAACGCACGCGCCTCTTCCGCCGTCATGCGGCCCCTCAGGTATTGTTCAATTTGTTCGAAGCGATTCATGGTTGACGATAGACGGTTTACAGAGCATTTAATAACTGGGCATATTGCGGGTTCGTTTCCAGCAATTCGCGGAAACGCATCCGGCAACGATAGGCTTCTTTTTTGGCGACATCGGCGCTTTGGTATTGCATACGGTCGGCAATTTCATCCATTGAATACTCCAATTGATACAGGCGGAGGAGATCACGGCAGCGTTCACCGATCTGTCCGAGCGCTTCCTGGAACAAGTCGCGGTACTCGCTTCGGATCGTTTCGGCTTCCGGGCTCTCCACTTCGGCATCGTAATGCGCAGGAGCGAGATCGGTGAAGCGTCCCTGTTGCCTTCGTACCGTCACCCAGCGCCATTTGGCGATGGCTACAAAATAGGTGCTCAGGCTGCTCTTCCCTTCAAAACGGCCTTCGCGCAGGTTCCGGTCGAGCAGTACCAGGGCTTCCTGGAATATATCCTGAGCATCCTGGCGGCTGCCGCCGTGATCCAGCACGTGCCGGATCACCGCCTCCCGCAAGCCTGGCAGCAGGTAAAGGCGTTTGAGTGCCTCTTCCCGCGCGCTGCCACCCGCTTGTATTCCTGTAACGAGTGCCTCGTCTGTCCAATTGGTGTTTGCCATGTTAGTGCAGTTCGCAAATGAAACGTAACCACGGGGCCCGGAATTTTTTTGCCCGCTGCAAAAGTAGGGAAAATGACCAAGGTCTGTTTTTTCACATTTTCTTAACAGATATCCCCTGAAAACGGGCGAATCTGTTAGCATTTTCCTAAAAAACAGGCATTCTGGTTACCTCCTGCCGTTCCCCTGCACAAAGCATCAAAACCGACATTCATTCGCATCTAAACTAATTTACGCTACTGTCATGAAAAATCTGTTTTTGTTTCTGTTC
Organism: uncultured Saprospiraceae bacterium; assembly: GCA_964450465.1. Classification (GTDB taxonomy): domain Bacteria; phylum Bacteroidota; class Bacteroidia; order Chitinophagales; family Saprospiraceae; genus M3007. Next base: position 5,641 of record CAYVDV010000333.1, read on the forward strand.
GCCCTTGTCTGTGCCACCAACCTGAATGCGCAACTGAGCGGTATCGGTATCCGGCCGGGCATTACCTTGTCGAAATACAAACTCTCCAGCGATTACAACGACATCTATGATTCGCGGCTGCGGCCCGGCGGCAGTTTTGCCCTGTTCGCTGAATTCAACCTCGGCAACCGCATCACATTCCAACCGGAACTGGCCTTCGCACAACGCGGCGGGATCATTAAAAATGAAAGCAGCGTGTTCTGGAATGGCCCGGACTTTGGCTACCCGGAAGGTTACACTGTCGTTGGGCTGCGCCAAAAAGAGACCCTCAACTACCTCGACATCCCGCTGATGTTTGAGAAAAACTTCGGTGGCGGAAATGTGGGCGCCTATATCGCCGCAGGTCCTGCCTTCTCGTTCGCCATCGGCAATGGCAAAGGGCTGGAAGAACGCACCGTGGAATATGCCGATGAAAACGGGCAACCCGTAACTATCACTGACCGCAGCGAATACACCATCGAAATGGGAAGCGGCCGGAACGACGACTACAAAGCCTACGACTTCAGCCTCAATCTCGGCACCGGTCTGATCTTCATCCTCGAAACCGGCGAACTCAGCCTGGACTTCCGCTATACGCACGGCCTGCGCAATGTGGACGTCGGCGGCCTGAAAAACCGCACCATGCAGTTCGGCATGTCGTATATGTATTACTTCGGGCAGTAAAGAGTTTTGAGTTTTGAGTTTTGAGTTGGTTCACCTTGAACGGATGGAAAGTCCGAAAC
>CAYVDV010000334.1:0-6398 GCA_964450465.1 uncultured Saprospiraceae bacterium
AGTTTGTCTCCGGCCCGATTTCCAATGGCGCTACGTATAATTTTGTGTTGACGGATGCCAATGGCTGTGCTGCACCGGTAATAAACGGATCGTATACCTGCGACTGTTCCACCATAGCAGGGCAGATGAGCGGGCAATTACTCGAAGCCTGTGTCGGCGAAAACATTGCCGCACAGTTCCTGGGCGGCGATTTTCTGGATACAAATGATACGGCATCCTTTGTGCTCTACTATGGATCCGGATCTTTGCCAGGCGCAATCCTCGCGCAAAACCACACGGGTGTCTTCTCCTTTCAGGGTGGTATGAGCGCCGACAGCATCTACTTTGTTTCCCGGGTTGCCGGGAATGCACTGAACGGTTTCCCGGACTTCTCTGATCCCTGTCTGGCGGTATCTGCCGGGCAGCCGGTCGTTTTCCATGAGATGCCGCATATTACCGGTGATCCGGAAATAATCTGCGATGCCACTAATGAATTTTATACTGTTCGGTTGCAAATTACCGGGGGCACCCCACCCTACTCCGTGAATGGCATTCCACTGCCCGGAAATCTATTCGAATCGCTGCCTGTGCCGAACGGCGGCGCCTATGATTTTTTGCTCAGTGATGCCAACAAATGTAGCAGCCCAAACATAAGTGGCTCATTTAGTTGCACTTGCACCAGCTATGCCGGCAGTATGTCCGACCAGATGCTTAGCGTATGCTCCAGCGACAGCGTCACGGTAACAGGTAATTCCGATATGGTGTTGGACGGAAACGATGTTGTGGGATATGTTTTGCACACCGGATCAGGCGGCGTGCTGGGGCAGGTACTGGCGCAAAACCAGTCGGGTACATTTGGATTTAGCCAGGGAATGGAGTTTGGGACCGTATATTATGTGTCGCGTGTAGTTGGTAATCCGGGCAATGGTTTTCCAGACACCAGCGCGCCTTGTTTTTCCCTTGCGCCGGGTCAGCCGGTAGTATTCCTTCAAACACCATTTCCGGATGCCGGCAGTGGGACGGGTCTGTGCGATCTGAGTGCATCCCTGCAGGTTACAGGGAACTTGGCTCCAGGCTTTTGGACTTTGGAATCCGGCCCTGGCGCCGCAAGTTTTTCCACAGCAAATTCGCCGGTCTCCGATGTCAGTGTCGATTTGCCGGGCACGTACACCTTCCGTTGGACGGAAGCCAATGGTATCTGCAGCGCCTCCGACACAGTCACCTTTTCTTTTTATGATGTCCCCCAAATTGATACGGTACAGGAAATATGCAACGGCACCAACACTGGTTATACGCTGGCACTGGAGGTTCAGGGTGGAGAAGCTCCCTATCTTGCCGATGGCGTAACAGGCAGCTGGTTTGGGTCAACCTTTACATCTGCACTATTGGCAAATAGCGACACCTATCTCATTACGATACAGGATGCAAATGGCTGTAAAACCGGACCTGTGTCCGGATCGCATTTTTGTGCCTGCAGCACCTATGCCGGCACCATGCAAAACGCGTTGCAGCGTTCCTGCAGGGACCAACCCGTGCAGGGCCTGTGGAACAATGATGCGGCTTTTGATTCGGATGATGTCCTGCAATTTATTTTACACGATCAGCCGGGCACGGTACCCGGAGCGATATTGGCCGTAAGCGACAAACCGGAGTTCTTTTTTACCCCCAACCTCGAAACAGACAAGACGTATTATATTTCCGCTGTTGCCGGAAACAGCCAGGCTGGGACGGTTGATCTGACAGACCCCTGCCTCTCCGTGGCAGCCGGAACGCCGGTCCTTTGGAAGCCGCTCCCCGATGCGATAATGACCGGAGACACGTCAATTTGCGCCGGGCAAGATATTCCACTGGTATGCAAAGGCACGGGGGGCTACCCGTTGGAAGTACTGATTCAAAGCAGCTTGGGTGATACCTTGTCGCTGATACTGTCCGATCCGTTTCCCCAAACAGTATTGGTAACGCCAATGACTGACGTCATTTACCAATTGTTGAGCGTACAGGAACTAGCCCCACCCGGTTGCAGCGCGTTTCCCAACCATAAAGTCGCTGTACAAGTCCAGCAACCTGTTTATGCCGGCCAGGCAGTCCCGCCATTATCGTTATGTGCCGGAATTCGGGATACAATCCTGCTGGATAATTTGCTGACCTCTGCTGACGGCGGCGGTATTTGGACAGAAACATCTCCGGTCCCGTCAACCCCGGGGGCCCTGAATGCAGCATCCGGTACGTTTGAGACAAAAGAACAATTACCCGGCACGTATTCCTTCGAATACCGAGTAGCGGGCAGCGGCGCCTGCCCGGATGACAGTACGACGGTTTTCGTTCAGATTGAACCCACTCCGGTCGCTGATGCGGGACCGGATGTATCGCTGGACTGTAACCAGCCGGAAGTGGTTATTGGCGGCCCGAATTCAAGTGCGGGTCCGGGAATCTCCTATTTTTGGACGAGGAATGGTTTTCCCGTAACGAACGGCGATAAGGCTACCCTGGTGGTTGACAAGCCGGGGACTTACATGTTGTCGGTAAATAATGACGCCGGGTGTGGACAGGAAGATTCCGTAACTATTGTACAAACCTCCTTCCCCATTTCCGTTTTCCGGATCATAACGGAAGATGTCCGATGCTTCGGAGACAAAAATGGCCTGATCCTGGTCGATTCTGTTTCCGGTGGAACGCCACCCTTGCTTTATAGCCTGGATGGGAGTCCGTTGGGTTTAAATAGGCAGTTTTCCGGATTGCCACCCGGCGATTATTTACTGACTGTTCAGGATATATCCGGCTGTGAAGCACAGGAAACCATTTCGATTTCGGAGCCGCCTGCAATAAAAATTGATCTTGGCGATGATCTTGAGGCAGCGTTTGGCGATTCAGTGTATCTAGATTTACAAACCAATATAAGTCCGATCTACCTGGATACCATTATTTGGGATCCACTTTATGACACGCTTCATGCAGGAACACAATTTCAGCGCTTCCTGCCGGTGCATTCCGGCATAATATCCGTAAGCCTGACGGACGTAAACGGATGTAGCGCCCGGGATCAAATTGTCCTGATCGTCCGGCGGGACAGACGGATTTATCTCCCGGATGTATTCAGGCCAGGAAGCGGAGCCAATGGATTATGGGGAATCAATGCCGGCCCGGAAGTCGCGGAGATTGAAAAACTGGAAATATTTGACCGCTGGGGCGAAGTCGTTTATCAGGCCCGGTATTTTTTACCGAATGATGCGACGAAGGCCTGGGATGGAATATTTAAAAATCAGCCGGCGCCATCAGGTGTTTACACCTATTTTATGACGATCCGGCTCAGAGATGGAGAAAAAGAGTTTTTATATGGAGACCTAACCATAATAAGGTGATAATAAACTGCTTAAAGCTTATAATTAATTATAATTGCAAAATTTAAAATCTCTGAAAACTGGTTAAAAGATGTAAATGCACTGGATTATTTGGGCGGTCAGCGTTGGTTTCATGCAGTTAAAATGGCAAGAAAACAAGTGCCCGAAATAAAATTCTTCCTTCCTTTGCAGAAGCTTTAATCCGCATCCCACCCTCCGGTTTCAATTGTTACAGGCTATCTGCTCTGAATTTTTAAAACACAAATTTTAAATTACCGGCTTCATGGTAAAAAAACTACTTGCTTTGACATTACTGCTGTTGGCAGCCTGGGGACTTAAGGCACAGTTGCCGCCTCCCTGTCCTTCCAACACAAGCCCTGCGGCAGACCTCTGTTCCGACATTTGTATCTACTGTAACTTTAACGGGTATATGGGGACTACCTCCGGATACACCGGCCAAACACCACCCGGATTTTGCGGTACGATTGAGAACGAGCAATGGCTCGGTTTTATCGCAGGTGCTCCGGCAGCCACGTTCACAGCAACTCCAACCAACTGCATCACAGGTAATGGCATTCAAATCGCTCTTTACACCAGTTGCAACAGTAATCCTGTTGCCTGTAACGGCGGTTCTTCCGGCGGAGCCAGCGCTCCAGTTTCAATCACGGCTCCCCTTACCCCGGGCGTGAACTATTTTCTGCTCATCGACGGCTATGCCGGAGACCAATGTGATTTCTCGATTACTGTGGTGCCTCCCAGCGCTGTTCAGGCGCCCAATGTCGGCCCTACAGGTCTGATCTCCGGTCCTACGACAATTTGCCCCGGCGCTACCGTTACGTTCACCGTTCCTCCGGTTAGCGGCGCCGGTGCCTATACCTGGACAGCTCCGCCTGGCAGCCAGATCAATGGTCAGGATCCTCCGGTGACACTGCCAGCTCCCAGCGGCAACTCTGTACAGGTTACCCTGGGCCCTTCCGGCGGACAGATTTGTGTGCAACCTGCAAACTCCTGTAATGACGGGATTCAGGTGTGTAAAAACATCATCGTTCAACCGATTCCGCCTACCAACCTTCCCCCGGTGATCGTTTGCGCTGAAGACGCCCCGTATGAACTTCCCTGGGGTGATTATGCGTATTCTTCCGGCAACTATGAAACAACCTTTGTCACCGCAATTGGTTGCGACAGCACCGTTCGGAAACAGGTTACCATAAAACCGCCCATCATTCGCTACCTCCCGCCTCAAACTGTCTGCGCGGGCTCTTGTGTCACTGTTTGCGGCGAGCAATATTGCGAAGGCGGTACCTTCTCCCATATTTGCGAAACGGCCCAGGGATGTGACAGTTTGATCAACTTCTCCATTCTGGTGCTGGAACCATTGGCAGAGATCATTGCCAACGGTGTCCTGTCCTGCAACAACGATACGATCGTCCTGACTTCTACCCCTTCACCGGGGACCAAAGTCTGGAAAACACTTACCGGTTCTGTCTTAGGCACCGGAAACTCACTGATTGTTACGCAACCGGGAACTATAATTCTGACCGTAACCGCCGCTGCAGGCGGCAACTTCTGTATTGACACCGATACCATTCAGATAACCGGGAATACAACGCCGCCCACAGTTTCTGCGACCGGAGGGGTACTGGGCTGCGGCAATGCACAGGCGCAATTGAATGCCACGAGCAACGCAACCAACCCAACCTGGGCCTGGGGACCTGCTTCCGGCCTGAGCGCTACAAATATTGCCAATCCAATAGCGACAGCGCCAGGTACCTACACCGTTACCGTTACGAACTCCACTAACGGTTGTACCAGCACATCTTCTGTATCGGTTACCGGCAATACTACACCTCCATCAGCCGCTGCTACTGGCGGCGTACTGACTTGCGCAGCGACATCCATCCCCATATCCGCCAGTACGAATGCAACAAATGCATCGTATTCCTGGAGTGGACCGGCAGGTTTTACCTCAACTACCCAGAATCCTACTGTGGGAGCCGCCGGAACCTATACCGTAACCATTACGAATGCGACCAATAATTGCACGGCAACAGCCACCGCTTCCGTGACGTTAAACAACGCTCCTCCTGGAGCTATGGCAACCGGCGGAAATATTAGCTGCAACACACCGTCAATTGCCCTGGGCGGCAATTCCGCCACCACGGGCGTAACCTATTCCTGGTCAGGCCCAAGTGGCTTTACTGCCAATGTACAGAACCCAACCACGGATACGGCCGGGGTTTACACGGTAACTGTGTCCAACCCTGCTAACGGTTGTACATCAACTGCTTCTGCTACCGTGACGGGCAATACCTTGCCCCCCACGGCTTCGGCCACCGGCGGCACTGTGTCCTGCGGAACACCTAATCTTACGCTTAATGGTAGTTCCACAACGACCGGCGCAACGTACGCCTGGACCGGCCCCGGCTCCTTTGCTTCGGCCGAACAAAATCCAGCCGTTACAGTTCCCGGTGTGTACACCCTTACCGTTACCGGCCTGAATGCTTGCACGCAAACAGCAACTGCTACCGTAAACGGCGACTTTGACGCACCCAATGCCTCCGCGACAGGTGGCGTAATTACCTGTGCGTCAACCAGCACTTCGATCAGCGGCGCCTCCTCGACACCCGGTGTAACCTTTGTTTGGCTCGGACCGAGCGGCGGCATTTTCAACGGGCCCTCGCCTACTGTTTCCAATGTGGGGATTTATACCCTCACCGTAACCGCACCAAACGGATGTACGACGACGGCGACTGCAAGCGTACAACCGGATGCCAACGTACCCAATGCCAGTGCGGCTGGCGGAACCCTCGATTGCAATATCAATTCGGTAATGCTGGATGGTGGCTCCACCACCCCGGGAGTGATCCTGACCTGGACCGGACCAAATAACTTCACGTCCACATTAGAAGACCCAACCGTGATGGTACCGGGCACGTACACGCTGGAGGTTTCTAACCCGGCAAACGGATGCACGGCTATCGCCACCGCTGATGTAATACTGGACGATGCTGAACCAGGTGCTGCGGCTTCCGGCGGTACGGTTACCTGTGCCATGCCGGACCTTGAGTTGATGGGCACATC
>CAYVDV010000335.1:0-1607 GCA_964450465.1 uncultured Saprospiraceae bacterium
GTTTCCGCGATAGTTTGGAAGTTTGCCGTCAAGGGGGGGAGCGGAGGCAAAAGGGTCAGTTTAAGCGATTTCCCGGTGAAATAACACCCGTTTGCAGGGTCGATATTAAATACATAGGGCAGCGCGCCCGGGTTGATCAGGGTGCCGCCCCCAAGTACAACCGGCGTCAGGTAGTACACACCATAGTTCAGACTGACATTGTTATTGACCAATGCCGGCAGTTTGAGCTCCGGAGAAAAAGGCGTACTGGCGATATTGGGCAGGCCCCCGGGCCAAACGCCGGCTGGTATGGAATCCGGGCTGAAACACCAGGCCAGTCCGTATTGCGGCCCTTCCGTGGGCAATACAAAACTGCTGGTATCGAGTTTGAGGACATCGGACAGATTGCCGCCGGCGCAGAGAAAACCGCTGTTCATGAAGGAAAATGCGCCAACCTGCCCTTCGCTACAGGCAACCGATTGTTTACGGGTGACCTGAATGCAAAATGCACCGGTGGCCACCACCCCTTGTTTGTCAAAACCGTCGATCAGCATGTAATAGCTTTGCCCCGGATCGGTTTCCAGGGTAACGCCGGCCCGCCAGTCGGGTATACCGGTGGGATACAGGTCGTCGTTGCACTGTACCGGGGTGAGAGCCGAACAATTCTCCCCTTCAAACACCAGCATCTGGGTATCGCCGGGGCTCCCTTGCGCCACACCAATGTAATTTGCCGCATTGCAGGGCACCGTCTGGATAGCATAGGTGCCGCCGTCACCGGTAAACGTAAACCAGAGAGTGGTATTGAGGATATCCAACCCTCCGCTGCCGTTCTCGTTCCAGCAGGATACCTGGGGATCATCCGGCGAAACGGTGGCCGTCGTGTTGTCAAACAGGCCGGTGGTCTGTGGCACATTGGGAGCCTGACCCAAATAGGCTGAAATATCCACCGCTCCATCACAAAAATCAGCCGTATAAACAACAGGTGGCAAAGCGGCAAACGCAAGATCATCCACATAAAACAAATGCGAGGTATCCAATCCGGAGAAATGAATCCCGCCCAGGTTTTTCAGATAAAGGCGTTTCAGTACAAACTGGCCGTCGATATACAGGGAGATCAGATTATTGTCCAGGTCGATGACATGCCGGACTTCGAACCACTGCCCGGCAGGGAAGGAAAATGTCCCGACCACAGGCCCGGATTCCCCTTGCTGCACCTCTCCGGTGCCTGTTTCGCTAAAAAAAGTGCGTAAACCCCAGTTGCCGGAGCCAGGTGGTACAAGATCCTGAATATCATAGTAGGCTGCCCGCCCACCGGCAACAAACATGCTCCACTGCAAGGCATATCGTCCGCTACTGAAGCCCCCCAGATCCAGTAGCACCCGCTGAAGGCCGCCGGAAGAGTCCGGACCTTCTATTTTCAGGGCATAAGGCACCGAATGAGCCACTTCATCGGCTAGTACACCATCCTCAACACCGCCCTCCTGTCCGCTCCAGGTAGTCCAGTGATCTGCCTGAAGCCCCAGTTTTTGCGCCGGGTCGTAGGTATCGAAGTTGTCGCATAAGATGGCGCCGGCAACCTGATCACAGGCGCGGAACAGTTGAAGGTCGTCGATTTTCCAGTGGTATTC
>CAYVDV010000335.1:1617-6389 GCA_964450465.1 uncultured Saprospiraceae bacterium
AACTGCAGCCAGACCTGGGGTTGGTTATCCGCCTCATCCAGGTCTATTTCCACCCAGTCGTGATAAGGCAGGTTGGCCGGCAGCCCTTCAAACAGGTCGTGATAGGTAAAATATACCCCATCGGTACTCACCCCGACCTGTGCGACGGTGCCGGAGGGATTGAAGTAAATATATTGAGTGAAAAAGCGCAGGCGCACGTCGGACTTGCCCGAACAATCGGCCGGAGCGCCCGTGCCGGTCAGGGTTACATCAAACGGCACCTGTCCGTTGTTATCCGCATCGAAGTAAAAATAGCCTTTAGTGGCCGTTGGCGAAGCAAAGCCGGGCAGATCCGGGTCCTGAAACCCCGCCCCGGGGTTCTCCGTCCAGGTCCAGTGGGCCAATCCTGGATTGATCCCGCCATTCAGCCATTCTGTGCTGGCCTCGCCCTCGTTGTTGAACGACTCAGTCCAGAAAACCTGGCTTTGAAGCGCCGGATAATTCCCCAGGAAACAAAGAAAGAACAAAAGCGAACGCGTCATCGCCGGGCAGATTTTCGATTTAAGGAACAATGAAGGTACAGAGACGGCAAAAAAAATCCCGAATTTTTCACGGATGAAAAATTCGGGATAGTCCTGCTCAGGCAGGCCAACGGACTTATTTGCCGCCGCGAAGCGCGCGGGGAATCTCGATAGAAGCAATGGGGATCGCACTGTTGTTGGTGATCGTCACCCCTTTCTCCAGCTGGATATCGCGCACCCGGATCGTGTCGCCAAGTTCCATATTGGAGATGTCCGCCACGACTTCGTCGATTATTTTCTCCGGCGTGGTCAGGATATTGATCTTGCGCAGGGTTGGCAGAAATTTACCGCCAGCCTTCACACCAGGCGCCGTGCCGGCAAAGCGCAGGGGCACACTGGCCTTGAACGCAACGCCGGAAACGAGTTCCAGGAAGTCCAAATGTACCACCTGATCCGTAACCGGGTGAAACTGAATAGCTTTTACGATGCATTTGTGCTTCGTGCCGTTCAATTCGATCTCCGCCAGTTTGAACTTAGGCGTATATACCAAATGGCGAAACTCAGCGGGATCGAGGCTGAACTGCACCGCGTCACCGCCGCCACTTTTATACATGACCGCCGGGACCATGCCCGCATGGCGAACTTTTTTTGCTGCTTGCTTGCCGGAATTTTCCTTCGGCTGACCCTTTAAGGCAATGATTTCCATTGTTATCCAGTAAAAATTTATACTTTTTTCAAAAAGCGCCCGCAAAGGTAGGTATTCGCCACCGGAATTTCCAACCTGGTTAGAAAAAAGATTTATTTACATTTTCTGCCACCGGGCGACCCGGGCGTTTCGTCCGGCATCCAGTTGCACGACATATTCGCCAACGGGAAGTGCCGCCACCGGCAAAATAACCATATTCCCACCTTCAAAGGCGATCAGGTTGCGCCGGAGGATAACCTTTCCGTCCGCATTTTTCAGCCGCAATTGAATTTCGTCCCCCATGGTACCGGCCGTAAATTCGATCAGCAAGCGCTCTGTTGCCGGGTTGGGGTGTATAGTGAGGATCCGGAGATTATCCAGCCGGGCGGGGGCCGGCTCATTTTGTTGTGCAAAAAGGCCCGTTTGAAGCATACTCAACAGGGCAACCCCAACAATCATTTTTAAGGTATTATTCATGGCAGATGCAGTTTTTGTTAAAAAAAGGCCGAAAAAGCCTTCGGTTTCTGTTTTTTTGCAAAGCTGCACCCCGGCGTACCGGCCGGGCAATTACTGCCGTTAGGGCTGTCGATGATCCTGATCACCCCGCATTACCGGGTCGCAGGATACGCACCGCTTCCGCCGGCACATGCACGGTCCGCACTTGAACTGCCCGTTCGTCAGCATCGGCTGATGCGCCTTCCAGACGCAGCACCCCCCGGGGACACACTGCAGCGCAAATGCCGCAGCCCACACAAGAAGCGCGCACGATGTCCTGTCCGCGTTGCGCATAGTGGCGCACGTCGATGCCCATTTCGCAGTACGTAGAGCAATTCCCGCAACTGATACACTGCCCGCCATTTACCGTGATCCGGAATTTGGACTTTTTCTTCTGAAATATCCCCAGAATGGCTGCCTGCGGACAACCGAAACGGCACCAGACCCTGCTGCCCATCAAAGGATAAAAACCCACACCCACTACTCCGCTAAAAGCCATACCAACCAAATAGCCGTACCATTTGGAAAATGCGCTGGAAAAATTGCCCAAAACAGCGCCTTGTCTTGCGGAGTTTAGCCAAAGCAGGGCCGTCATTAACACGACGAGTCCCAACACGGTATAGATCAGCCAGCGTTCAATTTTCCAGGCTGCGAGGCTTTTATCCGACAAATGCCGGAATGGATCGCCGGCTGTTTCAGCCAGCCCCCCGCAACCGCACACCCAGGAACAATACCAGCGCTTCCCAAAAAACCAGGTCAGCACGGGCGTGGCCACAAAGGTCATCAAAACCCCGAATGCGATCAGATAGGGCCCTATGCCGAAACCGCTGAAGTACCGTACCGCCGAGGGAGTCCCGTACCAGTCCTTCAGCGGCCAGAAATAGGTAAAATAATACTCCGGCTGGTTCATCAACTGCATAAATGCCGGGACCAGAAACGCAAAACCCAGCTGGAAAAAACTCACCGATATCGTGCGAAGCACCTGATAGCGGTTATGCCGGTATTTGTAGCCGAATTTCAGCCCCATCACCAGTACGGAAAAGGTGTACAAGCTGCCGTACACAAACCATTTGTCGGCCGGTTTCCCTTTCAACAACTGACTCAAGGGACTGAACAGATCGTTCAGCCCCGCAAACCAGCCGTTCGGACCGAAATACAAGGCCGTGTAAAAACCCGTCAGCACCAGAGCCGCCATCCAGGCCCAAATGCCGCGCCCGCTCAGACTGCGAAACCAGACGCCGTTGTTCTGGATTCCCTCGGGCCGGCTCAGGTACTCCGCGCGGATAAACAATACAACTCCGGCCAGGATCAGCCCAAGGGCTGCGCCCAACACCGGCAGGGGGCTGAACGCGTCGCGGGAAAACCCAACGAGCAGCAGCATCAATACCCCGCCACCGGCCAGGACAAGGGCCAGTTTATGCATCCAGCCGGTCTGCTCCGGCACGGATGCAAGCGACATGCTTTGTTCGTTTTGCATAGTTATAAAGAAGATTGCTGTCTGGAGGATTGCAGATTCAGAAAAGCCAGTACGGCCGGGAGCCCGCGCTTTTGTTGCAGGCGAAGGTTCTTTCCGGTTTTTGCGTTGTATTTTCGGACGAGTTCTGTTTCGTGCTGCGGGTAAAATTCCGGGTCGAAATTGGCCAGGCCAAGCCCTTGCAGTACGGATTCGATATGGGCGCCGGCGCGCAGCCATTGTTCGCATACCTCCTGGCGGTAGCGCACCCCCATGAGAAGGAATCCCAGAATGCGACCCGAGGCCTTTTCATAGTTCAGGCGTATGCTTTTTTTCCCATTCGGATGTTCCCAGTATAGTGTTTCGTACGCATCGGGGCTTTGCGCCTGCACATCGCCATACACCTGATATTCGATATCGAAAAATTTGGCCGAGTTGAACCAGATTCCGGGGTCGTAGGCGGTCCGGCGCCCCGCAAGCGTATGGGCAAGCGTCTCGCCCATCATCCGGCCGGTGTACCACAGCGCTTCAATGGCGCGCCTGCCGGGTTGCGGTTGCCGCAGTTCGACGCAATCGCCGGCAGCATAAACGTCTGGAATATTGGTTTCGAGGTATTCGTTGACCAGTATGCCGCGCCCTGTTTCCAGCGCACTGTTTTGCAGAAAACCGATATTCGGGCTGACCCCCACCGCAAGGCCTACAAAACCGCATTCGATGGTTTCTCCCCGGCTGGAGACTACAGCGCGGCACTTTCCCCGGCCGTCATCCAGAATTTCCCGGAGTTCCGTTTCCAAACGCAGGTCAATATGGTGCTCGCGCAAATGCCGGCTGACCATGGCGGACTCTTCCGGCGGAAGCACGATATTCCAAAAATCCGATTCGCGCACCAGGAAGGTCACCGGGATGTTGCGGGAATGGAACATCTCGGCCATTTCAACGCCGATCAGGCCGCCGCCCACGACCACGGCCCGACGCAGGCCTGTGCTGTGCCGCTCCATGGCTTCCAGATCCTGCAAATGATAGAGCCCGTGCACCCCGTCGAGGTCCTGCCCGGGCCAGCCGAATTTATTGGAACGGGAGCCCGTGGCCAGTACCAGTTTGTCGTATGGAATGGTCTTGCCATCCGTGCTGTACAGCGTTTTTTCGTCAAATCCGATGCGTTCAATACGTGCCCGGACGCGCTGAATACGGTTTTTGTTCCAAAACCAGGGTTCATAAGGCCGGGTGTCGCGCTGGCGCAAATGGCCCATGTAGATATACATCAGCGCCGTGCGGCTGAAGAATTCATCCGATTCATCGGACACCACAACGATCTCGCAATCGCTGTGCTTGCGCAGGAACCGGGCCGCCGTGATGCCGCTGATGCCGTTGCCGAGAATGACGACTTTCATAGGTAAAATGATTGGTTTGGACAGGAGCGTGTTTATCAAGAGCAAACACGCCCTGAACGGTGAAAGTAACGCTTATCCGGCAAGCGGATTTTTGCGACTTGCACTTAGAGCGCAGAGTTGTCACGGCAAAGACAGTTTCCCCGCGTGCAGGCTGAGACGATTGGTTCAGGATTTGTCCTTTCGCCTCCGAAACGCCCATCAAAAAAGGGGCGCCCCCTGTTCCGGAGGCGCCCCAATCGGGTTTTTCA
>CAYVDV010000336.1:0-6388 GCA_964450465.1 uncultured Saprospiraceae bacterium
CAACGGTTGTAAGGACACGCTTACCGACGATATCTACATCTACAACCGCTACCCCGAGATCAAGGTCAGCGACGACCTGATCTGCATTCCCGGAACCGTATCGTTCTCCGACCTGAGCACCGCCGATGCCCCCATCGTCAAGTGGGAATGGGATTTTGGCGACGGCACGACCAGCACCGACCAAAACCCGACCCACACCTATACGGCTGCACCGCCCAATGGTTCATCGTACACAGTCATGCTGCGCATCGAGGATAGCCAGGGATGTCCGGGCACTGCGACCGCTACTGTAAACATTTACAAACCGACCAGCAATATCCTGACCCTGCCCCAACCAGCAAACATTTGTGCAGGCCAAAGCGTGATCTTTTCCGCCACCGACTATACTGCCGGCGGCTCCAACCTCTCCTGGCAATGGGATTTCGCCAACGGCAATACCGGCACAGGGCAAGGTATCAGCCAGACCTACAACAATGCCGGACAGTACCAGGTCAAACTGGTCTTCACGGAAATCGCCACAGGTTGCAAGGACTCCACCTATGCGCCGGTGAATGTGCAAGGCTATCCACAAGCCAGTTTCACAACGAATGTGGACAACCTGAACATTATCTGTTATCCGCAAAACATGGAGCTGACCAATACCTCCACGGCAGGCAGCCAGGTATCGGTCTTCTGGGATCTCGGCAACGGCATCACCAGCACAGCCAACCAGGCATTTACGGTATTCCCCAAAGGAACCTACACCGTCACCATGGTCGCCAGCACCTCCTTTGGCTGCCGGGACACGATCCAGCGCAGCTTTACGGTAGTTGGCCCCGAGGGGAGTTTCACCATGGATAAAAACTTTATTTGCAAAGGCGATGCGATCACTTTTGCGCTAAAGGATACCGTCAGCATCAGTTCCTGGTCCTGGTCGTTTGGCGACGGCACCACGGCAAACAATACGAACCCGGTAACGCATACCTACAACTTCCAGCCGCCGAACGGCACCACCCTGGCCAAACTGGTACTGCGCGGCGAAGACGATGCCTGTGCGATCACCGTGGAACTGCCGGTCAATTTCTCCCAGGTCAATGCCGACTTCCAGGTCGGCCCGGTGGCCTGCGCCGGCGCTTCCGTGGTGTTTACCAATACTTCCACCCAGGCGGACCTGTCGAACTGGAGTTTTGGCGACGGCGGAACCTCGCCCCTGCTGAACGCGGACCATATTTTCGCGGCGCAGGGCACCTATACCGTCACACTGATCGTGACCGATCTTCCGCTGGGTTGCAAGGATACAACGTCCCAACAGGTCGCGATCACCGGCATTCCGGATCTGGAAGTCTTTGGCGATACGATCTGTCCGGGCGACACGGCGCTGATCGGCGTGGAGTTCCCGCAACTCCCGGGCGCATCTTTCATCTGGACGCCCACCAATCTCGTACTGCAGCCCAAGAACGAGGCGATCGTACAGGTTATTCCGACGCAAACAACCAACTTCCAGCTCAAGGTCGTGGATGCCCTGGGTTGCCAGGATGAAGCCACCGCCACCGTATTCATCCCCACCGGCTATACCGGCGCTCAAAACCTGGACACGGTCATCGCCAAGGGCTCGGATGTGACCCTGCCCGTGACGTTCAACCCCTTGTATGTATTTCAATGGACACCGCCGCCAGGGCCTCAGGGCGACCCGCCAACGATAAGGCCGGACACTTCCGTAATGTACACCCTGTCGGTAAAAGACCAGTGGGGCTGCACCGAGCGGGAATTTATGTTCAACATCCAGGTAGTACCGGAAAACGTGTACGCTCCCAATGCATTTACCCCGGATGGGGACAGCAACAACGATATTTTCCATCTGCTGGCCGATGGCGACGATGAACTGGTGGAAGTGCTGACCCTGCGGGTGTACAGCCGCTGGGGCGAGCTGGTGTATGAAGGCTCCGGCCCCCTGGCCACAACCGGCTGGGATGGCCGTCGCAACGGGGAAGACTCGCCCTCCGATGTGTATGCATGGGTGGCGGAAGTGCAGTTCCTGACCGGCAAGAAAGTTACGTTAAAAGGAGACCTTACCTTGTTGCGGTAAAGACACCGATTTCCGGTTTTGCATGTTGGGGATTTTGCCGCTGGCAGAAAATCCCCAACATGCGCTTATATTTGCCGCTGGTCTTAAAAACAATTCCGGCATTTCCATTGCCGAATCTACAGAGTTCCGGGCCAGCAAAACGGATTACCTATCACTCCATCACGCAATTACGCAATGATACTTAAAGGCAAAAAAGGCGTCATTTTTGGCGCACTCGACAATCAAAGCATCGCCTGGAAAGTGGCTGAACGCTGTGTAGCCGAAGGCGCACAGATCGTGCTGACCAATGCGCCGGTAGCCATGCGCATGGGCGAGATCAACAAACTGGCCGAAGCCTGCAACGCTCCGGTGATCCCGGCAGACGCCACTTCGCTGGAAGATCTGGAGAACCTCTTCCAAAAGAGTATGGAACATTTTGGCGGTAAAATTGATTTTGTGCTCCATTCCATCGGTATGTCGGTAAACGTCCGCAAAGGCAAACCCTACACCGATCTGAACTACGAGTGGATGCAAAAAACATTCGATGTCAGCGCCATTTCCTTCCACAAAACCATGCATACCCTGTGGAAACTCGATGCCATCCAGGATTGGGGCAGCATTGTGGGACTGACTTATATCGCCGCGCAACGCGTATTTCCCGACTATTCGGAAATGGCCGAGTCAAAGGCTTTGCTGGAGTCGTTTGCCCGCAGCTTCGGGTATCACCTGGGCACCGCCAAAAAAGTACGCGTAAACACCATTTCCCAATCGCCCACCATGACCACTGCCGGTCAGGGCATCAAAGGCTTTCAGGAGTTTTACAACTACGCCGATAAGATGTCGCCGCTGGGCAATGCACCGGCTGAGGCCTGCGCCGACTATTGCATCGCCCTGTTCAGCGACCTGACGCGCTTTGTGACAATGCAAAACCTCTTCCACGACGGCGGCTTCTCCACCATGGGCATGAATCCTGCCCTGGTAGAGTAGGCAACGCAAAGGCGCTTTGTGCGTTACAGGAAAATGTATGTTATGCAGAGTGTGCGGATCAGACGGGCAATGTCCGTTTTGACCTTTGCCCTAAGACAAGGGGCTTGGGGATATTGGCCCGGGAACGCCCGGAACTGGGTATTCTTGCTGCTGGCGCTGCTGCGGACGCCAGCATTTGCCCAGCAGCCGGAAGCAGCCAGCAGTACGGCACAGTTTATCGCCACACCCGCCGATACGACGCCATTTTTCTACAATCTGGTTTTGTCGCCGGAACGGTCCTGGCCAGCCGATGACACCCTGGCCGACGCGGCATTCCGCATGTACGATCCCGCGCGCCGGCAAACGATCGACTGGGGCACCCTGGGCAATGTCGGCGCATCGGCGCGGCCCCTGTTCTTTCAAACCACTGCGCGACTGGGCTTCTCCCCGGGACTTCATTCATTTGACCTGTACCAACTCCGCCCCGGTGATCTGCAGTTTTACCGGAACACCCGCTCGTTTACCGATCTTTTCTTTTCGCAGGGCCGGATCCAGGACGACAACATGCTCCTTGCGCGGTTTTCGCGCACCTTTGCGGGCGGGTTAAACTTTTCCCTGGACTACCGGAATTTCAACCACCTCGGGCAGTTCCGCTATCAGGCGGTAAAACACAGCGCGTTGTCCGTTGGCATCTGGTATCCGGTCAATCCGCGCTACGAATTCTTCCTGATCTACACCCGGAATGCAGACAAACAACAGGAAAACGGCGGTATCGAAACAGATACGGTATTCGGCGGTGGCCAGTTCAGCGGCCCCATCGATGCTCCTGTACGCCTGGCCGACCTGCAGGCGCTGACCCGGCAGGCGAACTGGACGCTGCATTGGACCCAGCATCTCAAATTTACCGGTATTCGCGACAGCCTCCCGGGCAAACGGGTGTTCCGCGCCACACATACGGCGGCCTGGAGCAAGCAAACCTTCAAATTCTCAGACCCCGGCACTACCCCCGGCACTACCCTGAAACTCGACTCCCTGTTTTTCGACACGTTTCTGGTCGATCTGCGGGGAATCCGGAATTACTGGGAATTGCACCGGCTGGAAAATACCGTTACCCTGAATACGTTCAAGGCTAAAATACCCGGACACCCTTCCGATAAACTGGCCCTGGGCCTCACGCACCGTTTGTTTATCCTGGGGCAGGAGCCCCGCACAGACTCCATTTTTTCCAATCTTTTTTTAACCGGACAAGTGGCCCTGACGCCCTCCGAGGCATTTTCGTTCGAGGCGGAGGGCAACCTGGGCGTACTGGCCAATTTTGGCGAATATCAATTGAAGGGCGATCTCCGGATCGGCCTTGGCAAGGCTGGCGAGTTGCGCGCTGCCCTGCTCAGCCAGCGCTACCCGCCTGCCATGGCCTACCGGAGCCTGTATGTGAGCAAGCGATTGCTCTGGCACAATGATTTTGCCAAACCGGTGGAAACCAGCCTCTACGCTACCTACGCCCTACCCCATCTTGGATTTGAAGTGAGCGGTCGCACCCACTTGGTCAACAACTATCTGTATTTCGACCAAAATGGCCTGGCTGCCCAAACCTCATCCCCCCTGCAGGTAGCCCAACTGCTCGTGCGCGAAAACCTGAAACTGGGCCGCTTCCGCTTCGACAACACCTTCGCCTGGCAAAGCGCCAACCGCGATGACGTGCTGCGACTTCCCCAATGGTTCAGTAAAAACAGCCTGTACTACTCGGGAACTGTATTCAAAAAACGCATGGCCCTCGATGCCGGGCTGGACTTCCGGATGAACGCCGAATTCACCCCCGATGGCTACCAACCGGTAACGGCACAGTTTCACCTGCAGGACTCCCTTCAGGCAAAACCCTACCCCTGGCTCGACCTGTTCGTATCGTTCAAGGTCCAGTCCTTTCGCTTTTTTGTGCGCTACGAAAACCTGTCCACGCTTTGGGACAATAAAACGGTGTTTTATCAAACCGCGCGCTATCCCCAACCCTTTGGGGCTCTGCGCCTGGGTATTGGCTGGCGTTTTCTGGACAGCAACCAGGCTACTCCGGCAAACGCTGCACCGCCATCGGGCTCAGGAGGTCCGCCATCATTCAGCCGGGGATAACCGGGTTTCAAATCCATGCATAAAAAACGGGACTTCCGGATGGCATCCGAAAGTCCCGTATAACGATAGCACAAAATATCAGGCGTTCAGCTTATCACTTTCTTTTTCCTGGCCTTCTTTGCCGTCTTTACCGTCTTTTTCCTTTCCCGGCTTCTTCTTCTCTTCCGCTACTGCCGTTGCAAATGCTATGATGAGGCCGTCTTTTTCCTCGTTGAGGGTAGCCTGTAATGCCGAGCCTTCAGCCGGTGTTTCATTCAGGATAAACTCTGCGAGCGGATCCTCAATATACTTCTGGATAGCCCGGTGCAGCGGACGCGCGCCGAACTGCGGATCATAGCCTTTTTCGGCGACAAACTCCTTGGCTTCATCCGTCAGCGAGAGCGTAAACTTCATGTTGCTCAGTCGCTTCATCAGACCGGACAAGGCATTGTCGATGATCTTGAAGATTTCTTCGCGGCCCAAAGAGTTGAACACCATCACGTCGTCGATCCGGTTGAGGAACTCCGGCGAGAAGGTGCGTTTCAGTGCATTCTGGATCACCGTCTTGGTGTTGTCTTCGGCGGCTTCCTGGCGCGCCTTGGTGGCAAAACCCACGCCCTGGCCAAAGTCTTTCAACTGGCGGACGCCGATATTGGACGTCATAATGATCAGGGTATTCTTGAAGTCCACCTTGCGGCCGAGCCCGTCGGTCAGTTGGCCGTCGTCGAGCACCTGAAGCAGAATATTGTACACATCGGGGTGGGCTTTTTCGATTTCGTCGAGCAGCACCACGGAGTAGGGCTTGCGCCGTACTTTTTCGGTGAGTTGTCCGCCTTCTTCGTAGCCGACATATCCCGGAGGCGCGCCGATGAGGCGGCTGACCGAGAATTTTTCCATGTATTCCGACATGTCCACCCGCACCAGGGAATCCTCACTGTCGAAGAGATAGCGGGCAAGCGCCTTGGCGAGTTCCGTTTTACCCACACCGGTCGGGCCGAGGAAGATAAAGGAACCGATGGGTTTTTTCGGATCTTTCAGGCCTACGCGGTTGCGTTGGATGGCTTTGGCAATCTTGATGATGGCTTCATCCTGTCCGATGACCATTTTGCGCAGGTCGTCGGCCATGTGGACGAGTTTTTTGCTTTCGCTGGTAGCCACTTTTTTCACCGGGATCCCGGTCATCATGGCCACCACTTCGGCGATATCATCCTCTTCCACCGGGTAGCGTTTGATCTTGCTCTCTTCTTCCCATTCGACCTTGGCAAATTCCAGTTG
>CAYVDV010000337.1:0-6384 GCA_964450465.1 uncultured Saprospiraceae bacterium
CGCAGTCTTCCCTTTTTTGAGCGAACGGATCTTTACAAGATGACAAAAGGGAAGGTCTGCGTCGTTTATTTACATTGGAACCGGGGCTCCCCCTTTTCCTGCCTTAAAAAATTGCCCGGGTCTTCCCTTTTGTCATGCTGCAAGCATCTGTTCAATCTACGCAGTCAGATCAAGCACGACAGTACGTCTAATCAAACTCGATCGTATCGCCAGCCTTGTACGTCTTTTTGGGCTCGTCTTTTTTGTCCGCTTTCTTTTTGGGCGCATCCTTTTTAGCGGCGGGTTCCTTGCGCGGCGCTTTCGGCTTGGCTACTGTCTCGGCAGCGGGTTCCGGTTCACCGAACAGGTTGCCCTGCAGCACTTCATCTGCGTGCTCCTGTTTGCCGCTTTCCGCCTCGACTTCCTTGATGGAGCTCAGGAGCGAATCGCTGAGTTTGTTGCCCACCGCTTTCCAGCCCTTTATGTCCATGAAATTGCCCAGGCTGATCTCGCCGGGCATGGCCTTGCCTTTGACCCGGATGCTGTATTTGATACGCGGGTTTGGGAGCACGCTGGCGAAGAGCAGTTTTGACTTCGGGTGATCGCTGAGGTAGGAGAACCGTTCGCGGAGTTTGGTCGTTTCGATCTGGAATCGCTTGACCATGGTCCAGCCCTTGTGCCCATCGAAATGCACGGCATTGACCACCATTTTGGGGTTGAATTTGCCCAAATGAAGGATCTCTTTGGGCTCGAAGCGCTGAAGCAGATCGGTATCGGTGAGTTCGTAGGAGCCATCGTGGTAGAGCACGAGGATCATATCGCCGGTGTCGAATTCGCCGAGCAACCGGCCCCGTTCCTGGGTATTGAGGCGGCCGGTGATCTCGTCGTACCAGAGTTTCAGGGCGCCGATGGTGCTCTTGCCCACCTCTTTTTGGCGGATATTTTTGACCGGGTACTTGGTCAGGATATTGCCCTGTGCATCGCGGCCTTTGATGGACAACTCCGCAAAATCATAATCGAACACTTTGATCTTGGCGGGGCAACCCGGGCTCAGCGTAACGGTCACAACCTCGCTTTCGCCGTTGGGGTTGGCGGTCAGGTAAAGAATCTTGGAGCCCTTGCCGTCGCCGCCCACGGGGTACTCCTTGTCGCGGGTGATGGCCGTTACGTTGAAGCGCTTGACCATGGATCGCCCGGACTTGCCGTCAACGTAAGCGAGGTTATAGGTGGTGCGCTCGTCGTTTTTCTTCCAAACGGCGATGTGCTGGATGTCTTTCCCGACAAATACTTTTTCGCCAATTCGCACGACTTTCATCACGCCGTCGCGCCGGAACACAATGATATCGTCGATATCGGAGCAGTCCTGTACAAACTCGTCCTTTTTCAGGCCGGTTCCGAGAAAGCCGCCGGCACGGTCCACGTATAGTTTGGCGTTGTTGGCCACTACCTCCGTGGCGCGGATCTCGTCGAACACGAGGATTTCGGTCCGGCGCTCCTGGCCCTTGCTGTATTTTTCCAGCAGGCGTTCGAAATAGGCGATGGCGTATTCCGTCAGGTGAGCGAGGTGGTGCAGGGTCTCGTTCAGGTGTTCGTTGAGTTTGGCGATCTCTTCGTCGGCCTTGAAGGAGTTGAATTTGGAAATCCGCTTGATGCGGATCTCGGTGAGGCGAACGATATCGTCCTGTGTGACTTCGCGCAGCAGTTTGATCTTCTTCGTCTCCTTGGCGTACCCCGCTTCTGCGGGTGTGGTGACGTATTTTTTCAGTCCCCGGTCGATGGTTTCCAGCACGGCTTCCCAGGTTTCGCACTCTTCGATATCGCGATAGATCCGGTTTTCGATAAAGATCTTTTCCAGGGATGCGAAGTGCAATTTCTCCTCGAGTTCGCGGCGGAGGATCTCCAGTTCGCGGCGGAGCAGTTCTTTGGTATTCTCTGTAGAAATCCGCAGCAGCTCGTTCACATCGGTGAACAAGGGCTTATTGTCCACGATCACACAGCAGTTGGGGCTGATATTTACCTCGCAGCTGGTGAAGGCATAGAGGGCGTCGATGGTGACGTCGGGGCTGACGCCGGGTTGCAGTTCAATCTCGATGTCCACTTCGGCCGCCGTCTTGTCGATCACCTTTTTGATCTTGATCTGGCCCTTGTCGTTGGCCTTGAGGACCGAGTCGATCAGATCGGACACATACACGCCGTAGGGGAGCTCGGTGATTTGCAGGGTTTTCTTGTCGATTTCCCGGATACGGGCCCGCACACGCACCTTGCCGCCGCGGCCGCCGCCGTTGTAGTTGCTCACATCGATCATGCCGCCGGTAGGAAAATCCGGGTACAGGTCGATTTTCCGTCCCTTCAGCGCGGCAATGCTGGCCTTGATGATCTCGATGAAATTATGGGGCAGGATCTTGGTGCTCAGGCCGACGGCGATCCCTTCAACGCCCTGGGCCAGCACAAGCGGGAATTTCATCGGGAGAGTGACCGGTTCGCGTTTCCGGCCGTCGTACGACTGCTGCCAGCGGGTGGTGTCGGGGTTGAACGCCACATCGAGGGCAAACTTGGTGAGGCGCGCTTCGATATAACGCGGCGCGGCCGCCGAGTCGCCGGTGCGGTAATCACCCCAGTTTCCCTGGCAGTCGATCAGCAGGTCTTTTTGCCCCATGTTCACCAGGGCATCGCCGATGGCGGCGTCGCCGTGCGGGTGGTACTGCATCGTCTGTCCGATCAGGTTGGCGACCTTGTGGTAGCGACCGTCGTGTTGCTCAAACATGGCATGCAGGATCCGCCGCTGCACCGGCTTCAGTCCGTCTTCAAGAGCCGGAACGGCGCGCTCCAGAATAACGTAGGAGGCATAGTCCAGAAAATAGTTCTGGTACATCCCCGAGAGGGTGATCACGGTATCTTCGCCGTTGTGGGAAACGGTAGGCGGAACAGACGTATCTTTTTTTGAACGAGCCATGGTAGGTTCGGTTTAGCGCATATTGGGAAACGATCGGCATGCCGGAATTCGGCCGGAGGCAAAAATACGGAAAGAATTTCTTTTTTTAAATAAATTGTTTTAAAACGTTATTCCGGCTGCCGCACCGCTTTTCGCCGGAAAAAGACGAACCCGTTCTTCTCGCCGATTTCCTCCATATCGCCCCGGGTGCGGAGTTCGTCCGCGCGGATATTTTTCGCCACCACGTACAGGTCTTTGTCGATAGGGCCATTGAAAAGCCAGTTCTGGTCGTAGGCGTTTTCATTGGCCGATGGTTGTTTCCGGGTGTAAAAATACTGGGCGTAGGTCTTGTAGGCATAGGTGGCGAAATAGACATCTTCGCCGGCCTTGCTTTCAAAAAACTCGATGGCCGCCCGCTGCGAATACCCTTCGATGCGCCCGATAAAGAAGATCAGCGTGAGCATCACAAACACCGCCGTGCCCCCAAAAAGCACATAGAAGGCCCGCTCGCGGCGTTCACGCCCGAACCACCGCAGGGTCAGGATCAGCAGGATCAGAAGCAAGAGGCCGGGCAAGAGTTCCCAGCCGGTCCAGTGTATGTCGGCATCCAGATTGGCCTGCGCGAATGGGTCTTTAAACAGGGGTTTCAGCACGGCTGCCTGCATGCCGGCAAAGGGCAGGGCCACCGTGGCCAGCACGAAGATACCGCCTACGCCTGCAAGCAATCCTTTCATCCAGCCCGTCATCCGGATCTCGCCGTGCAGCAGCTTGTCGAGCACCACAGCCGCGAGAAACGTCAGCGGGAAGTAACACATGGACGAATAGTGCACGATCTTGGACCGAACAATGCTGAAGAGGATAAGCACCGTCCAGAACAGGAACTTCATCCAGCGGCGGAAATCCTGCTGGTGATCGCGCTGTTCATCGGGGAGGCGGAAAAAGGCGCGAACCGCAAAAATGGAGGCCGGGAAACAACCGACGAGCAAAACCGCGAAGTGGTAGCCCGGGAATCCTCCGTGTCCGGCATCGGGCGTGGAAAAAAGCCGGTACTGGTATTTGGTGAATTCGGCAACGAACCAGGGGCCGTGCGCCCAGGTCTCCAGACCAAACCACGCCAGGGTAACCAACGCCGCCGCTGCACTGAAAAACAAAAATTCCGGCACGTTTACATAAAAGCGCAGGCGCTGGTAGATCCAGTACACCCCCATGGTGAGCACGGGGATCAGGTAGGCCACCGGTCCTTTGGTCAGGATGCCCATACCGATGAAAAAACCGCCCAGAAACAGGTACCACCAGCGGTTGCGCGGCAGTTCGATGCCGGTAAAGCCGTCTTTTTTCCAGTACGAAAGGATAAAAAAGTACAGCCCCAGAAAGATGAATAGGTTGAAAAAGGGGTCGATTATTCCTGATTTGAAATACAGGAACGGCAGGATCGTGCCCAGATATACGGTGGCCCAAATGATGCCGAAGCGGGTGTCGTAGAGTTTTTCGCCGATGCGGAACACGATCACCAGGGTGAGGATACCGCAGAGGGCGTTGGGCAGGCGGGCGGCAAAGTCGCCCACCCCGAAACTCCGCATGGCCAGCACCTGGGTCCAGAAGAAAAAGGGCGGTTTCTCCCAGAAGGGCTGGAAATTGACTTTCGGTTCGAGGTAGTCCTTCAGCAGGATCATTTCCCGGCTGATCTCCGCAAAATTGATCTCGTCCCAGTCGAACAAATGCACACCGCCCAGAAACGGCACGTAAAGCAGGGCACCCAAAAGGGCGAACAACAGGGAATAGCGCGTGGTATCGGACATACCGGGCAATGGCTTACTTGAACGCATCCAGGCCGGTCACATCGTAGCCGGTAATAAGCAGGTGGATATCGTGGGTACCTTCGTAGGTAAGCACGGTTTCCAGGTTCATCAGATGGCGCATGCAGGGGTACTCGTTGGTGATGCCCATGCCGCCGTGGATCTGCCGGGCTTCGCGGGCCACCTCGAGGGCCATGTGCACGTTGTTGCGCTTGGCCATGGAGATCTGGGCGGCCGTGGCCTTGCCCTCATTGGCCAGCGTGCCGAGCCGCCAGGTGAGCAGCTGGGCCTTGGTGATCTCGGTGATCATCTCGGCCAGTTTTTTCTGCGTAAGCTGGAAGCCGCCGATGGGTCTGCCAAACTGGACCCGCTCTTTGGAATAACGCAGGGCGGAGTCGTAGCAATCCAGCGCAGCCCCGATAGCGCCCCAGGCGATGCCGTAGCGGGCTTTCGACAGGCAGGTGAGCGGGCCTTTCATGCCTACAACGCCGGGCAGCACGTTTTTCTTGGGCACGCGCACATCTTCGAACACGAGTTCGCCGGTGATGCTGGCGCGCAGCGACCACTTGCCGTGGATTTCCGGCGCGGTGAACCCTTTCATTCCTTTTTCGACGATCATGCCGATCACCTTGCCGTCTTCGCGGCGGGCCCATACCACGGCGATGTCTGCCACGGGGGAGTTGGTGATCCACATTTTGGCGCCGTTAAGGATATAGGCGTCGCCGTCGTCTTTCACATTGGTCACCATGCCGGCGGGATTGGAGCCGTGGTCGGGCTCCGTGAGGCCGAAGCAGCCGATGAGTTCGCCGGCGGCCAGTTTGGGCAGGTAGTAGCGGCGCTGTTCTTCCGAGCCGAATTTGTAGATCGGATACATCACCAGCGAGCCCTGCACCGATGCCATGGAGCGCACACCGGAGTCGCCGCGCTCGAGTTCCTGCATGATCACGCCGTACGCGATCTCGTCCATGCCGCCGCAGCCGTATTCGGCCGGCAGGGAGGGACCGAAAGCGCCGATTTCCGCCAGGCCTTTGAACAGGTGCGTGGGGCATTCTGCGCGGTTGGCATAATCTTCAATAATGGGGCTCACCTCGGCTTTTACCCACTGCCGCACTGCGTCGCGGGCGAGGAGGTGTTCTTGAGAAAACAATTCATCCACGCCGTAGTAGTCGTGGTGCTGGTAGCGGTCTTCGCGAGCCGTGCGGGTCTGGGAACTGGCGCCGTTGGATTGCATATATCGTAAAATTTTTGGTTAGGCAAATAAGCGGCGCAAAGATACGCAAAGTTTGTTGCCGCAATCGGGGCAAGGGGCTACAATTGCCTCGCAGGGCAAAATTATATTCTTTTTAGATAAGCGATAAGAGGAGAGGGGCAAACAGTGTTTGGTAGCCCCGGCCCTCACCACGCCCAGTCGTCCATTCCTTCCAGCGGCTCGGGTTTAATCGTGCGCTTGGTTTCGGCGCGTTGTTTTTGCCGTTCCAGCACCAGGCGGGCCAGGCCCCAGTTGGCCGGCTCCGGCGCATCGGGCTGCATCACGGGGTGGATCTTTTTTTCCAGCACATCGAGCCGGTACAGGAGGCTGAACAGGTATTCCGGTTGTTTTTCGAGCAGTTCGGCGATCCGGTCGGCCAGCAGGGACAACAATTCTTCTTCACTGGCCGGTGGCGGTGCGTTTTGCAA
>CAYVDV010000338.1:0-6328 GCA_964450465.1 uncultured Saprospiraceae bacterium
GCGCCGTCCACCAGACGGTCGATCATCCCGTTAAAGATCAAAAAGTGCAACGGCAGTACGCTCAGCCAGTACAAACGGCCCCACAAACCGCGGGGGCGGAAGGTAGCGGTCTGCCAAAGCTCGGCGCCCTGTTTGCCGGGAATGATCCGAAACTCCAGCCAGGCTTCGCCGGGGAGTTTCATTTCGGCGAAAAGCAGGAGCCGTTTTTGCTGCCGGTCGGCCACCAGGACCCGCCAGAAGTCGAGCGCATCACCGGGGTGTATGCTGTCGGGATGGGTGCGGCCACGGCGCAGGCCGACGCCGCCCGCCATTTTATCGAGCAGCCCTCTGATCCGCCAGAGGAAATTGCCGTAGTACCAACCGGTTTCGCCGCCGATGCGCCAGATCCGGTCCAGCACCGCTGCTTCGTCGCCGGGTATGAGGCGGCGTTTTTCATCGTTCAAACAACCGTACCGGGGCACCTCCAGATAGTCCATCAGCCGGGGATTCGTGTCGAAGGAACTGAACGCGTCTTTCCAGCTGCTGACCACCATGTTTTGCTCGATCCGGTGAAAGGCGCGCTCTACGGCTTCCCGGTAATTGAGCAGGGGAATGCCGAGATCCTTTGCCAGGGTATTGGGCCGGCAAATCACATTGATCTTCATGCTGTCCACCAGGTTGACCGCCAGCGAATAGGACACGGAGGTGATGAAGTACAGCCAGTAGGAAGAGAGCCGCGGCGTCATCACAGGCACGGTGATCACCAGGCGTTTCAGCCGGCGAACCTCCGCAAATTGCAGCAACATTTGCCGGTACGTCAGGATCTCCTCCCCGCCGATATCAAAATCCCGGTTGTACGTATCCGCCCGCAACATGACCCCCGATAAAAATTCGATGACATTGCGGACGGCTATGGGCTGGCAGCGGGTGTTGAGCCACTTCGGGGCAACCATGACAGGGAGCTTTTCCACCAGATCCCGGATGATCTCAAACGAGGCGCTCCCGGAGCCCACGATAATGCCCGCCCGCAGCACGGTGACGGGCACCGCACCGCTGCGGAGGACTTTTTCCACTGCAAACCGGCTGCTCAGGTGCTCCGACAACTCCGCTTCATTTACGATGCCGCTCAGATACACGATCTGCCTGCATTGGGTACCCTGCACGAGCCGGACGAAATTTTCTGCGGTAGCCTGCTCCCGGCTGGAAAAGTCGCCTTTTCGCCCATGGCATGGATGAGGAAAAAGGCCACGTCGATGGCGGCAGGCAGGGCGGCATCAGCCGGCGGCTGCAGAAAATCCAGCTCCAGCACGTGCATGCGCGCATGCGAAGGCGCCTCGAAGCGCTGCCGGCTCCGCACGCAGCAATGGACAGTATGTCCTTGTTCGAGCAACACCGGAAGCAGGCGCTGACCGATGTAGCCGTTGGCGCCGGTTAGGAGAATGTTCATGCCTGGGTAAACAAGCGGAACGGGGAAAGGTTAGGAAGACGTATGCGCGCTTATTCCTCCTCCCCCTTAAAGAAGTCCTCCTGCACCGCCTTGTTCTCCCGCAGCTTCCGGTAATAGGCGCTGCGCGAGGAGCGTTCGAATTTGAGCGCCTGCGCTACGCCGGCATCATCGGCCATGAAACGCATGATGTTGGTAATACCCATCCGATGAGCCGCAGCCGCCACGTCGTGGTTGGCGCCGATGTAGGTAAAGGTCCAGTTTTGGGGCTTCAGTTCTTCTACCATGCGCCGGATGGCTTCACCACTGTACTCTTTGGAGGCATTTTCCATCCCGTCGGTAAACACAGTGACCAGCACATGATACTGCTGCAGCAGTTCCAGTTGGGCGCGCAGGCGGGTGAAGGCCATACCCATGGCATCGTACAGGGGTGTGTTGGCGTCGGGGCGGTAACGGGTGCCGTCCAGTTCGTACAACTCGGATGCAGGCTGGTTCCAGAGCAGGGTTTTGATGCCCATACCGTTGAAACTCACCACGGAGATGTAGTGGGTTTCCTCCGGGTGGTGCTGTTGCTGGCCTTTGATCGTTTGTACCGTTTCGTTGAAGCCCGCAATCGTTGGTTTTTCAATGGAGCTCATTGAGCCGCTTTCGTCGAGAATGATCAGGTTAAAGATCTTGCGTTTCGTGTCCATCGTCGTTCAATTTGTACAGGCAGAGCGCCACAATGCCCGTGATGTTTAAGGTTGGGGCAAAAGTACAGGCACCCGGACTTCGGGGTAAGGGGTCGGACCAGTCTGGGAAAAGCTGCAGGAAATCCCGCCGGTTTCCTGAAAAATTTCCCGGATTGCCGGCAATCGCGTTTTTTTGTGGAAAGATTGCTATGCAAGCCATCAGCCAGAACGACTACTACACGCTGTTCCAGACCGGCCTCTATATCGCCCTGGAAGAATTGCGCGTGACCCAGGCACACCTCGCGGAAGTGTGCGGCATCAGCGCAGGCTACCTGTCCAAACTGAAGGGCTGGCAGGTCTTTAAACCCGGCGACACACTGGTGGCCAAGCCCCACGTGACCAACACCAATTTCCGGAACTACGCCGTACCCCTGCTGGAGTTCCTGCAGGCAGAACATGGCATCGGTTTCGCTGAAGGCTTTTTTGCCCATGCCGGCCAAAACACCGAACCCCGCCAATGGGGCGACATTGGGGTGCCCTCCCTCCCCGCCCCCCCCGGCCAAACGCCGCTCCCCATCGAGCCGTCTGTTATCCTGGACGATCCGGATATCCCCGAGAACGGCGAAATCAGCATCGAATGGACCATAGACCCGACAGATGAAAAAAACCTGCAGGCGCTTCTGGAGAAAATGCGCAATCTGGCGCAACGGGCTAACGCCAAAATGACCGTGAAAGTAGTGCTGCGCAAAAGTATGGAGCCGCCGGGCAAAATACTTCACCAACGGAATATGAACGTCGGTTTCCAGCATTACTTCTCCTTTGGCTCGGCCCTCCAAAACCTTCGCAAGAACCGTTTTTTCGATGTGCGCATGGGCGATCCGGGGTTTGGCGGTGATTTTACCGAATTGGTATCCGTAAAGAATGCCCTGACCGGCCGGAAAAGCGAACAATTCTGCGACTATTCCCATTGGCAACATTTGACGCGCGTTGGAGAATGGGACTTTTTTCCGGAAAAATCCTTGTTCCGGAGCCAGGGGTTATATCAGTACCTGCTGTCCCGGTACGACTACGGCGCCCAACCCTTCACGATCAAGGCCGTACTGGCCTTTAATGGCTATGCCCAGCATGCCGGCGCACACAGCCAAACCGCCAATGCCGGCCTGATCCTGGGCTGGAAACAGACAGCCGCCCAGCCGCCGCAATATTACCACATCCTGCTTGACGGCAGCCGCATGCTGCTGGAACGGGTCGGCGCACTTTCCGGGAACGATTATCTTGCCTTTGAACACCTCGATACCGGGGTGCCCTTCCGCGTAGAAGACGGTCTGGAATACCATTTTTCGGTACACGTCACCCCGCGATACATCTCTGTTTTTGTCAACAATCATCTCCGCTATCAGGTAGCCAGCCCTCCGGATATTGAAGGCCTGGTCGGCATACGGCCCTGGCGGGCAGCAGTGGCGTGCCGGTATTTTGAGGTGGGAGAGGATTGACCTTACAGAATTATCCAATACAATGACGCTCGTCATTTCCAGCCTCCTGTCAGACCGCTACCTTTCCGCCAAACCGTATTGCCGTGAACGCAGGGGGACTTGTACCAGTCGCCAAAGGCCCCCCAACCAGAGACCGGAAACGCGCTAACCAACCACCATCTCTATTGCTATGACGCCCACCAACAGAGCACTGGCCCGCATTTTCAAGGAAATGGGAGATATCTACACCTTCAACGACGGAGCTAACCACTTCCGGGCAAGCGCCTACCTGCGGGCAGCCCGGGTACTCGCCGGACTGGAGGAAGATGTCAGCCGTTTTACCGAACCCGGAGCGCTCGAAAATTTGCCCGGCATCGGCGAAAGCATCGCGGAAAAGATCCGGGAGTATCTCGAAACCGGAAAAATTGTCCAATACGAGGCGCTCAAGGAAAGCGTGCCCCACGAGCTGCTGGACTTGCTCGACATCAAGGGCTTCGGGCCCCAGTCGATCAAGGCGATCAGCAGCGCTCTGGGCATCCGCACCCGCGCAGGCATCGTCAAAGCACTGCAGGACGGCAGCATCAGCCGCCTGAAAGGCTTCGGCGAAAAAAAGGTGGAGAACATGCTAAAAGGCCTGAAACTGCATAAAACCCTCGAAGAACGCATGCTGCTTTGGGATGCCCTCGAACTGGGCGAAGGCATCGTGCGGCTCCTGAGCCGCCTGCCCGAAGTGCAAAAAGTCGAACTCGCCGGCAGCCTGCGCCGGGCCAAAGAAACCATCGGTGATATCGATATTCTGGTAGCCGCCGAAGACCGGCATCGCACGAAAATCGTGGACTATTTCACCGGTCTGGGCAACATCAAATCCGTCCTGGCTAAAGGCGAGACCAAGGTAAGCGCCATACTCAAGGAGCAGCTCCGGCAGGTCGATATCCGATTGGTACACCCCGACGAGTGGGGCGCCGCGCTGCAGTATTTCACCGGTTCCAAAGAACACAACATCCACCTGCGCAGCCTCGCCCGCGAAAAAGGCCTGAAGATCAGTGAATACGGCGTTTTCCGGCTCCGGGACAACAAACGGCTCGGCGGCGCCCGCGAAGAAGACGTGTACCGCGCCATGGACATGGCCTGGATACCGCCCGAAATGCGCGAGGATCGCGGCGAGCTGGACCTCGCCGCCCAAAACCGGATCCCCCGGCTGGTCGAACTCGAGGATATCCGCGGCGACCTGCAGATGCACACCCAGTGGTCCGACGGCATGCACACCATCGAAGAGATCGTGCGCTACGTGAAAAAAAACCTGGACTACGACTACATCGTCCTGACCGACCACTCCAAATCCTCGCGTATTGCCCACGGCATGGCCGAGAACCAGTTTCTCGAACAACTCCAGGCCATCCGCGATGTGAACGCCAAACTGGGCCGGGAGTTCGTCAAAGCCGGCGCCGAAGTGGATATACTTCCCGACGGCTCGCTGGACCTCTCTGACGAGCTGCTCAGCCAGCTGGATATCGCCGTGGCTGCCATCCACACCGCCTTCAGCCGCGACAATACCGACCGGCTCATCCGGGCCTGTGAAAACCCGTACATTTCCATCATCGGCCACCCCACCGGACGGCTGATCGGTGCGCGGGATGTTTATCCGGTAAACATGCGCCGGGTTATCGAAGCCGCTGCCGAAACCGGCACCGCCCTGGAGATCAACGCCCAACCCAACCGCATGGACCTCAACGACGAATGGGCGCATCTGGCCCGGGAAAAAGGCGTCAAACTGGTCATCAGCACCGATATGCACCTGTTGTCCAATTTCCGCTACATGAAACTGGGCGTATTGCTGGCCCGCCGGGCCTGGTGTACCCCGGACGATGTGCTGAACACCTGGAAGTGGAAGGAAGTCCGGGCTTTTGTGCAGCGGAAGCGGATGGCTGCGCATTTGGAGGCCGTTTGAGGCCGATTGCCCCGGAAAGCACAGCCGGTTTTTGCTAATTTCATCGTTCCTTAGCGACATGAAATGCTGTTTCCGTACGTCCGGCAGGTTTGGGATACTCCTTTGGTTCACGTTGCTCCTGTTCCTGGCCGCGCCGCTCTCCGCCCAGTCGCCCTATCAGCTCAACTGGCGCAAAGAGGCGGCTTTCACAACAGCCGGCGCCGGCAGCCTGGGCGGAGGGCTCTGGCTCCAAAGCCGTTTGCACCCCCTCACGCCGGAGCAGATCGCAGGGCTGAACGTTACGGATTTATTGGCGCCCGACCGCTTTGCGACGCGTCTGCACTCCGGGAGCGCGGCCAAAGCCAGCGACTACCTGTTTTATACCTCGGTGGCCCTGCCGCTTGCATTGATGATCAGCCCTTCGGCGCGCAGCGACGCCGGTACGATAGCCGCCCTTGCCGGCGAAACCATTTTTGTGAGCAGTGGCCTCACCCTGCTCACCAAAAACCTGGTCCACCGAAGCCGGCCCTTCGTGTACAACCCCGACGTGCCACTCGCAGCAAAAATGACGAAGGATGCCCGGAATTCTTTCTTCTCGGGACACACCTCCTCGACGGCAGCCCTCTGTTTCTTTACCGCAAAGGTTTACTCGGATTACCATCCCGACAGTCGCTTCAAACCCCTCGTGTGGGGATTGGCAGCCACCATTCCGGCCCTGACCGGCTATCTGCGCATAGCCGCAGGGAAACATTTCCTGAGCGATGTATTGGTTGGCTACGGCGTTGGGGCGGCAGTGGGGATATTGACGC
Source organism: uncultured Saprospiraceae bacterium (assembly GCA_964450465.1). GTDB lineage: Bacteria > Bacteroidota > Bacteroidia > Chitinophagales > Saprospiraceae > M3007. The sequence goes on from CAYVDV010000338.1 coordinate 6,303, forward strand.
CGCATTGGCACAAGCGGTCGGGGTAG